>NZ_JALLIZ010000011.1:0-198065 GCF_023242345.1 Pseudomonas sp. MWU12-2037 | reverse complement strand
CGAGTCCGCGTCAAACACAGGATCGGGGGACAACAACCAGCCAGCCCCAAGGGTCCGCGGACACCACATCCTCAGTGGAAAAACGTAGAATGCCCGGCTCGTTCAGCCAATTCGCCGCCCGCCATGACCCAGCCAACCCCTGACACCACCCCTCACGTTGCCATTATCGGTGGCGGCCCCGCCGGCCTGATGGCCGCCGAGGTCCTGAGCCAGTCGGGTATCCAGGTCGACCTCTACGACGGCATGCCTTCGGTCGGACGCAAGTTCCTGCTGGCCGGCGTCGGCGGCATGAACATCACCCATTCCGAAGCCTACCCGGCGTTTCTCTCCCGCTACGCCGAACGTGCGCCCCACATCGCTCCGTTGCTCCGAGCTTTTGGTGCCGATGCACTGTGCGAATGGATTCACGGCCTGGGGATAACTACGTTCGTCGGCAGCTCCGGCCGGGTTTTCCCCAGCGATATGAAAGCCGCCCCGCTGCTGCGCGCCTGGCTCAAGCGCCTGCGGGAAGCCGGGGTAGTTATCCACACCCGCCATCGCTGGTTGGGCTGGCGCGACGGCAGCCTGGTTATCCACAGCCCGGAGGGCGAAAAAACCTTGCGCCCCGACGCCACGCTCCTCGCATTGGGCGGCGCCAGCTGGGCGCGACTGGGCTCCGACGGGGCCTGGTTACCGCTGCTTGAGCAACAGGGCGTGACGGTCGCCCCCTTGCAACCGAGCAACTGCGGCTTCGACGTCGCGGCCTGGAGCGAGGTTCTGCGCGGCAAGTTCGCCGGTGCGCCACTGAAGAACGTCGCCATCGCCCTGCCCCACGACACGCCGCGCCTGGGGGAATGCGTGATCACCGCCAGCGGCATCGAAGGCAGCCTGATCTACGCGCTGTCCGCGCCGATTCGCGAGCAGATCAACCAGCAAGGCCAGGCGACGATCGAGATCGACCTGCTGCCCGGCAAGCCTGTGGACAAGGTCCAGGCCGCGCTGGCCAAACCTCGCGGCTCACGTTCCATGGCCAAGCACCTGCACAGCCAGTTGGGGATCGACGGAATCAAGGCCGCGTTGCTGCGGGAGCTGACCGATGCCGAGACCTTTGCCGACCCGGCGCGTCTGGCCAGCGCCATCAAGGCCCTGCCGCTGACGCTGGTCAAGGCGCGGCCGCTGGACGAGGCCATCAGCAGCGCCGGGGGCATACCGTTCGAGGTCATGGACGAGCGATTGATGCTCAAGGCCTTGCCCGGGGTGTTCTGTGCGGGCGAAATGCTTGATTGGGAAGCGCCGACCGGCGGCTACCTGCTCACGGCCTGCTTTGCCAGCGGGCGGGTGGCGGGACAAGGGATATTGGAGTGGTTGCGGCAGCGGAGCCGAGACAAGGTCATTCCAGGATAACGCACACAACTGTAGGAGCCGGCTTGCTGGCGATGAGGCCCTTGAGCCTTGCATCAATTTCAAGGACGCCATCGCCAGCAAGCCGGCGCCTACAATGACCGTGTTGACCCTGGAGCCAACACGGCATCGATGCTCGCCTTACGGCTTGCGCTTGCGCGGCCCGGTATTGAACACCGGCACCTTGCGCACCGGTTTGATCGACTGCACCACATCTTCCGGCTTCTCGCCGCTGTCGACCCACTTGCCCAGGTTGCGCTTGCCACCGGCGGCCTTCGGTTTTTTCGGCTTCTTCGGTTTCTTGATCACGCTGCCCGAGGCATCGGTGTCCGGCACCCGGTGATCCGGTTCGAAACCGGCTTCGTCCTGGCGCTTGAGAGTCTGACGAGTCAGGGTCTCGATGGCTGACAGCAGATTCACCTCATCGGCGCAGACCAGGGAAATCGCCTCACCCGTAGCGCCGGCACGGCCGGTACGACCAATCCGGTGAATGTAGTCCTCGGCCACGATCGGCAGGTCGAAGTTGACCACCAGCGGCAGGTCCTCGATGTCCAGGCCACGGGCCGCCACATCGGTGGCCACCAGGATCTGGATCTCGCTCGCCTTGAAGCGGTCCAGGGCGCGCTGGCGGGTAGCCTGGGGTTTGTCGCCATGGATGCCGTCGGCATTGATACCCAGGCCCTGGAGCTTTTCCACCAACTGGTCGACGCCATTTCGGGTCTTGGCAAACACCAGGACCTGCTTCCAGTGCTGCTTGCGCATCAGGTGCACAAACAACTCCGGCTTGCGCTTCTTGTCCACCGTCACCAGCCACTGCTTGACGGTGTTGGCCGCCACGTTGCGCGGGCTGACTTCAATGCTCAGCGGATCGTTGAGCATCTGCCCGGCCAGCAGGCGGATGGCATCGGAGAAGGTCGCGGAAAACAGCAGGGTCTGGCGCTTTTTCGGCAGGGCTTTGTAGATATTGCCCAGCTCCTCCTGGAAACCGAGGTCGAGCATGCGGTCGGCTTCGTCGAGCACCAGGGTCTGCAACTGGTTGAACTTGAGAGCGTTCTGGCGATACAGATCGAGCAGGCGGCCCGGGGTCGCCACCAGCAGGTCGACGCCCTTGCGCAGCTTCATCATCTGCGGGTTGATGCTGACGCCGCCGTACACCGCATAGGTGCTCAGCGGCAGGTGCTCGGCGTACTGGCGCACGCTTTCATGCACCTGCTCGGCCAGCTCGCGGGTCGGCACCAGGATCAGCGAACGCACCGAGTTGGCGGTGACCTTCGGCCCTTCCAGGGTCAGTAGCTGCAGCAGCGGCAAGGCAAAACCGGCGGTCTTGCCGGTGCCAGTCTGGGCCGCGGCCATCAGGTCGCGACCGGCCAATACGGCGGGAATGGCCTGCGCCTGGATCGGTGTGGGGGTCTGGTAACCCAGAGTGTCCAGGGCCCGTGTCAGGGGTTCGATCAGGCCGAGTGTGGCGAATGTCATGGAAATACCGTAGGAAAAAGTGTCAGCGCCGTGAAGCAATGCGCGGCAGTTTACCCTGTCAGGCCTCTTTCGGCTTGCGCCACTGCGGTAAACCGATCAACACCACGGCGCTGATGATCACACCCATGGCCATGCACTCCTGCCAGCCGATGTGCTCGCCGGCAAAGAGGATGCCCAGCAGCACCGCCACAGCCGGGTTGACATAGGCATAGCTTGTGGCCGCCGCCGGGCGCACATGCTTCAACAGGTACATGTAGGCGTTGAAGGCGATGATCGAGCCGAACACGGTCAAGTAAGCCATGGCGATCCAGCCGTCGGTCGAGGGCATCTGGGTCAGGCGCTCGCCGCGGACAAAGCTGGCCATCAGCAACACCACGCCGCCCACCAGCATTTCCGCCGCACTGGCCATGCCGCCCTGGGGTAGCGGCAGGTGCTTGCTCCACACCGAACCGAAGGCCCAGGTCGCGGCAGCCAACAGCAGCAGGCCGGCACCGAGCGGGCTGGCTTGCAGGTTGGAGCCCATGTTCAGCAGGGCGATACCGATCAGGCCGAGCACAATTCCGGCCCATTCAAGACCGGTATTGCGGTTGCCCCAGAAATAGCCGCAAAGCAAGGTGAACAGCGGCACCGTGGCCACCGTCAGCGCGGCGACGCCAGAGGCCACGCCCATGTGTTCGGCCAGGGTCACCGCGCCATTGCCGAAACTGAGCAGCAGCACGCCGATGGCCGCCGCGCCTTTCCATTGCGGCCAGGTCGGCGCCGGTACGCCGCGAAGACGTTGATAGGCAAACAGCAGGCTGCCGGCGATCACAAAACGGATGCCGCCCATCATCAACGGTGGCCAGGATTCCACGCCAATACGAATGGCCAGGTAGGTCGAGCCCCAGATGAAATACAACGCAAAAAAAGCACCGATCAGCGGTAACGGGAAACGGCGTGGGGCAGACATGGGGGGCGGATCCAGGCAGGGCAAGGGAGGCTTATTCTAGAAAGGCGCCTGGAAAATAATAAGTTACAAAACCGTGTTATAAGGCCAGTACACTTTGTAAAGCATGGATATCAGGGGTTTCGACCATTGTTTCGAAAGCCCGCACAATAGAGAGCCTGTGGATGGATAAATACGACCGTTTGATCCTGGGTGAGCTGCTGGACAATGGCCGTGCCTCGTTCGCCGAACTGGCGCGCAAGGTCAACCTGTCCGCGCCGGCGGTGGCGGAGCGGGTGGCAAAGCTGGAAAGCAGCGGAGTGATCACTGGGTATCAAGCCAAGGTGGACCTGGCGAAGATCGGTTTACCGATCCAGTGCGTGATCGAGTTGCGGCTCAACCAGCATGGCAAGCAACAGGTCTATGACGACCTGGCGCAGATTCCGCAGATTACCGAATGCCATCGGGTGACCGGGGATCCCTGTGTGATTCTGCAGGCCGCGGTGGGAAGCATGGCGGAGCTGGAGCAACTGATCAATCGGATTGCCCAGTTCGGCTTCAGCAAGACCTCGATTGTGCTGTCGAGCGCGATTGAGCGGCGGGTGCCGTTGGGGCATTTGGACATGAATGGAAAAGCAAAAAGCTGATGGTTGGGCGTGAGTGTCTTTTAAAGTGACGCCGGTGCAAACCTAAGCGAGTGCAATCATGAGCGAGCTGAAATCCGGTGTTCCCGATCTGAATCGACAAGAGCCATCGTTAGGAAATCCAGACGACGATGCCGGGCCCCATGGCAGGGACAACGCCATAGCAATTGCCCGGCTACTGGCAATCAGCTCCGACGAGTACGCGAAGGGATTGTTTCTAACCGTAGACGAAATGCGTGAGCGCAGGGCCAGAAAGCAATCGTAAAAACCTGGGATGGCATGCTGCCTGATAGTCCGCATTTACCGGTTCTGGGGGCGCTTCGCACCCCATCGCGGGCAAGCCCTGCTCCTACAGGATTTGTGTCGTGCACAAGGTCCGCGAACGACGCAGAACTGTAGGAGCAAGCTTGCTCGCGATCGCTATCTACCAAACACCGCCACACCCACTGACCGGCACCACCTGCGGCATATCACGCAGACGAATCCACGGCTCCTTGCGCCAGTGCAGCAGACTCAACGCACCGCCATCCCATTCCAGAATTCCAAGGCTCGGCGCCTGGGTCAACGCCGGCTGCGGCTGGCCGCGCAACATCGGCAGCACCTGGTGCGTCAGCCATTGGCGCAGGTGGCGATTTTCCGGCAGGTAGTGATAGACCAACATCGCGTAGACGCCGGACTCGCTGAGCATCAGGTGATCTTCAGATCGGCCGCTACCCTTGAGTTTCAGCACTCGCCGCTGATCCGGATCGAGCTTGATGGCTTTGCGTTCATGCCACTCGATTCCCATCAGATGCCCGATATCACGGGCGCAGAACCAGGCTTCGTCATGCAGGAGCAAGGCGCGGAGCTTTAGATGATGGCGGGTAAAAATGTGTGGTTCGAAAGCAATGTTAACGGCAAGACCAAGCGGCTTTGACGCATCAGTAGCAGCGCCGTCATCAAGATGTTTTTGTATGGTTTCAGCGTGGCTTTCGAGAATGACTTTTTCCATTTTGGAATACTCCGAGAGATTCAAGGAGCTGCCATAAAAGCCTTCCTACGGACTTGGGTGGCAGCCGTACGCGGGGTAGGAACCGAGCTCTCTCGGACACTCGGCCACGAATCAACGTGCCCGCGCACGGCCACCATGAGGGGAACACTGGCGACAAAACCAGCGAGTATGGTGGCTGTTCAGTATCGAAAGAGTCAATTGCAAGGGTTCCTACGCCCTGTCACCGATTTGGTGATGACAGGAGAAAGGCTAACGTCACTGCACCGCTCGGAAAAGACAGCACAGATCGCCACCCGCAGTACGACATTTCCTAAAAACCACACGACAAATTGCAATATCACAGCAGCGTCTTCAGACGCCCCGATAGCGCTTCAAATGCTCACCGATCTTCGCCGCCGGCACCTTCTGCAATTTGCACAACCAATCATGGGACAACACCTGTACCCCATGCTTGTCGCGCAACTCGCCGGCCATATGCGCCAGCAGGTTCGCCGCCATCTCGGCATCGGCCATGGCCCGGTGCGCCTGCCCCGTGTGCGGCAAGCGGGCAAACGCAGTCAGCGTACCCAGCTTGTGATTCGGCGCCGCCGGCATCAAGCGCCGCGCCAGCAGCAACGAACAGGCAAAATTCTGCAAACGCGTGCGCTTGATCCGTCCCAATTCGTAGTCCCAGAACTTCTGGTCGAATGCGGCGTTATGGGCCAGTAACGGAGTCATACCGACAAACTCGTTGACCTCGTTCATCACCCGTTCCGCCGACGGCGCGGTACGCAACATGGCGTTGCTGATGCCGGTCAACTGTTCGATAAAGGCCGGCACTC
The DNA here is from genome assembly GCF_023242345.1 of Pseudomonas sp. MWU12-2037. Taxonomy (NCBI): domain Bacteria; kingdom Pseudomonadati; phylum Pseudomonadota; class Gammaproteobacteria; order Pseudomonadales; family Pseudomonadaceae; genus Pseudomonas; species Pseudomonas sp. MWU12-2037. Next base: position 191,828 of record NZ_JALLIZ010000011.1, on the reverse strand, counting down.
TCACGCCGGCATTCATCAGGCTCTGGTAACGGTCGACGATGCGCCCTTGTTCCAGGATGACCACGGCGATTTCCGTGGCCCGGCACCCCGCGTTCGGTGTGATGCCCGTGGTTTCAAAGTCGATGACCGCAATACGTTCCAAAAGCCCAGCCCTTTGCAAAATCGGTTTCAGTTTTTCAACAACAACGTGCCTTCGATGGGCACGTAGCGGCTTGCGGCACGGATCAACGAATTGGCCGTCAGCCCCGGCACGCCATAGGCCACGGCTTCGACGCCGTGCTTGTCGATGATGCGCGTGAGCAGCAGGTCGAAATCGCCGTCGCCGGAGGCCAGTACCACTTCGTCGACATGGGGCGCCACGTCCATGATATCGATGGTGATGCCCACGTCCCAGTCGCCCTTGGCCGAGCCGTCGCTGCGCTGGATATAGGGTTTGAGTTTCACCGTAAAACCCAGGTTGCGCAGGATCTGCTGGAACTGCTGCTGCTTGCTGTCGCCGCGATCGATGGCGTAGGCGTAGGCCTCGACGATCTCTCCCCGCTGGCTGATATCAGCCCACAGAGCGGCATAGTTGAAGTGACAACCATAGGCCTGGCGAACGGTGTAGTAGAGGTTCTGCACATCGGCGAACACAGCGATTTTCTTCACCGCGAATCCTCATGGCGCAAAAGCGCACTGGCGGGTGATGACGAGCGCTCGGAAGCGATTAGGTGCGCAGTATGCCAGCCCGGGGGAAGGTTCAGCGAATAATCGGCGGGGTAAGTGTCAGCGCTTCAGGCCTCTGATGGGCTTGAGGCGGCGAACGCAGATTTGGCGAATCACGCAAAAACCTGTAGGAGCATGGCTTGCCAGCGAAGCTTTTGGCGGCCTCAAGGGCCTCTTCGCGGGCAAGCCCTGCTCCTACAGGGCTGTGTTCACCCAAACAGAGGGTCAGACGAAGGAGTCGTCGTCGCCAGAAAAGGAGGAACTGTCGTCATCGAAATCGGCGTCGGCAAAACCACCCTGGTTGTTATTGCTGCCCCAGGAATCGTTGTTGGCCATACGCTGATCATCGCCCCAACCACCGCCACCACCGTTGTTGCTCATCGGGCTCGGCTCGATGATTTCTTCGATGATCTGCGGTTGCTGCTGGTTGTGATGGAACAGGCTGCTGATGCCTTCCGCCAGCATCACGCCACCGGCCACGCCGGCCGCGGTTTTCAGCGCGCCACCGAGGAAGCCGCTACCCATGGGCGCCGCCTGCTGTGGCGCAGGCTGGGCGTAGGCAGGCTGCTGATAGTTGGGCTGGGTGTTGTAGTTCTGCTGCGGTGGCGGAGCATTGAACCCAGGACGCCCCGGCTCACGCCAGCCGCCACCGGAATTGCTCGGTGCAGGCGCTGGAGCCGGATCGCGGCTGCCACCGAAAATGCTCGACAGGAAACCACCGCTGCTCGACGCCGGTGCGGCGCTCTGGGCACGGGCCTGCTGCAACTCGTCCTGAAGCTGCTGCAATTGCGCCTGCAGTTGCTTGTTCTGTTCGTCGAGGCTCTTGATCGCGTGCTCTTGCACCAGGATCGACTGGGTCATGTAGTACGGTGCAGCCGGTTGGCGAGTCAGGTGTTCCTTGATCCGCGCCTCGGCCAGGGCGTCACGCGGGGCTGAGTCCATTCCGGCTTGCTGCAACCGTGAAAACAGTCCATCGATCAGGGTTTGCTCTTCGCTGTTCATGGCGACCTCATTAGATTGCCGGGTAGAAATCGATCGCCTCGACCCAACCGGGTCAGGCGTCCCTCAGTTATGGGGTTGTTACTGGAAGTTTCAATAGTCCTTACCTAACGTTTACATTTGAGTGTCGGCCCGCGCCATCGGTTAAAGTGTGGCTCTGCCTCAGCCTGCGCGATAGACAACCGATGAACCCGTTCAATGTAATCCGCGATTCCCTGTATTTTTTCCAGCGCAACCTGCGCCAGATTGCCCTGCTCTGCCTGCCGCTGGTGATCTTCGAAACCTTGCTCCAGCAGGTGTTGGACAACGCTGTGGGCCCGGATGCTTCACCGGCCTATGGCTTGGTGGCCGGACTGCTGGTCTATCCGCTCTACACGGCAGCGCTGATCCTGTTTCTCGATGCCCGCAGCCGTGGCGAAGCGCCAGCCAATCGCGATCTGCTGGCCATGTCCCTGCGCCTGTGGCCGCGCTTTGCGCTGCTCTCGGCGGTCAATACCATTGCCATCGTGCTGGGCCTGTCGCTGTATTTCATTCCCGGTATCTGGCTGACCGTGATCCTGGCCTTCTCCGAATACCTGCTGGTGCTGCGCGGGCGCGAGCCGTTGCGGGCGATGAAGGAGAGCTTCGCCTTGAGCCGTGGCCACTTCTGGCTAACCTTCACCTGCATCTTGTGTGTAATGGGTCCACTCTGGCTGCTCAAGGGGTTGAGCCTGAGTGTCTACCCGGCACCGCAGAACCCGGTGTTGATGCTGATCATCGACAGCGCCCACAGTTTCCTGCAACTGTTCAGCTGCGTCGTCTTGTTCCGAATCTACATGCTGATCGGTGAAAATTCCGCCAAAGACTGAACCGAGGCCCATGACCCGTCTATTACGTTACCTGGTGGCAGGCCTGCTGATTGTCGCGGGCCTGGCCGCCCTGCTGGTCTATAGCCTGACCTGGCGCCCGGAAGAGCGCGAGACCCTGCCCGTGCGCTGTACCGCCGAGGCGCCGGTGCTGGTTCCCGGCCAGGCCCTCAAGGTGATGACCTGGAACCTCCAGTACCTGGCGGGCAAACGTTATGTGTTCTGGTACGACCTGCCCGACGGCAGCGGCCCGGACGATCGTCCGACCCCGGAAGACATGGCTTTCAGCCTGGACGAGGTGACCCGGGTGATCCGCGACGAGCAGCCGGACATCGTGCTGTTGCAGGAAGTCGACGAGAATGCCAAGAGCAGTGCTTACCAGGACCAGTTGAAGTTGCTTCAGGAACGGCTTGCGGACCTGTATCCCTGCAGTTCCCAGGCGTTCGACTGGAAAGCCGACTTTGTCCCGAACCTGCATATTTTCGGCAGTGTCGGGCGCAAGCTGGCGACCTTGAGTCGCTATCAGGTCGAACACGCCGAACGCCAGCAACTGCCGCTGGCCTCGGGCAATCTGCTCAAGCGCCAGTTCGAGCCCCGGCCGGCGCTGCTGGTGAACTACCTGCCGCTGAGCGACGGCGGACAGTTGGCGGTGGTCAATACGCAACTGGGGGCCTTTGCCCAGAACGACACCCAACTCAGGCAAGCAGCGGCAACCCTGCAATTGCTCGACAAGTTCGAGAGCCAGGGCACGCCGTGGCTGATCGGCGGTGATTTCAACCTGCTGCCGCTGGGACAGTATCTGCGCCTGCCACCACGCTTGCGCGGCGGTTACTCGGCGGACAGTGAGTTGCATCTGCTGTGGGACAAATACCCGATGATCCCGAGCAACAACGAAGCCAGCGGCATCGACCGTGAGCGGTGGCTGACGTTTTACCCGAACGATCCCGACGTCAGTGGGCCGGATCGGACCCTGGACTACTTTTTCTACAGTTCCAAGCTCAAGCGGGTCGAGGCCCAAGTGCGGCAGGACGATACCTTGACGATTTCCGATCACTTGCCGGTGCTGGCGCGGTTTCTGTTGCCGGCGGCGCAGTAGTCGCCATCCAGCCCCGGGCGCGCTACTGCGGCCAACACGGCCCCTGTAGGAGCCGGCGTGCCGGCGATAGCGGTGTGAAGGGCGAAATCTCTGTCGCCTGAAAAATCGCATCGCCAGCACGTCGGCTCCTACAGGTTTGGGCGGGCTCTTACTTGCGTGGTTTGATCCGTGCCGTCGCCTCGGCTACCAAGGGATCATCCGGCCAGTAGTGCTTCGGATAACGCCCCTTGAGGTCCTTCTTCACTTCGGCGTAGGTGCTGCGCCAGAAGTTCGCCAGATCCTGGGTGACCTGTACCGGGCGCCGAGCCGGCGACAGCAGGTGCAGTTTCACCACTTGGCGGCCACCGGCAATCCGCGGAGTCTCGGCCAGGCCGAACAACTCCTGCAGACGCACCGCCAGAATCGGCGGCTGCTCGCTGTAGTCCAGGCGGATCGACGAGCCCGAAGGCACGCTCAGATGATGCGGTGCCAATTCCTCCAGACGTTGCGGCAACGGCCAGGGCAACAGGCTGTGAAGAATTCCGGCCAGTTCCAGGTTGGCGAAATGACTGAGCCGAGAAACCCGCCCCAGATAGGGCTTGAGCCACTGTTCCAGGGTCGCCAGCAAGGTCTTGTCGCCGACATCCGGCCATTCGCTCTCGCCCTTCTCATCCAGGTACAGTTTGCGTAACAAGGCTACCCGCGCCTGCCACTGGCGCAGCTCCGGGGTCCAGGGCAACAGTTCCAGGCCCTTGCGCCGCACCAGGTTGACCAGCGCCTGGCTACGCGCTGCCTCGTCCAGCCCGGTCAGGGGTTCGCGACTGAGGATCAACTCACCGACCTTGCGCTGGCGCTCGGCACGCAGCACACCTTCGCGCTCATCCCAGTCCAGTTGGTCGACCGTGCTCACCTGCTCGGCCAGCACGCTGTCGAACAGGCCCGGATCGAACTCCGCCGCCAGGTAGATACGTTCTTCACGCTGGCCCTGGCGACTGCCCAGATCGGCCACCACCAACCAGGGCTGTTTCATCAGGCTGTCGGTTTCGCTGAACAAGGCCGCCCGACCGTTGGCCAGCCGGTATTCCGCGCCACCGTCGCGGCGCTGTTGCGCCACCCGATCCGGATAGGCCAGGGCCAATAGCGCCCCGAGCCAGCGCGGGTGCTCCGGGTCGGTTACCGGTTCACTCGCCGAACCGCGCAAGTAGCCGCGATACTGCCGTGCCAGTTGCCGCGCACGCTGCACGCCCCCCTGAGCACCACGGGTTACCCGCTCTTCACCCGCCAGCAAGGCCAATCGCGTGTGCAGGTCAGCCCCGCCACCACGCTGGATATCCCGCTCGCCCAGGAGTGCTGCGACATCGCAGGCCATGGCCGCCAGCCCCAGCGCCTGCCCGCGCAACAGCAAATGGGCGATACGCGGATGGGCCGGCAACTCGGCCATGGCCTGGCCGTGATTCGTCAATGCGTACTCGGCGCCGGCCTTACCGGCCAACGCCCCAAGCCGCTGCAACAGATCCTGGGCCTGGGCATAAGCGGCAGCAGGCGGCGCGTCCATCCAGACCAGCTCGCCGGGCGCCACGCCCCAGCGCGCCAGCTGCAAGGCCAACCCGGCCAGGTCCGCCTGAAGGATTTCCGCGCTGCCATAGGCCGCCAGTTGCTCATGCTGGGCTTCGGACCACAACCGATAACACACCCCCGGCTCCAGACGCCCGGCACGGCCCGCGCGCTGGGTGGCGCTGGCTCGGGAAATGCGCTGGGTGTCGAGACGGGTCATGCCGCTGCCGGGATCGAAACGCGGCACCCGCGCCAGCCCGGCATCGATCACCACCCGCACGCCATTGATGGTCAAGCTGGTTTCCGCAATGTTGGTCGCCAGCACCACCTTGCGCTTGCCGGCGGGTGCCGGCTCGATGGCGGCGCGCTGGGCCGCGAGGTCCAACTCGCCATGCAGCGGGCACAGCAGCACATCGGCCCGCCCGCCCAGGCTTTCCTCCAGTAGCTGGTGCACCCGGCGAATCTCCGCCTGACCCGGCAAAAATACCAGCAGGCTGCCGTGCTCGGCGTCCAGCGCCTCGTGCACGGTTTGCACCACTCGCGACTCGATAAATTCTCCGGGCTGAAAGGCCCGGCCCCAGCGCAAGGTCACCGGGAACATCCGCCCTTCGCTGCGTACCACCGGCGCGTCGTCCAGCAAACCGGCCAGGCGTTCGCCTTCAAGCGTGGCGGACATCAGCAGGATCTTCAGCGGCTGCTCGTCACGAAACATCTGCCGCCCGTTGAGGCTCAGGGCCAGGGCCAGGTCGGCATCCAGGCTGCGTTCGTGGAATTCGTCGAAGATCACCAGCCCGACCCCCTCAAGGGCCGGATCGTCATTCAAACGACGGGCAAGAATACCTTCGGTGACCACTTCGATACGCGTCTTGGGGCCGACCCGGCTTTCCAGGCGAATGCGATAGCCGACGGTTTCACCAACCTTTTCCCCCAACTCACTGGCCAGTCGCTCGGCCGCCGCGCGGGCCGCGAGCCGCCGCGGCTCAAGCATCAGGATGGTTTGCCCGGCCAGCCACGGCTCGTTCAGCAACGCCAGCGGCACCCGGGTGGTCTTACCGGCACCGGGCGGCGCTTCCAGCACTGCCTCATGGCGTTCGCTCAACGCCTGGCGCAAAGCCGGCAATACTTCATCAATCGGCAACGAATTCATGGTGGCTCCCAGGCTGACCGTGAATTATACGGTGAACCCCGCGGGCCTCCAAAGCCAAAGGCTTTGCAAGCGGTTGTCAGCTCATCACGCGCCTGGCCCGGCACCGGGTACAAAGCCGGCAAGACTTCATCAATCAGCAACGCATTCAGGGTGGCTCCCGGACAAAGAGCCGGGTATAACGGCGAACTGCCCGGTCTTAATCGCGGTCTTAACAACTGATCCAGACGCGCCCCCAGCGGCTTCACGTTTCCTTCAGGAGATATCCATGCGTATTGTTTCCCGTGTTATCGGCACCGTTCTGGTTGCTACCCTGCTGACCCAACTGAGCGCTTGCGGCTCGATTTTCTACCCGGACCGGCGTGGCCAGATCGAAGGCCGGATCGACCCGCTGATCGCCGGTCTCGACGCCATCGGCATCCTGTTCTTCGTTATCCCCGGCCTGATCGCGTTCGGCATCGACTTCGCCACGGGCGCCATTTATCTGCCCCACGGCAAGACCGCACAGATCGCCCCGGAAAAACTCCAGGAAGCCATCACTGCCGATGGCCACGTCGACAACCTCAAGCTGCAGGCGATTCTCAAGACCGAACTGCACCAGACCCTACCGCTGAACGACCCGCGCCTGATCCAGCAAAAAGGCAATCTGCAACAACTGGCGATGTACAACCTGCGTCCTGCGGCCTGAGCCCCGGGGACACTGAAAAAGGATCGCAGCCTTCATGACCAGCAGCCCGGAACACGCCCGCCTGTTACGTCTGGCTACCCGGGCCTCGGTCGGGGTGGCGAGCCTCCTGATCCTGACCAAGGCCGCCGCCTGGTGGCTGAGCGGTTCGGTGAGCATGCTCGCCGGGCTGACCGACTCGCTGCTCGACGGCGTCACCTCGTTTCTCAATCTGCTGGCGGTGCACTACGCGCTGCGCCCGGCGGATAACGATCACCGCTACGGGCACGGCAAGGCCGAATCCCTGTCGGGCATGGCCCAGGCGCTGTTCATTGCGGTAAGTGCGGTGCTGATTGCGATCCAGGCCTTCGAGCGCCTGAAAAACCCGGAACCGATCGGTGCCCCGTGGATCGGCATCGGGGTGATCGTGTTGTCGCTGCTCCTGACCGCCGGGTTGCTGCTGTTGCAGCACAAGGTGGTCCGCGAGACCGGCTCCACCGCCGTGCGCGCTGACTCCCTGCACTACCGCTCGGACATGCTGCTCAACGCCAGTATCCTGCTGGCGCTGGTGCTCGCCGGCTTCGGCTGGCCGCAGGTGGACGCCTGGTTCGGCCTGGGGATCTCGGTCTATATCCTCTGGAGCGCGATCCAGATCGGCCGGGAAAGCTTCGCCGTGCTGATGGATGAGGAGCTGTCGCCGGATATCAGCCAGCACATGCTGGAACTGGCGTGCAGTGTGCCCGGGGTGCTGGGTGCCCATGACCTGCGAACACGGATCTCCGGCAACCGCTGGTTTGTGCAGTTGCACCTGGAGTTGCCGGGAGAATTGACGCTATCGGTGGCCCACGACCTGAGTGACAAGGCCGCCGATGCCATCCAGGCCGCCTACCCGCAGGCCGAAGTGCTGGTGCACGCCGACCCGCGGGAAGTGGTAACGCCGCGCCACTGATCAGTCAGTAGTTGACCTGATAGCCGCGACTGCTCAGGCAGTTACCCTGGGCCTGGCGGTAAGCCTGGACCACCGCCGGTGCCGGCGCGTAGGTCACGTTGGCCGGGTCGAAGCCGCTTTGCTGCACCGCCCAGCGATAGCAATCCTCGCCATCCTGCTGGACCTGCTGCGGGCTCTGGCCGTTGGCCGGATAAGCCACCACATCGTAGCCGTTGCCTTGCGGCTCGGGCGCAACCTGTGGCGCGGCGGCCGGTGGATCGACCACCACGTAGTCCTGGGTATCTTCCTGGTAGAGGTAATAGGCACCGGCCGCGAGGAAAAACAGCGAGCCACCGATCCAGACTTCCCGCGCATAGTCAGGCAGGTAGGTGGTGCGAATCCCACGTGGCGGAGCGACGACTATGTAACGTGCACCCTGCGGGCGATACCAGTAGCCACCGGAGAAGAAATAGTCCTGGCCACGGTAAGGCACCCGCCAGTTGCGATCCGGAAAGCGATCGACCACATAGCCGGGGCGATATTGCGGGCCCGGGCCCCAGCCATTGCCATGACCGTCGGGACGACCCGGCCAGCGACGATCATCGTGATGCTCGAAATTACCGCCGGGACGGTTGTTATTGTTGCCACCCTGCCAGTTCGGGTTGTTGCCGTTGCGCCGGGGAATGTCGGAATAGTTGCCACGCAACGGTTCCTGGGTCTGGCGTACGCTGTCGGGATGAGGCTGGATCGGCAGGTTGTTCTGCGGTGCCGGACGCGGCGCCTGATTGGGCTCGTTCTGCGGCGGCCGGCCTTGCCATTGGCCGCCTGGGTTCTGGTCGTGCCGCTCGAAATGCTGATTGTTCTCCGGGCGAACCTGGGGCGCAGGAGCAGGAGCCGGTGGACGCGGCGCCTGGATGTGGACTTCGGGTGCTGGTGGCCGCGGAGCGGGTGCCGGGGGACGGACTTCCGGCGCGGCTGGCCGTGGGGCCGGAGCCTGGGGACGCGGTTGATTGTTTTGCGGATGCGCCTCGTTACCTCCCGGGCGCCCTTCAGGGCGATGTTCGCCCTCATGTTTCTGATTTTCATCACCCTGGTTTTCAGCCAGTGCTTGCGCACCAACACTCATACAGAGCAAGCCAACACCTGCCAGACGCCAGATGCGCGATTTCATTCCATTCCTCACTGCGGTTCAGGGCTTAACCATAAGACTGGGAAAGCGGATTCCGGTTCTGTGACACTCTACCAGTCGCACAACTTATTTTTCGCCCATTAAAAAAGGGAGACCAGTCGGCCTCCCCTTGAGAACTTCGTCCGTGCTCGGCGCTTTTGACGCCGGCTCACCTCACACCGTCTTCTGGACAGCGTGTAGCCCGGTGGCCGGCGCAATCCTGTGGGATTGTCGGCCGCGGCTGGCCTGATTCGGCGGGCCGCAGTGGACTGGGGTGTCTGTCTCGAATGTGAACAGGCTTGCGAGACAGGACACTTGTCCGGGCAGTGATTCTGGTAATAAGCATAGGCCCGGGGTGCCGGCAGAGGATTGCGAACATTGCTCAAATAAACATCTCTTGCGCAATTTTTAACTTAAGATAGATAATTTACCGCAATAGTTCTTGGAAAGGCCCTGACGATGAGCAAACTCGACCGATACGACCTGAGCATTCTGGCGGAATTGCAGCGTGATGCCCGCATCTCCAACCAGGAACTGGCCGAGCGTATCGGCCTGTCGCCCTCGCCCTGTTCGCGGCGGGTCAAGCAATTGGAGGACGACGGTTATATTTCCCGCCAGGTGGCCTTGCTCGATCGCAAGATGCTCGGCCTGAGCCTGACCGCCTATGTGCTGATCGGCATGGACCGGCATACGCCGGAGCGCTTCGAAAACTTCGAGGCGGCGATCCGCACCCTGCCCCAGGTGCTGGAGTGCAGCCTGGTGACGGGGATGGACGCCGACTATCAGCTGAAAGTGGTGGTGCCGGACATGGACCACTACCAGAAACTGCTGCTGGGGCACCTGACGCGTATCGAGGGGGTGACCAGCGTACGCTCCAGCTTTGTGCTGAACCAGGTGCTCAACAGCACGGAACTGCCGTTGACCCATTTGCGCAGTTGATGGCCGTACCGCTTTATTGCCCGAGATCAGATCAGTTCTCGCCCATGGCGTATAATCGGACGGTTTTCCACCCCCTCGTGCTGGAGAGGTCTGATGGATCCTGCCGTTTTCGAAGAGTGGATGATGACCGGCCTGGTCAGCATCCTGGTCATTTTCATGGGCTTTATCGTCTGGGACCTGGCGAAGAAGTCCAAGGCCGGGCGCTTCGGCACCTTTATCCTGTTTTTCGTACTGGGCCTGGGCATCGTCGCGTTTGTGATCAAGAGCGTGGTGATCGGGCTGATCGAGTCAGGCTCGCTTTAACGCCGCCACAAGCTACAGACGCGCCGGCACTTCTCGCCACTGGCCTTGATCCAGGCCGTCCAGGGTCCAGTCGCCGATACGCACCCGCACCAGGCGCAAGGTCGGCAAGCCCACCGCCGCCGTCATGCGCCGGACCTGACGGTTACGTCCCTCGCGAATGATCAACTCCAACCAAGCCGTGGGAATGCTCTGACGAAACCGCACCGGCGGGTTGCGCGGCCAGAGCGCGGGCTCGTCGATCTGCCGCGCCTGGGCCGGCAAGGTCATGCCGTCGTTCAATTCCACGCCCTTGTGCAACTGCTCGATCTGCTCGGCGCTAGGCACACCCTCGACCTGTACCCAATAGGTTTTCGCCAGTTTGTGCCTGGGGTCGGCAATGCGTGCCTGGAGCTGACCGTCGTTGGTCAGCAACAGCAGGCCCTCGCTGTCGCGGTCGAGTCGGCCGGCGGGGTAGACGCCCGCCACGTCGATAAAATCCTTGAGGGTCGCGCGCCCTTCGCCATCGCTGAACTGCGTCAACACATCGAAGGGTTTGTTGAACAGGATCAGCTTGGGTTCGGCCGGCGGGGCCTTGGCGACCCGACGCGGCGCGACAGGCGTTTTCGCGGCCGAATGGCGCACGACGGGACGGGGTGGACGAGACATGGCAAAGAGGACATCTGAGGATCAGGAGCCGCCATGCTAGGGCGTGCCGGTCATTATTTCCAGACGTGCGTCCATTGACCCGTTGATGATGACATTCTCAAGGCCGCCAAAAGCTTCGCGGGCAAGCCCTGCTCCTACAGTTCTATGGCGATCACAGGTTTTGTGTACGACCCGGAACTGTAGGAGCAGGGCTTGCCCGCGAATAGGCCCTCAAGACCGCTGAAAATCAGCGACCTTAACGAAACGGCGGCTCATCAAAGCTGCGCAGCTTGCGCGAATGCAGCGAATGCAGCTCGGTGCGCAGCAGGTCCACCGCCGCAATACCGATCTTCAAATGCTGGCTGACCGCACGCTCATAGAAGGCGTTCGCCGAACCCGGCAGCTTGATCTCACTGTGCAGCGGTTTGTCCGACACACAAAGCAAGGTGCCATATGGCACCCGCAGGCGATAACCCTGGGCGGCGATGGTGCCGCTTTCCATGTCCACGGCCACGGCGCGGGACAGGTTGATCAACGGCCGCTCCTGGGCCCAGCGCAGCTCCCAGTTACGGTCGTCGTAGGTCAGTACGGTGCCGGTGCGCAGACGCTTCTTCAAATCGTCGCCACGTTCGCCGGTGACGTTCGCCGCCGCCTGTTGCAAAGCCATCTGCACTTCAGCCAGGGCCGGGATCGGGATATTCGGCGGCACTACCCGGTCGAGAATCCCATCGCGGCGCATATAAGCGTGGGCCAGCACATAGTCGCCAATGGTCTGGGATTGGCGCAGGCCGCCGCAGTGACCGATCATCAGCCAGCAGTGCGGACGCAGCACCGCCAGGTGGTCGGTGATGTTCTTCGCGTTGGAGGGGCCGACGCCGATATTCACCAGGGTCACGCCATGGCCATCGGCGGCCTGCAGGTGGTAAGCCGGCATCTGGTAGCGGTGCCAGACCACCCCGGCGGCCACGGCCTGGGCCTCGCCGTATTCCATGCTCTGGTCGATGATCACGTTGCCCGGCAACACCATGCGCACGAAACGCGGATCATCACGCAGCTGTTGCAGGCCATGGAGGATGAACTGGTCGACATAGCGGTGGTAGTTGGTCAGCAGGATCCACGGCTGCACATGGCGCCAGTCACTGCCGGTGTAATGCACCAGGCGGCGCAGGGAGAAGTCCACCCGGGCGGCGTCGAACAGGGCCAAGGGCAAGGGCGAAGTGTTTTCCCAGTCGTGCAGGCCATCGGCGATGTCATCGGTGGCGGCCGACAGGTCGGTGCTGGGGAACACCCGCGCCAGGGCCGAGGCGGTGACGCCGGAGCCGGCCAGTTCATCGCCCTGCTCGACCACATAGGGGTAAGGAATATTCTGTTCGCTGACGCCCACTTCCACCGTGACGGTGAAGTCGCGCATCAGCGGCACCAGTTGTTCCAGCAGGTATTTGCGGAACGCCGCCGGGTGGGTGACGGTAACACTGTAGGTGCCCGGCAACTGGACCTTGGCGTAGGCCCGGGTGGTGGCGGGGACTTCACCCTGGTAGGTGTAGGTCAGGCGCAATTCGGGGTAGCGGAATACGGCACGCTGTTCGGCGTCGGGTTCGACGCGGTCCTTGAGGTAACGCTTGAGGGCCTGGCTCAGGGCGCTGGTGGCACGCTCGTGGAGTTCGGCCAGACGGTCCACGGCTTCTTCGGGGGATTGCACGACAATAAAAGCTTCGGTCACGGAGAGCATCCTGTCTTCTGATGTTGCAGACCTTCATCTTGCCTGTTCCGCCCTCCAAAGGCACTACTTCCTCCCCCTTCGGGTTGACCCGAGAGGGATCGATCAGCTCTCCGTACGCCGATGCAGGCGTTCAAAACCCATATCCCCAAGCCGTTGATCATCAGAGAAAACTATCGATATAAATCGAATAATAGCTGTCACTTCTGACAGTATACAAAGAGGTATTTTGGGTGTTTTCTAGCCCGTGTGCCTGTTGCCAATCACAGTACCGAGATGTGTGGAGTTAACCGTTGATTGCGTTGTAGAGGCCCCTCTCAACCCTCAAGGTCTACTTCAATGAACCCATCAACCAAAGACAACAAAGCGCCCGCCAGCTTCGACCCCAGTTTCGGAACCCAAGGCATCGTGCGTATCCAGCTAGCGTCCGAGTCCTTCTACGGCACATCCAGATTATTGCCGGATGGAAAAATACTGTCGGTTGGATCGATCCTGTCATCGGACATGCTGGTCATCGTGAGGCACACGACAGACGGCGTTCTGGACGACACCTTTGGCAACCAAGGTGTTGTCCATACTCGCCTCCCGGAGAACCATAACGCCACGCTATTGAATTTCGTTGTGCAATCAAATGGAAAAATCATTGTATTCCTCGGTCTCGGAGACGGCTTCAACCCTTTCGGCGTTGCGCTATTCGCCCGACTACTGCCTGATGGCCGCCTGGACCTGATATTCGGCACTAACGGCATGACCTCTTTCAATATCCAGTTGGACGCCGGTCGCCGCAGAACGGGGATAGCGGTTCAGCCGGATGGAAAGGTTTTCGTGGCCGCGGAAACCGCAGATATTGGAGCCGGACGTGGCGGTGTGATTTTTGGCCTCAGTGCAAACGGCCAGCCTGACGTGACCTTCGGCAACAATGGCCTGGTGTACGGAATGGAGGGTGCCACTTTTCAATCACTGACCCTCCAGGGCGACAAGATCCTGGTCGGCGGTATCTACCAAAAAGGCGGACTCATTGCTCGCTATACCGACAAGGGCGAGCTGGATTTGAGCTATGGCGGTTACAATCACGGATTTGTTTTGATTGATGGCACGGGGGGCGTTCATGTGGAGCTTATTCACTTGTCACAGCAACCTGACGGAAAGACATTGGCGGCAGGGTATATTTTCAAAGGAGGGATGGGTGGTGTTCTGACAGGAGCACTGCCTCTTCTGTCACGTGTTAACTTAGACGGCAAGGAAGATAATACGTTTAATGGGGGAAAAGCCCTGGAAATATTCGTCAACGGCGAACTGGACTATGGATGGCATGCCTTGTACGCCACTGTACAAGCGGACGAAAAAATCGTCGTACTGTGCCAACCACCTGGCAGCACCCGGTCTGCGTTACTCAGGTATATAAAAGATGGCACCCCGGACGCGGACTTCGGAACCCAGGAACTCCAGATCATCAGTTCACAACCGTCCCCTGTCGTTCAAGTACAACCTGACAACAAGATACTGATCTCGGGCTCAACCGACGGTACCGGCATCATCGCCCGCCTTTTAGGCTGATAGAAACCGATCATTGTGAGAGGGAAACTATAAGTTCCACTCTCACATTTGAAGTTTCAAAACCGCCCTCCCCTGCGACACTGCCATCGCCCGTCAAAAAACCTGCGGCGTCGAGCGGGCAACAATGGCCTCGACATTCACCCCACGAGGCAAGGTTCCGTAGACCCGTCCCCCGGCCTCCAGCCGACTGGCGATAAAACCATCGCTGACCTCGGCATTGCCCGCCTCCAGCAACAACTTGGCCTGCAACGCCAGGGCGATGTCTTCGGTCAGTTGCCGGGCGCGGTACTGGATATCATGGGTGTCGGTAAACGCCAGCTTCAAGTGTTCGATATGCCGGGCCAGGCGTTTGTCGCCATGGCCGTCGCCCAATTCGCTGAACAGCACTTCCAGCACGCCCGGCTCCTTGGACAACGAACGCAACACATCCAGGCACTGCACGTTCCCCGAACCTTCCCAGGTCGAGTTGACCGGTGCTTCGCGGTACAGCCGCGGCAGGATGCTGTCTTCCACATACCCGGCGCCGCCCATGCATTCGGCGGCCTCGTTGATCATCGCCGGGGCACGCTTGCAGATCCAGTATTTGCCCACCGCCGTGACCAGCCGGGCGAACTTCGCCTCGTGCTCATCCCCCAGATGATCCAGCGCTCGGCCCATGCGCAGGCTCAAGGCCAGCGCCGCCTCGCTCTCCAGCGCCAGGTCGGCGAGCACGTTCTGCATCAGCGGCTGCTCGCTGAGCACGCGACCACCGACCAACCGATGGGCACAATGATGGCTGGCCTGGGTCAGCGCCTGGCGCATCAAGGCACTGGAGCCGACCATGCAATCGAAACGAGTCATCGCCACCATCTCGATAATGGTCGGTACGCCGCGCCCTTCCTCGCCGATCATCCAGGCTAAAGCACCACGGAACTCCACTTCGCTCGACGCGTTGGAACAATTGCCCAGCTTGTTTTTCAAGCGCTGGATATAGAACTGGTTGCGACTGTCATCCGGGCGATGGCGCGGCAGCAGGAAACAGGTCAGGCCCTTGTCGGTCTGGGCCAGGGTCAGGAAGGCATCGCACATCGGTGCCGAGCAGAACCATTTGTGCCCCACCAGTTCGTAAGGCTGCCCCGGGCCGCCAGCGCCGACCGGATAGGCCCGGGTGGTGTTGGCCCGCACGTCGGTCCCCCCCTGCTTCTCGGTCATGGCCATGCCGATGGTCGCCCCGGTTTTATGGGCGATGCCGATATTGCGCGGATCGTATTGGGTACTGAGGATGCTCGGCAGCCATTGCCCGGCGATATCCGCTTGCAGACGCAAGGCCGGCACGCAGGCGAAGGTCATGGTCAACGGGCAACCGGTGCCGGCCTCGGCCTGGCTGTGCAGGTAGGTCATGGCGGCGCGGGCGACATGGGCGCCGTCCTGCGGATCGGTCCAGGGCAACGACGGCAGGCCGTGTTCGACGGCGGTGCGCATCAGCTCGTGATAAGCCGGATGGAACTCCACCAGGTCCTGGCGATGGCCGTAACGGTCATGGCTGACGAACACCGGTTTGTTCTGGTTGGCGAGAAACCCCGCCTCCATCAGCGGCCCGCCGGCCAGAGCGCCATAAACATCGATCCGCGATTCGGCCCAACCGGCGCCGAAACGCCGCGCCCACTCTTGCAGCGGCAGGTCGATGCGATAGAGATTGGTCCCGTCCAGCGACGGCGGCTGGTTGGTGACCTCGTGGGTTTCGGCGTATTGATGGAGGTTCATGTCGGGCTCCTTTGAGAAATGGCTTCGCAGAGAAAGGCCAGGGAACCCAGTGAATCACGCGTACCGTCGCGAAAAAAGCGACATAAGCGCCTAAGTACCGGCGCTTTCACCCTGTACAGGCGTCAATAGACAACGGGCCAGCAGGCTCTTCAACTCCTCGAAACGCACCGGCTTGGACAAGGTGTCCGTGACGCCCGCCCCCAGGCACCGCTCGCGTTCGCTGGCCTCGGTCGAGCTGACCAGGGCCAGGATCAGCAGGTCGGCGCCGCCGGGCATCGCCCGCAACTGTCGACAGAGCAATACCTCGTCCGCCGGCTGCGCCGGGCAATCGAGCAACAGCCCATCCACGGCCTGCCCATGCAGGACATCGAGCGCGGCCCGGGCGTCGACCGCGGTGAACACCCGATACCCCAGTTTGAGCAACATGCCCCGCACCACCAACTGGCTGACGGTGTTGTCATCCACCAGCAACAGGGTGCAGTCGTAGGGATAACGCGCCACCGACAGCGCCGAGGGCCGCAGCGCCCGCGGGATCAGCGCCTCGACCTCGACGTCAAGCTGGAAACGGCTGCCCATCCCCGGCTCCGACTGATGGGTGAGGTGACCGCCGAGCAAGTCGATCAACTGCCGACAGATCGCCAGGCCAATCCCCAGGCCGCCATATTCACGGGTCATCGAGCCATCCAGCTGGAAGAACCGTTGATAGAGCGTGGCTTCATCCAGGTCGATAAAACCGATACCGCTGTCGATGACCGCAAACGACAGGGCCCATTGCTGCTCCGCGACCTGCCGACCGCGCACCCGCAACACCAACCCGCCTTCACGGGTGAACTTGATGGCGTTGTCCACCAGGCATTCCAGGCACTGCAGGATTTTCTGCGCGTCGCCATGGAGACTGTCCGGCACGTTGTCGTCCACCTCAATGGCGAAATGCAGCCCCTTGCCCTGGACGCGACCGGCAAACTGCTCCTGCAAACCATCCAGCAGGCGCCGCAGGCCGAACGACTGCGTCGTGACCTTGAGCCGGCCAGCCTGCAACTCGGTCAGGGTCAGGATGCCATTGACCATGCGCATCATGTCCCGTGCGGAACCGGCCGCCGTCTGCTGGTATTGCGCCAGTTCCGAGTCCAGTTCCAGGGTCTGCATCAGTTCCAGGGAGCCAATCACACCATTCATCGGCGTGCGTAGTTCATGGGTGACGGTGGCGAGGAATTCATCCTTGAGCCGGTTACTGTTGGCCAGCTCACGGTTCAGCACTTCCAGCTTCTGCCCGGACTCGAGCAAGGTCTGCGCCTGCTGCTCGCGCATGGTATTGATCCGGTCGGCCAGGGCCAGGGACAATAGCCCGACCTCCAGGGCCGAGCCGATCTGGCTGGCGTACATGGTCAGGAACACGTTCGGCAGGTAGCCCAGCACCATCAGGGTATTGACCAGGCCGCCGAGCAGGAACGCCGACCAGGCGATAATGAAGTAGCGCGCCACCCGCAAGCCGCAATACCAGGCACTGATCCCGGCAACGAAAATAGTCACGGTGAACGCCAGGGCGAGGACGGTCGCCAGACGCAGGGCCAGGGCATAACCGGTCAACAGCGACATCGCCGTGACCACCGCGCTATAGGCCATCAACAGCAGCAACAGCCGGTCCAGCCAGCGACTGTGGGCACCCGTGTGCAGGAAGCTGCGGGTGAACTGACAACCGAAGAAACCCGCCAGGCCGATAAAGAAAGGCGTCGATGCGTTGGCCCACCAGGGGTTGTTCGGCCAGAAATACTGCGCCGCGGCGCCATTGACCGACAGTTGGTAGAAGCCGAACGAGGCGATATAGAAAATGTAGTAGAGGTAGCTGGTGTCGCGCACGCTGAGGTAGATGAACAGGTTGTAGACCAGCATCCCCAGCAGCACACCATAGATCAGCCCCAGGACATACAAACGCACCGGTTCGTCTTCGAGGTAGGCCTGCATCGACCAGAGGGTCAGTGGCGCCTGCATCGAGCCTTCGGTTTGCAGCCGCAGGTAGACGGTCTTGCTTTCGTTGGGAGCGAACGCCAGCTCGAACAGGTAGTTGTTCTGCTTGATCGGCCGGCTGGCGAACGGTAATTCATTACCGGTGCGCTGGGCCAGGCGATAGCTGCCCTTGGCGTCAGGCACATAGAGTTCGATGTGTTTCATCGGCGGATAGGCCAACTCCAGCAACCAGATGCGTCGGGCGCTGGGATCCTTGGGGAGGTAGGTCAGGTCGACCTTGAGCCAGAACGCCGAGAGCGTATAGCCGGCATTCAGCGAGGCCTTGTTGTGCGCATGAAACTGTGGGGCCATGGCGGGCGAGGCGATCTGCGCGATATCGGCCTGGCCGCTCGCGTCTTCGAACACCTGCATGACCCGGCCCAGAGGCAGGCTCTGGGTGGACTCATCAAACTCGACCGCGCTCGCCGACAGCGGCAGCGGCAGCCAGCTCAACAAAATCAGCAGCAAATAGCGCATACAGCCCCAGCATGGCCAATCAAGTCGCGTCAGGAGCCCCCCTTCCCTTTGAGACGACGTGAAACTTCATGACCTGTTATTCGTTTGGATCCACTCTAGCATAGCCACTAATGGCTAAAACACACCATTGAAACATTTTATCCAAAGGCTCTAGAACGGGCGTCCCAGCACAAAACCTGGCTGTATGACCAAGGGTTATCGGCCGCCCTGAAAAAACCTTCAGGGGACAAATTCAACGCCGGGCGGACGATCCCGAAAAAAGCGTTTGGTGGTAAGCTCGCGCTCCATGAATACCTACAGCTCCCGTCCCGTTGTCCTCTGTCTCTCCGGCCACGATCCCAGTGGTGGTGCCGGCCTCCAGGCAGATATCGAAGCCCTGCTCGCCCAGGGTTGCCATGCCGCTCCCGCGGTCACCGCGCTGACCGTGCAAGACACGGTCAATGTCAGTGAATTCCGCGTGCTCGATCGTGAGTGGGTGTTGGCCCAGGCCAATGCCGTACTCAACGACTCGACCGTGGCGGCCGTCAAGCTGGGCATGCTCGGCTCCCTGGAAATGGTCGACACCGTGGTCGAACTGCTCCTGGCGCACCCGCACCTGCCGCTGGTCTGCGACCCGGTGCTGCGCGCCGGCGGCGGCGGCCGCCTGGGCAAGGACGAAGTCGGCTATGCCATGCGCGAACGCCTGCTGCCCTTGGCGACCATTGCCACCCCCAATCTCCCGGAAGCCCGCATCCTCGCCGAATTGCCCGAGGGCGGCGCCGACGAATGCGCGGAAAAACTCCTGCCGTTCTGCCAACACCTGCTGATCACCGGCGGACATGGCGATGAAGACGAAATCCACAACCGCCTGTACAGCCGCGACGGCACCCGCCAGACCTTCAAGTGCCAACGCCTGCCCGGCAGCTACCACGGCTCCGGCTGCACCCTGGCGAGCACCCTGGCCGGACGCCTGGCCCTGGGCGAAGGCCTGGTCAGCGCCGTACAGACCGCGCTGAACTATACCTGGCGGACCTTGCGTGATGCCGAGCAACTGGGCAAAGGCCAGTTCGTACCCCGACGCCTGCCCCTGGATTTCTGCTCGTAACTTTCAGCGCTACCCAACACCCCGAGGCTGACCCGATGAAACTACGCGGCCTGTATGCCATCACCGATAGCCAGTTGCTGGCCGGCAAGTTCCTGTCTTATGTCGAGGCGGCGCTGGAGGGCGGCGTGACCTTGCTGCAATACCGCGACAAAAGCACCGATGAGGCCCGCCGCCTGCGGGAGGCCGAGGCCCTGCGGGTGCTCTGCGAACGCTACAAGACCCGCCTGATCATCAACGACGACGCCGAACTGGCGGCGCGGCTGGGGGTCGGCGTGCACCTGGGGCAGACCGACGGCCCGCTGACGCCGGCCCGCGCGCTGCTCGGCAGCCGGGCCATTATCGGCTCCACCTGCCACGCGCAGCTTGAGCTCGCCGAACAGGCGGCCCGGGAAGGCGCCAGCTATGTCGCTTTCGGGCGCTTCTTCAATTCCACTACCAAGCCCGGTGCACCGGCCGCCGATGTCGCGCTACTGGAGCGCGCCCGCCCGCGGCTGCAACTGCCGATCGCGGTGATCGGCGGCATCACCCTGGACAACGCCGCCCCGCTGGTGGCCCACGGCGCCGACCTGCTGGCGGTGATCCATGGCCTGTTCGGTGCCGACAGCACCCGGGAAGTGACCCGCCGCGCCCAAGCCTTCAATACCCTCTTCACTTCATGACTCCTGAGAGCCTGCCCATGTCTCGTTCCGAAACCCTGTTTGCCAGTGCCCAGAAACACATCCCCGGCGGCGTCAACTCGCCGGTTCGCGCGTTCAAGAGCGTTGGCGGCACCCCGCTGTTCTTCAAGCACGCCGAAGGCGCTTATGTCACTGACGAAGACGACAAGCGTTATGTCGACTACGTCGGTTCCTGGGGCCCGATGATCCTCGGCCACAGCCACCCGGACGTGCTCGATGCCGTGCGCAAGCAGCTGGAACACGGCTTGTCCTACGGCGCGCCGACCGCCATGGAAACCGAGATGGCCGACTTGGTCTGCGCGATCGTGCCGTCGATGGAAATGGTCCGCATGGTCAGCTCCGGCACCGAGGCGACCATGAGCGCCATCCGCCTGGCCCGTGGTTTCACCGGCCGTGACAGCATCATCAAGTTCGAAGGCTGCTACCACGGCCACTCCGACAGCCTGCTGGTCAAGGCCGGCTCCGGCGCCCTGACCCAGGGCGTGCCGAGCTCGGCCGGTGTCCCGGCGGACTTCGCCAAACACACCCTGACCCTGCCATTCAACGACATCAATGCCGTCGAGAAGATGCTCGGCGAAGTCGGCCAGCAAGTCGCCTGCATCATCGTCGAGCCCGTGGCTGGCAATATGAACTGCGTGCCGCCGGCGCCAGGTTTCCTCGAAGGCCTGCGGACCCTGTGCGACCAGCACGGCGTGGTGCTGATTTTCGACGAAGTGATGACCGGTTTCCGCGTTGCCCTCGGCGGCGCCCAGGCCCATTACGGCGTCAAGCCGGACCTGAGCACCTTCGGCAAGATCATCGGCGGCGGCATGCCGGTGGGCTGCTTCGGCGGCAAGCGCGAGATCATGTCCTGCATCGCCCCGCTGGGCCCGGTCTACCAGGCCGGGACCTTGTCGGGTAACCCGCTGGCCATGGCCGCCGGCCTGACCACCCTGCGCCTGATCAGCCGCCCGGGCTTCCACGCCGAACTGAGCGACTACACCAGCCGCCTGCTCCAGGGCCTGCAGGAGCGCGCCGACGCGGCCGGCATCCCGTTCGTGACCACCCAGGCCGGCGGCATGTTCGGCCTGTACTTCAGCGGTGCCGACGACATCGTCACCTTCGACGACGTGATGTCCAGCGACGCCGAACGCTTCAAGCGCTTCTTCCACCTGATGCTCGACGGCGGCGTGTACCTGGCGCCCAGTGCCTTCGAAGCCGGCTTTACCTCCATCGCCCATGGCGAAACCGAGTTGAAGCTGACGTTGGATGCAGCTGAAAAAGCTTTTGCCGCACTGAAGTAACCGATGTCCCCGACGTCGGTTTCAGCCGACGTCGGTTTTCCCGCCTAAACTTACCCAGTTTCCTACCGCCCTCTGTGCAGATACTTGCAAAACAAGGCCATATAGCGCCCGCGCAGCAGAAAAACGAGTAAAGACTTTGTAAGGTGGCCCCCGCTTATTTCATAATGCGCGCCATAGTCATCCCCTGGCCGGGTCCGCCCGCCCTTCAGAGGTACGTCGATTCCCATGAACCGCACCGGCCGCGCCCTTGCCTTGGGCTGCCTGTTGCTCCTTCAGCCGCTGCTGGCCTATGCAGGCGGTAACTCGTTGTTGATCCCGGCGATGGGCCGTTGCACCCTCAACTCCCAGCCACAGGACCTCGCCGAGGCCCTGGCCGCCTGCGAAGAAGCGGCAAAGAGCGGCGATGCCCAGGCACAATACGAGTTGGGCGCGTTCTATCACGACGAGAAAAACCCGCAACACGACCTCAACAAGGCCCTGAGTCATTTCGAACAGGCGTCCCTGCAAGGTCACGCCCAGGCGCAATACCAGCTCGGCATCATGTTCTACAAGGGTGAGGGTGTGCCGGCCAACAACGTCCAGGCCTATATCGTGCTGAAGATGGCAGCGGTCAACGGCGCAGAGGATGCGCTGGACACGGCGGATGAGGTCGCGGCGCAGATGCCCCGTGACCAGTTGGAGATGGCGACCCAGGTGCTGGGGCAGATTTTCCGCAAGTACCTGCTGGAATTGCAGACGGCTGACGGCCGTACACCGTTCTCGCCGCTGCCCTGAGCCTTATTTGTCGGGCATCGGCATCGGGAATGGCATCACGTTGCTCATCCCCCTCGCCTCGCTGATCTTCGGCGTACCCAGGCGCTCGACCTCGTCGATGCGCACGATCGAATGCATCGGCACGAAACTGCGCACCACGCCTTCGAACTGGGCCTTGAGCTTTTCCTCGCCGGGATCGACCACCAGTTGCGTGCGCTCGCCAAAGACAAATTCTTCGACTTCCAGGAAGCCCCACAGATCGCTCTGATAGATCTGCTTGGCGTACATTTCGAACACCTGGCCCTGGTTGAGGAAAATCACCTTGTAGATGGGGGCTTCACGTTTGGTCATGGTGGGCGGGCAACACATCGGGGGATAAAAAAGAGGGCGCGAACTATAGCATAGCCGCCGAACGCACAGCGCTAGGAAGCAAGCGCGATGACCACTATAATGCGCGGTTCTTTGAACCACCTGATGAAACTCCATGGCCAAGAAGCTTTACATCGAAACCCACGGTTGCCAGATGAACGAGTACGACAGCTCGCGCATGGTCGATCTGCTGGGCGAACACCAGGCCCTGGAAGTCACCGCCCGCGCCGAAGACGCGGACGTCATCCTGCTCAACACCTGCTCGATCCGCGAGCGTGCCCAGGACCGGGTCTACTCCCAGCTGGGCCGCTGGCGCGAACTGAAACTGGCGAACCCGGAGATGGTGATCGCCGTCGGCGGCTGCGTCGCCAGCCAGGAAGGCGCCGCCATTCGCGACCGCGCGCCCTATGTCGACGTGGTCTTCGGCCCGCAGACCCTGCACCGTCTGCCGGAAATGATCGACGCCGCGCGCCTGACCAGGCTGCCGCAAGTGGACGTTTCGTTCCCGGAAATCGAAAAGTTCGACCACCTGCCCGAACCGCGCATCGACGGCCCAAGCGCCTATGTCTCGGTGATGGAAGGCTGCAGCAAGTACTGCACCTTCTGTGTGGTGCCCTACACCCGTGGCGAAGAAGTCAGCCGACCGTTCGACGACGTGATCGCCGAGATCATCCACCTGGCAGAACACGGCGTGCGCGAAGTGACCCTGCTGGGACAGAACGTCAACGGCTATCGCGGCACCACCCATGACGGCCGCCTGGCGGACCTGGCGGAGCTGATCCGCGTGGTCGCCGCCGTCGACGGTATCGAGCGGATCCGCTACACCACCTCGCACCCGCTGGAGTTCTCCGACAGCCTGATCCAGGCCCACGCCGAGGTTCCGCAGCTGGTCAAGCACCTGCACCTGCCGGTGCAGTCGGGCTCGGACCGGATTCTTTCGGCGATGAAACGCAACCACACGGCACTGGAATACAAGTCCAAGCTGCGCAAATTGCGCGCCGCCGTGCCGGGCATCTGCATCAGCTCGGACTTTATCGTCGGCTTCCCCGGCGAAACCGAGAAAGACTTCCAGCAGACCATGAAACTGATCGAAGACGTCGGTTTCGACTTCTCCTATTCGTTCGTCTACAGCCAGCGCCCCGGTACGCCTGCGGCGGATTTGCCGGACGAAACCTCGGAAGCGGTGAAGAAAGAGCGCCTCAACGCCCTGCAACATCGCCTGAACCAGCAGGGATTCGAGATCAGCCGACAAATGGTCGGTACGATCCAGCGCATCCTGGTGACCGATTATTCGAAGAAAGACCCCGGAGAATTGCAGGGCCGCACCGAGAATAACCGTATCGTCAACTTCCGCTGCGACAATCCCCAGCAGATCGGGCAGTTTATCGACGTGCACATCGATGCGGCACAACCCCATTCACTGCGCGGCTCGATGCTGCAATGAGAGCTTTCACCCCCGGGCTGCTAGCGTTATCCTTGATTTCATCTCAATTGCCGTCGGGCGGCTAAAAACGACCTTGAACGCACCCATCGAACCTCATCGTTTCATCCTCGAGCCTTTCGAGGCTCGCCGCTTCGCCAATCTGTGCGGGCAGTTCGACGAGCATTTGCGCTTGATCGAACAACGCCTGGCCATCGAGATCCGCAATCGCGGCAATCAGTTCGAACTGATCGGCGAACCCAAGCTCACCTCCTCCGCGGAAAACCTGCTGCGCCGCCTGTACCGGGAAACCAAGGGTACCGAGCTGTCGCCGGACATGGTCCACCTGTTCCTGCAGGAATCGGGCGACGAAGACCTGCGCAACAACCCGGTGGCCGAAGCCAGCGTGGCCCTGCGCACCAAGAAAGGCATGATTCGCCCCCGCGGCCTGAATCAGCAGCTCTACGTGAAGGAAATCCTCGGCAACGACATCAACTTCGGCATAGGCCCGGCCGGTACCGGCAAGACCTACCTGGCCGTGGCCTGCGCCGTGGATGCCCTGGAGCGCGAGCAGATACGCCGCATCCTGCTGGTGCGCCCGGCGGTCGAAGCCGGTGAAAAACTCGGCTTCCTGCCCGGCGACCTGGCCCAGAAGATCGACCCGTACCTGCGCCCGCTCTACGACGCCCTGTATGAAATGCTCGGCTTCGAATACGTGGCCAAGCTGATCGAACGCCAGGTCATCGAGGTCGCGCCGCTGGCCTACATGCGTGGCCGGACCCTGAACAACAGCTTTATCATCCTCGACGAAAGCCAGAACACCACCGTCGAACAGATGAAAATGTTCCTGACCCGTATCGGCTTCGGCTCCACGGCGGTGATCACCGGCGACATCACCCAGGTCGACCTGCCCAAGGGCACGAAATCCGGGCTGGCCCACGTGATCAAGGTCCTCAAGGACGTACCGGGCATCAGCTTCACCCATTTCATGCCCAAGGACGTGGTCCGCCACCCGTTGGTGCAGCGGATTGTCGAAGCCTACGAGCGCTTTGAAAACAGTGCCGAAGCAGACACCCAGGGTGCCCGCCGCGATGCTTGAGCTTGATCTGCAACGGGCCTCTGACGCCCCCGCTCCGACCGACGCCGAGTTTCGCCGCTGGTGCGAACTGGCCCTGCGCCAGCGCACGGCCGACTCCGAGCTGACCATCCGCCTGGTGGATGAAGCCGAAGGCCGCGAGCTCAACCACACCTGGCGGCACAAGGACTACGCGACCAACGTGCTGTCCTTTCCCGCCGACGTACCGGACGAATTGCTGGATATCCCGCTGCTGGGCGATCTGGTGATCTGCATTCCGGTGGTCGCGCGTGAAGCCGGCGAACAAGGCAAGGCACTGGAGGCCCATTGGGCCCATCTGGTCATTCACGGCTGCCTGCATCTATTGGGCTACGACCACATAGATGACGAGGAAGCCGAGGAAATGGAAGCACTGGAACGAACGTTGCTTGCCGAATTGGGTCATCCCGACCCCTATATCGATGATGAACACTGATCACTCCACCACCAAGGGATACGAGTAAATCGCTATGAGCGAAGATCGATCGAGCAACGGGCAGAAGTCCTGGCTGGGTAAACTGACCCAGGCTTTTGCCCATGAGCCGAAAAACCGCCAGGAGCTGCTGGAGCTCCTGCGCGAAGCCCACCAGAACAAATTGCTGGACAGCGAAGCGCTGGCCATCGTCGAAGGCGCCATCCAGGTCGCAGACCTGCAGGTCCGGGACATCATGGTCCCGCGCTCGCAGATGATCAGCATCAAGGCGACCCAGACACCCCGCGAATTCCTCCCGTCGGTCATCAACGCCGCGCACTCACGCTACCCGGTGATCGGCGAAAGCCATGACGATGTCATGGGTGTGTTGCTGGCCAAGGACCTGTTGCCGCTGGTGCTGCAGGAAAACGGCGACGCCTTCAACATCAGGGACCTGCTGCGCCCGGCGACCTTCGTCCCCGAGTCCAAGCGCCTGAACGTGCTGTTGCGCGAGTTCCGCGCCAACCATAATCACATGGCCATCGTCATCGACGAGTACGGCGGCGTGGCGGGCCTGGTGACCATCGAGGACGTGCTGGAACAGATCGTCGGCGATATCGAGGACGAGCACGATGTCGAGGAAGACAGCTACATCAAGCCCCTGCCCAGTGGCGACTTCCTGATCAAGGCGCTGACGCCGATCGAGAACTTCAACGAGTTCTTCGACAGCGAATTCTCCGATGATGAGTTCGACACCGTTGGCGGCCTGGTGATGAGTGCGTTCGGGCACCTGCCCAAGCGTAATGAAATCACCGAAATCGGCGCGTATCGTTTCCGCATCCTGAATGCCGACAGCCGTCGCATCCACCTGATCCGCCTGACCCCCATTAGCCGCTAAGGATTCACATGCTGCGCTTAACCCGCCCCGGCTGGCCCGGTAATCTGCTGGCCGTGGTGGCCGGCGCACTGACCACCCTGGCCCTGGCGCCGTACGATATCTGGCCCTTGGCGTTGCTGGCGGTGGGTGTGTTCTACGCCGGCCTGCGCGAGCTGTCGCCGCGCCAGGCACTGGGGCGCGGCTGGTGCTTCGGGTTCGGCCTGTTCGGCGCCGGTACCAGCTGGATCTACGTGAGTATCCATACCTACGGCGATGCTTCGATGTTGCTGGCGGGTTTCCTGATGCTCGCATTCACCGCGGCCATTGCCTGGTTCTTTGCCCTGCCCGCCTGGCTCTGGGCACGCTGGATACGCCGCAACGAAGCGCCGCTGGCCGATGCCCTGGCCTTCGCCGCCTTGTGGGTGGGCCAGGAAGCCTTTCGCGGCTGGTTCCTGACCGGTTTCCCCTGGCTTTATTCCGGCTACAGCCAGCTCGACGGCCCGCTGGCGGGGCTCGCGCCGCTGGGTGGCATCTGGTTGATCTCCTTTGCCCTGGCCCTGACCGCGGCGCTGCTGTACAACGCCCGCCGACTGCTCCAGGCCGGACGCATGGGCTTTATCGCCGTGGGTGTGGTGCTGCTGCTCGGTCCCTGGGTGGCGGGGATCGCGCTCAAGCATCACGCCTGGACCAGCCCGGCGGGCGAACCGCTGACGGTGGCGGCGGTGCAGGGCAATATCGAGCAAAGCATGAAGTGGGATCCTGCACAGGTCGATGCCCAGTTGGCGCTATACCGCGACCTGAGCTTTCGTTCCAAGCGCGTGGACCTGCTGGTCTGGCCGGAAACCGCCGTGCCGATACTGAAGGAGTCGGCCGAGGGTTACCTGGCGATGATGGGCCGCTTTGCCGCGGACCGGCATTCGGCGCTGATCACCGGCGTACCGATCCGCCAGGTGGTGGACAACGAGAAGCGCTACTACAACGGCATCACCGTGACCGGCGAAGGTGATGGCACCTATCTGAAGCAGAAGCTGGTGCCGTTTGGTGAATATGTGCCGCTGCAGGAGCTGCTGCGTGGGTTGATCGACTTCTTCAACCTGCCGATGTCCGACTTCGCCCGTGGCCCGGCTGACCAGCCGCTGTTGCAGGCCAAGGGTTACCAGGTCGCCCCGTTCATCTGCTACGAAGTGGTCTACCCGGAGTTCGCCGCCAGCCTGTCGGCGCGCAGCGACCTGCTGTTGACCATCAGCAACGACACCTGGTTCGGCACCTCGATCGGCCCCTTGCAGCATCTGCAAATGGCCCAGATGCGTGCCCTGGAAGCCGGACGCTGGATGATTCGGGCGACCAACAACGGTGTCACCGGCTTGATCAACCCATTTGGCGAGATCACCACGCGCATCCCGCAGTTCGAACAGGGCATCCTGTACGGCGAAGTGGTGCCGATGCACGAGCTGACGCCTTACCTGCAGTGGCGTTCGTGGCCGCTGATCATCCTGTGTGGCTTGCTGTTCGGCTGGGCCTTGCTGGCCAACCGCATTGCCAAGACGGTCTGAACCCGACCAAACACCGCATAACCTTGTAGGAGCAGGGCTTGCCCGCGAAGGCGGCCTCAAGACCGCTGAAAGCTTCGCGGGCAAGCCCTGCTCCTACAAGGTTCGGTGTTTTCTTCAATACTGCGATCTAACGGTAGAACAGTCTGTATCCCACCTGCCCCACCGCTTCATTGATCAACTGCCCACTGCGCCAGATCGCCTTGAACTCCGGCATCCAGCCTCCTGCCGGCCTCGCATTGTCCTGCCCGAAAAAGCCCACCGGCGCCGGCACCACGGTAAAGCCGGCCTTTTCAAAGCTCCACATCGCCCGCGACATATGCGCGGCATGGGTCACCACCACCACGCGCTTGATCCCCAGCGGTGCCAGCAGCTCATAACTGAACTGGGCATTTTCCCAGGTCGTGGTGCTGCGCCCTTCTTGCCAACGCACCGCCACGTCGAAATCACTCTGCATCGACGCCGCCATCAACGCCGCCTCACTCGGCGGCGTACCGTAGTGCAGACCACCACTGGTCAGCACCGGCAACCCCGAAGCCTTCGCCAACCGCGCTGCATAACGCTGGCGCTCCAGACCGATGCCGGTCGGCTGATCGTCGCCCCACGCCGGATCACCGCGCTCACGCCCCGACCCCAACACCACAATGGCATCGGCCCGCTGCGCCAGCCCCGCCCACTCACTGCGCTCAAGCGGCGGCACCGTCTCCAGTGCCCGCGCGCCCCACTCCACCACCACCGGCAGGCTCATCAACCAGAACCCGCCCAGGCCAAGTGCAAAACACACACCCGCCAGGCGCGGCCGAGTGCGTCGAAACCACCAGGCGCACAACAGCAACAGCAACAGAAGGCCGGGAGGCATGAACAATTGTTTAAGGATGTAACGAACAGGCATCGGGCACCTCCAGAAGATGCCCGAAGCCTAAGTGCATCGGGGTCAATCAACAACCTCTGGAACACTGACTTCAAACCGAAGCCAGGTTAGCGACAGACAACAGCACGCCGCCGGGCGAACCTTACTTGACCCCCGCGGACTTGAACTTCGCCGAACCGGGATTGGGCATTTTGTCTTTCAACCAGATGATCTCGGCCGAACGGGGTGGCACCTTGTACTCCAAAACGGAAAACGGCACAGGCACATCCTGCCCACTGAGATCCAGATAGGCCCTGATCAATTCAAACTCGGCATGGCTCAAGCCACGCAACTCCAACTCGGCGGGCCGCTCATCACGCAAGCGCGCCGCCGTACTGGCTGCGTCCAGGGCATGCCCCAGACGGACGATCAAACGTTCGTACAACTCGGGTTTCATGACATATCGCTGCGACTCCACCATCCGCTCACCTCATTGAAGATAAGAATCACTCCCCCTCTTCCAAGCTTAGCGGTGTCCGGCAAACCAGCCGACCGCCGCGACCAACGGCTTGGGCGGTGCAATCAGGGTTTCCCTCGATAGAGCGGCGTCATGTATGCTACGGCGCTTCCTGTAACTCCACTTCCAGCACCGCCTGACGGATGCGTTGAAGAGGATTAGGCCACCCTTTCCAGTACAAGTAGCCATGCACGAACACTATCAGCCCCGTGAAATCGAAAACGCCGCCCAATCGTTCTGGGATGCGCAAAAGTCCTTTGAAGTCAGTGAACAGCCAGGCAAGGAGACGTACTACTGCCTGTCGATGTTCCCTTACCCCAGCGGCAAGCTACACATGGGGCACGTGCGCAACTACACCATTGGTGACGTGATCGCGCGTTATCAGCGCATGCAAGGCAAGAACGTCCTGCAACCCATGGGTTGGGACGCCTTCGGCATGCCGGCGGAAAACGCCGCGATGAAGAACAATGTCGCACCGGCCAAGTGGACCTACGAAAACATCGCCTACATGAAGACCCAGCTGCGCAGCCTGGGCCTGGCGGTGGACTGGTCCCGCGAAGTGACCACCTGCAAGCCGGATTACTACCGTTGGGAACAATGGCTGTTCACCCGCTTGTTCGAAAAAGGCGTGATCTACCGCAAGAACGGTACCGTCAACTGGGACCCGGTGGACCAGACCGTACTGGCCAACGAGCAAGTGATCGACGGCCGCGGCTGGCGTTCCGGCGCGCTGATCGAAAAGCGCGAAATCCCGATGTACTACTTCAAGATCACCGCCTACGCCGATGAGCTGCTGGAAGGCCTCGACGAACTGCCGGGCTGGCCTGAACAGGTCAAGACCATGCAGCGCAACTGGATCGGCAAGTCCCGTGGCATGGAAGTCCAGTTCCCGTACCACGTCGACTCCATCGGCGAAGCCGGCAGCCTGAAAGTCTTCACCACCCGTCCGGACACCCTGATGGGCGCGACCTACGTCGCCGTGGCCGCCGAGCATCCGCTGGCGAGCCTGGCCGCGCGCAACAACCCCGAGCTGCAGGCGTTCATCGCCGAATGCAAGGGCGGCAGCGTCGCCGAAGCCGACGTCGCCACCCAGGAAAAGAAAGGCCTGCCGACCGGCCTGTTCGTCGAGCACCCGCTGACCGGCGAGCAACTGCCGGTGTGGGTTGCCAACTACGTGCTGATGCACTACGGCGACGGTGCCGTCATGGCCGTACCGGCCCACGACGAGCGTGATTTCGAGTTTGCCCACAAGTACAACCTGCCGATCAAGTCGGTGGTGCGCACCAGCTCGGGAGATACCACCCCGGCACCGTGGCAGGACGCCTACGCCGAACATGGTAGCCTGATCAATTCCGGCGAGTTCGACGGTCTGGACTTCGCCGGCGCCTTCGACGCCATGGAAGTCGCGCTGATCAAGAAAAACCTCGGCACCTCGCGCACCCAGTTCCGCCTGCGCGACTGGGGCATCAGCCGCCAGCGCTACTGGGGCTGCCCGATCCCGATCATCCACTGCGACACCTGCGGTGACGTGCCGGTCCCGGAAGACCAGCTGCCGGTCGTACTGCCGGAAGACGTGGTGCCGGACGGCGCCGGTTCGCCACTGGCGCGCATGCCCGAGTTCTACGAGTGCAGCTGCCCGAAATGCGGCGCACCGGCCAAGCGTGAAACCGACACCATGGACACTTTCGTCGAGTCGTCCTGGTACTACGCCCGC
The DNA here is from genome assembly GCF_023242345.1 of Pseudomonas sp. MWU12-2037. NCBI lineage: Bacteria > Pseudomonadati > Pseudomonadota > Gammaproteobacteria > Pseudomonadales > Pseudomonadaceae > Pseudomonas > Pseudomonas sp. MWU12-2037. The sequence goes on along the minus strand of NZ_JALLIZ010000011.1, from coordinate 160,762 downwards.
TACGCCTCGCCGCACTACGAGGGTGGCCTGGTCGACCCGAAAGCCGCCGACCACTGGCTGCCGGTGGATCAGTACATCGGCGGTATCGAACACGCGATCCTGCACCTGCTCTACGCGCGCTTCTTCCACAAGTTGATGCGCGACGAAGGGCTGGTCAGTTCCAACGAGCCGTTCAAGAACCTGTTGACCCAGGGCATGGTGGTCGCCGAGACCTACTACCGTCGCGAAGCCAACGGCGGCTACACCTGGTTCAACCCGGCGGACGTCGAACTCGAGCGCGACAGCAAGGCCAAGATCATTGGCGCCAAGCTGATCAGCGATGGCCTGCCGGTGGAAATCGGCGGCACCGAGAAGATGGCCAAGTCGAAAAACAACGGCGTCGATCCACAGTCGATGATCGAGCAGTATGGCGCCGACACCTGCCGCCTGTTCATGATGTTCGCCTCGCCGCCCGACATGAGCCTGGAATGGTCCGACTCAGGCGTCGAAGGCTCGCACCGCTTCCTCAAGCGCGTCTGGCGCCTGGCTCAGGCCCATGTGACCCAGGGCCTGCCGGGCAAGCTGGAGCTGGCAACACTGAGCGATGAGCAGAAAGTCATTCGTCGCTCGATCCACCTGGCGATCAAGCAAGCCAGCCAGGATGTCGGCCAGCACCACAAATTCAACACCGCCATCGCCCAGGTGATGACGCTGATGAACGTGCTGGAAAAAGCCCCGCAAGGCACCGCGCAGGAGCGAGCCCTGGTCCAGGAAGGTCTGGAAACCGTGGCCCTGTTGCTGGCCCCGATCACCCCGCACATCAGCCACGAGCTGTGGAACCGCCTGGGGCACGATGGCGCCATCATCGATGCCGGCTGGCCGGTGCTGGATGACAGCGCGCTGGTCCAGGACAGCCTGCAACTGGTGATCCAGGTCAACGGCAAGCTGCGTGGCCAGATCGACATGCCGGCCAGCGCCAGCCGTGAAGAAATCGAAGCGGCGGCGCGGATCAACGAAAACGTACTGCGCTTCACCGATGGACTGACGATTCGTAAAGTGATCGTCGTGCCCGGCAAACTGGTCAATATTGTCGCCAGCTGAACAGGATCGGGCGCCTGCTGTTGCGGGCGCCTTGCAAGACTTCCGCGGTCGCACCGTCGACCCACAGGGTTTCAAGGGGAGCAACAAGATGATCAAACGCAATTTGCTGGTAATGGGCCTCGCCGTGCTGCTGAGCGCCTGCGGCTTCCAGCTGCGCGGCACCGGCACCAACCAACTGACCATCAAGGAACTGTCGGTCAGTGCCCGTAACGCCTATGGCGACACGGTCAAGCAGTTGACCCAGGTCCTCGAGCACAGCGGCGTCAAGGTCTACAGCGGCGCGCCTTACAAGCTGGTCCTGACCGACGAGCAGGAAACCCAGCGTGACGCGACCTACTCGGGCTCCGGCCGCAACGCCGAGTACGAGCTCAATACCGCGCTGTACTATGAAATCCGTGGCGACCACGACCTGCAACTGCTGACCGGCAAGCTGCAAATACAGAAGTACTACGTGCACGACGGCAACAACATCACTGCCGGCGACGCCGAGGCGGGTCAGCTGCGCAAGGAAATGCGTCGTGACCTGATTCAACAGATGGTCCTGCGCCTGCAACTGCTGACACCGGAGCAACTGGACGCCCTGCAACAGACCGCCGACAACAAGGCCAAGGCCGATGCCGACGCCCTGGAAGCCGCGCGCAAGTACGAAGCGTCGCAGCCGCAGCAATCGCCGCTGCAACTGCCTAAGCAATAAGCCTGTCGGGGCGCCCTGGGCGCCCCGCCGTTGCCCGCCTATGAAACTCGCCCCTGCCCAACTCGCCAAACACCTGCAAGGCAGCCTTGCGCCGGTCTACGTCATCAGCGGCGACGATCCGCTGCTGTGCCAGGAAGCCGCCGACGCCATTCGTAGTGCCGCTCGCCAACAGGGTTTCGACGAACGCCAGGTGTTCAGCGCCGACGCCAACTTCGACTGGGGCACGCTGCTGCAAGCCGGTGCCAGCATGTCGCTGTTCGCCGAAAAACGCCTGCTGGAACTGCGCCTGCCTTCGGGCAAGCCCGGGGACAAGGGCGCCGCGGCACTGATCGAATACTGCTCGCGTCCGGCCGAAGACACCCTGCTGCTGATCAGCCTGCCCAAGCTCGATGGTAGCGCGCAGAAGACCAAGTGGGGCAAGGCCCTGGTCGAAGGCCAGGACACTCAGTTCATTCAGATCTGGCCGGTGGACGCCGCGCAGCTGCCGCAGTGGATTCGCCAGCGCCTGTCCCAGGCCGGCCTTTCGGCCCAGCAGGACGCGGTGGAACTGATTGCCGCGCGGGTCGAAGGCAACCTGCTGGCCGCTGCCCAGGAAATCGAAAAGCTCAAGCTGATGGCCGAGGGTGGACAGATCACTGTGGAAACGGTGCAGGCGGCTGTGGCCGACAGTGCTCGTTTCGATGTGTTTGGCCTGGTGGATGCGGTGCTTAACGGCGAAGCGGCCCATGCCTTGCGGATGCTCGAAGGGTTGCGTGGCGAAGGGGTCGAGCCACCGGTGATTCTCTGGGCCCTGGCCCGGGAACTGCGGCTGCTGGCCAACCTGTCGCTGCAATACAGCCAGGGCACACCGCTGGACAAGGCCTTCAGCCAGGCCCGCCCTCCGGTCTGGGACAAACGCAAGCCGCTGATGAGCAAGGCCCTGCAACGGCACTCGGCGCAACGCTGGAGCCAGCTGTTGCTGGACGCGCAACGCATCGACGCGCAGATCAAGGGCCAGGCGGCGGGCTCCCCATGGAGCAGCCTGACTCGGCTGAGCCTGTTGATGTGTGGACAACGCCTGGCATTGCCAGCGGAATAACCGCCAGCATAGCCAAATGCCCCCACTGGACAGACAGCCACATCTGCCCGATGATTCGCACTCTTCAACACACCTCAAGAGTGCACGTCCATGAGCAAGCCGTCCCGGCAGCGTCCCAATAAAGCCAAATCCATCATCGCCCAGCCACTGTTCCGCAGCCGTCAGGAACAACCGGCGAAGGGCAAAGGCAGCTACCGCCGCGAAGCCTTCCAGTCTAAAAGCTGGGAGGCTTCTTACTTTCTGGCGGCCTGAAAGCATAGAGCGCCATCACGACTCCACCCCCTCAAGCATGGTAAGGTCAGCACCTGATTCGCATTATCCGGACCCGCGCATGCCCTTTTGCCTTACCCTTCGTCGTCCCCTACGTCGACTGTTCGCCGCCACCAGCTTCATCCTGTTAGTTGCCTGCGCGGAAAAGCCGACCGCCGCCGACGCCGAGCCGCTGCAAACCCTCCCCGCAGCCCCGGTCACCACTCAACCACAGGTCAATGACGACCTGACGATCCAGCCTGCGCAAAGCTTCGATGAATGGATGTCCGCCTTCCGTATCGAAGCCCTGAGAGCCGGCATCACGCCCGCCATCTTCGACGCCGCCTTTGCCGGTGTCACCCCGGACATGAGCGTGATCAAGGCCGACCGCAGCCAGCCGGAATTCACCCGTCCGGTCTGGGAATACCTCGACGGCGCCCTGTCTCCCGTGCGTGTGCGCAAGGGCCAGGCCCTGCTGGTACAGAACAGCGCGCTGCTGGCGAGCATCGAACAACGTTATGGCGTCGACCGTGAGGCCCTGGTGGCGGTATGGGGCATGGAAAGCAATTTCGGCCAGTTCCAGGGCGACAAGTCGGTGATCCGTTCGCTGGCGACCCTGGCCTATGAAGGCCGTCGCCCGGGATTCGCCCAGGCCCAGTTGCTGGCGGCGCTGCAGATTATCCAGCATGGCGATATCCAGCCTGAGCAGATGCTCGGTTCCTGGGCCGGAGCCATGGGCCAGACCCAGTTCATCCCCACCACCTACAACAGCTATGCGGTGGACTTCGACGGCGACGGCCGACGCGATATCTGGAACGACTCGGCCGATGCGCTCGCCTCCACCGCCAACTACCTGCAAAGCTCCGGCTGGCAGCGTGGGCAGCCGTGGGGACTGGAAGTGGTGCTGCCACAGGCCTTCGACTACGCCCAGGCCGATGGCACGATCCGCAAGACGGTGAACGAGTGGCTGCAAATGGGCATTCGCTTGCCAGCCGGCGCCGTATTGCCAAATGGCTCGGCGTCACTGTCAGCGGCCCTGCTGCTGCCGGCCGGTTATCGCGGCCCGGCGTTCCTGGTGCTGGATAACTTCCGCGCCATCCTCAAGTACAACAATTCGTCGTCCTATGGGCTGGCGGTGGGCTTGTTGTCCCAACGCTTCGGTGGTGCGGGTCTGATTCGTGGCGACTGGCCGAAGGAGGACCTGCCGTTGAGCCGTTCCGAGCGGATCGAGTTGCAGACCCTGCTCAGCACCAAGGGTTATGACGCCGGCAATCCCGATGGGATTATCGGGGCGAATACCCGCAAGGCGATTCGTGGGGCCCAGCAAGTGTTGGGCTGGCCGGCGGATGGCTATCCGAATCACAAGCTGCTGGAGAGCTTGCGTAGCCGGTAGAAGCGCACTGCCCCCTGTAGGAGCTGGCTTGCCGGCTCCTACAAGGAATCTGATCAGCCGTGAGATTGTGGATAAAACCAGGTTATTCGGCGCGCACCACATCCTGCTCCAACACCAGCTGCCGCGCATCGGCATCCAACCTCACCTGCGCCCCCAGCGGCAACGTCAGGTTCGGGTCGCAATGCCCGCTGCGCCAACCCGCCAGCACCGGAATGCCCAAGGGCCCCAGTTCCTGCTTGAGCAAGCGCGCCAGCGCATCCGAGTCGACCCCGGCAAAATCCCCCACCAACACGCCGTTCAGGCCCTCCAGCTTGCCCGCCAGGCGCAGATGCGTGAGCAGCCGGTCAACCCGGTACAGCGGCTCATTGACGTCCTCGATCAGCAGGATCAAGCCATTGGTGTCGATTTCATAGGGCGTGCCCAGCGTGGAGCAGATCAACGACAGGTTGCCGCCTTGCAAGCGCCCCGAGGCGGCGCCCGGAACCACGGTGATCAGTGGAAACGCCGCGGGATGCTCGAACACGCTACCCGCGCGCACCTGCCCGGTCAGCAGGTTGAACAACGAGGACTCGGTCGGCGGCAGCTTGTCCCCGAGCAGATCGGCATTGAACAACGGTCCATGAAAGGTCATAAACCCCGCATAACGGGCAATCGCCAGGTGCAGCGCAGTGATATCGCTGTAACCGACCAAGGCTTTTGGATGTTTTTTGAGCAATTCGAAATCAATGTCGTCCAACAGACGCGGACAACCATACCCCCCGCGCAGGCAGAGAATCACATCGATTTCAGGATCGGCAAAGGCGTCGTGCAAGTCGCGCAGGCGGACTTCATCACTGCCGGCCAGGTAACCGTCCCGTTGCGAGACACCCGGAAAGATCCGCAGCTCGTAGCCACGGGCCTGCACCCACGCCTGCGCCTTGAGCACGTCAAGGGCAGCAGGACCGGCCGGGGCGATCAAACCGATCACCCCGCCCTGCCGTAGCGCCGGCACCGCGCTCTGGACCTGATAGGAAGCCTGCACGGGTCGACGACGGTTCAAGGGTTACGCTCCCAGCAGTTCAGCCTTGACCAGCTTGGCCTGCTCGTCGGCATGATAGGACGAACGCACCAACGGCCCGGAAGCCACGTTCTTGAAGCCCATCTTGTAGCCTTCCTCGGCGAACCAGGCGAAGACGTCCGGGTGCACGAAACGCTGCACCGGCAAGTGACTGCGGGACGGCTGCAGGTACTGGCCGAGGGTCAGCATGTCGATGTCGTGCTCGCGCATGCGCTGCATGACTTCGATAACTTCCTCGTCGGTTTCGCCCAGGCCCAGCATCAAGCCGGACTTGGTCGGAATGTGCGGCATCATCTGCTTGAAGCGTTGCAGCAGGGTCAGCGACCACTGGTAGTCGGAACCCGGACGCGCGGCCTTGTACAGGCGTGGCACGGTTTCAAGGTTGTGGTTGAACACATCCGGCGGCTCGGCGGCGGTGATTTCCAGCGCGATGTCCATGCGCCCACGGTAGTCGGGGACCAGGGTCTCGAGCTGCACGTTCGGCGACAGCTTGCGGATCTCGCGGATGCAGTCGGCGAAGTGCTGGGCACCGCCGTCACGCAGGTCGTCGCGGTCCACGGAAGTGATCACCACGTACTTCAGGCGCAGGTCGGCAATGGCGATGGCCAGGCTTTGCGGCTCGTTGATGTCCAGGGGCTTCGGCCGGCCGTGGCCGACGTCGCAGAACGGGCAACGACGGGTGCAGATATCACCCATGATCATGAAGGTCGCGGTACCGCCGCTGAAGCACTCGCCCAGGTTCGGGCAGGAAGCCTCTTCGCAGACGCTGTGCAGCTTGTGCTTGCGCAGCAATTGCTTGATACGGTCGACTTCCGGCGAAACCGGGATGCGCACGCGAATCCAGTCGGGTTTCTTCGGCAGTTCGGTGGTCGGAATGATCTTTACCGGGATACGTGCGACTTTCTCGGCGCCACGCAGCTTGACGCCGGTTTCGACTTTCGCACGGGCCGGGCGCTCGGAAACGTCCAGCGCCGGGATCAGGGTTTGCACAGCGTCTTGCGCAGTAGTCATATCAATCGATTCCGCCCGTGAGGGTCGTCTGCTCAGCATAGTCGAGGTGTTTGACGAGCTGCGCGCGCAGCCGGGCACTTACCTCGGCAAATTCAATCGGTCCTGTGTGGTCGCGCAGCTGGGTCATCGCCAGCCCCGCATAACCGCAGGGGTTAATCCGTCGAAACGGCCCAAGGTCCATGTCGACATTCAGCGCCAGGCCATGGAACGAACAGCCGTTGCGAATCCGCAGGCCCAGGGAGGCGATCTTCGCCCCGTCGACATACACGCCGGGGGCGTCGGCCTTGGCCTCGGCGCTCACGCCATACTCGGCCAGCAAATCAATCAGGCAACGCTCCATCCGGCTGACCAGTTCGCGCACGCCAAAACCCAGGCGGCGAACATCCAGCAACAGATAGGCCACCAGTTGGCCGGGGCCATGATAAGTCACCTGGCCGCCGCGATCGACCTTGACCACCGGAATATCTCCCGGCAGCAGCACATGCTCGGCCTTGCCGGCCTGGCCCTGGGTGAACACCGACGGATGCTGCACCAGCCAGATTTCGTCCGGTGCGTCCGCGCTCTTGCGCCCATCGGTAAAACGCTGCATGGCATGCCAGACCGGCTCGTAAGGGGTCTGGCCGAGCTCGCGAAAGCCCAGCACACCGCCCATCACAGCACCATGTGCACGAAGCCGGTAGCTCGCAGCTCGCTGTTGATGTCGTACAGCTGGTCCTGGCCGGTGGCCACGATATGCAGCTGGATCGTGGTGTACTTGCCATTGGTGCTCTGGCGCTCGTCCACCCGGTTATCGTTGATCGTGGCGTGTTTCTTGACGATCTCGAGGATCTTGTCCTTGTTGCCCACACCCGTGTCGCTGATGACCTTGACCGGGTAGTCGGTAACGGGGAATTCGATTTTCGGTGCTTTTACTTCAGTGTCTGTCATGACAATAACGGCCTCGTAAGCCCAGGCAACGGACATACCTCACGCCCGGGTCAGGCGCGAGGTACGCAAATCGACACTTTCTGTTAGCGGTCGACCTCAGTTGAACATGCCGTAGAAGAACATACGGATGCTGTCCCACAGGCGACGGAAGATACCACCTTCCTCGACCGCGTCCAGCGCGATCAGATCGGCGCTGTGTACCACTTTGTCGTCCAGTTTGACTTCGACTTTACCGATCACGTCACCCTTGGCAATCGGTGCGACCAGTTTCGGGTTCATGGTCATGCTGGCGGCGAGCTTCTTCAGCTGGCCTTTAGGCATGGTCATGGTCAGGTCTTCGGCCAGGCCGGCCTTGACCTGGTGGGTGGTGCCTTTCCAGACCGGTGCCTGGGCCAGTTCGGTGCCCTTCTGGTAGAAGGTCTGGGTTTCGAAGAAACGGAAACCGTAGGTCAGCAGCTTCTGGGTTTCAGAAGCACGTGCCGATTCGCTGTTGGTACCGAACACCACGGCGATCAGGCGCTGGCCGTCACGTACCGCCGAGGCCACCATGCAGTAGCCGGCCTCTTCAGTGTGGCCGGTTTTCAGGCCGTCGACCGTTTTGTCACGCCACAGCAGCAGGTTGCGGTTAGGCTGCTTGATGCCGTTCCAGAAGAACTCTTTCTGCGAGTAGATCGCGTAGTGCACCGGGTCGAGACGAATGATCGCCCGAGCCAGGACCGCCATGTCGTGAGGCGAGGAGTAGTGATCCGGGTTCGGCAAGCCGGTCGGGTTCATGAAGTGGCTGTTGGTCATGCCCAGTTCGCCAGCCGTCTTGTTCATCATGTCGGCGAACGCGTCTTCGCTGCCGGCGATGTGCTCGGACAGCGCCACCGTGGCGTCGTTGCCGGACTGGATGATGATGCCGTGCAGCAAGTCGCTGACGGTCACCTGGGAACCGACCTTGATGAACATCCGCGAGCCGCCGGTGCGCCAGGCGTTTTCGCTGACGGTCACCATATCGTTCTCGCCGATCTGCCCGCGACGGATTTCCTTGGTCGCGATGTAGGCGCTCATCAGTTTGGTCAGGCTGGCCGGGGGCAGGCGCTGGTCGCCATTGTTCTCGACCAGCACGTTGCCGCTGGCGGCATCCATGAGTACATAGGCTTTGGCGGCCAGTTGCGGCGAAGCCGGCAGGGCCATGTCATCGGCGGCCCAGGCGGCAGGCGCAACGATCAGGGGTACAAGCAGGCACAAACGTTTGGCAAAGGTGGTGATGTTCATCCGTCTCTCGAAATCGCTAATGGAAACTTGCCCTCGCGGGCAAAAATAAATCCGGCAGTTTTCCAACTGCCCCGTGTCAGGTTGCTCGCTCCACCACCCTTTCCAGGCTTTTATTATCAAACGAACCAACAACCCAGGACCCGGCCCCTGAAAAGCAGCCTAATCCACAATTGTGCCTGTGTTACTCCGACGTCACCAGACTTGGCGAACCGAGATTGGCCAGACGTACGCTGTTCTGCACTTGCTGGACCTCACCCGGCGTGCCGATCGGCCCCATCCGTACCCGATGCAGGGTCTGCTGGTTGCGCACGATCGAGCTGACGAAGACCGGCGCTTTCACCATCGAGCTTAGCTTCGACCTCAACAGTTCGGCAGCGTCCGGGTTGGCGAAGGCGCCCACCTGGAGATACTGGCCAGAGGCTGGTGCAGAACCGTTTTTTTTTGCGTCAGCCTGTACGGGCACAACGTCGGTGGCGTGTTGCTGCGGTGGCGGCGTCCACTGCTCGATCGTCCCGGTGGACGCGGTCAGGGCTGGAGCCTGGGACTGCGCCACTTGCGGTTCGTTGAGCATCAGCGGCGCCGGCCGCCCCTTCTGGGCCCACCATTCCTGCGGGTCGATGCCCTCGACCTTGACCCGCGCCGTGCCGATCTCGGCATAACCGAGCTTTTTCGCGGCGGCGTAGGACAGGTCGATGATCCGATCCGAATAGAACGGCCCGCGGTCGTTGACCCGCAGGATCACGCTGCGGTTGTTGTCCAGGTTGGTCACCCGCACATAGCTGGGCAACGGCAGGGTCTTGTGCGCGGCACTCATGCCGTACAGGTCATAGACCTCGCCATTGGCGGTGTTCTGACCATGGAACTTGGTGCCGTACCAGGACGCCGTGCCCTGGGCCACGTAGCGCTTGGAGTCGGTCAGCGGGAAATAGGTCTTGCCCAGCACCGTGTAGGGGTTGGCCTTGTACGGCCCGGTGTGCAAGGTCGGCGTGGCATCCGGGATCCGCGACACATCGACGTCCCACCACGGCGCGCCGTCTTTATGGGCACGGTTGATGTCCAGGCCCGGCTTGGCGCGGATGGTATTGGAGGAGGACGACGACTGATAGGGCGAGCGGCTGGTCGAACAACTGACCACCAGCACCGCCAACGCGGTGTAAGCCAACAGCTTCAGTGGTTTTGGAATCGGCAAAGCCTGCATTACTTGACGCCCCGTGCTTGGACCAACAGGTCAGACAGCTGATGCACGGCCATGGCGTACATTACGCTGCGGTTATAGCGCGTGATCGCATAAAAATTCTTCAGGCCCATCCAATATTCCGGGCCATTGTCGCCGTCCAGGCGAAACGCCGTCACTGGCATATCATCGCGCAACGCATCATGACTCGACCAGCCCAGCGCCCGCAACTCCCCAACGGTCTTGACCGGCTCGAGACCCGGGCTCAGGCCCTGGTCGACCTGGTCGCCGCGCACATCCGCGCGGCTGACCACCGGTTCCCCGGCGACCCAGCCGTGGCGCTTGAAATAGCTGGCCACGCTGCCGATGGCGTCGTCGGCGTTGGTCCAGATATTGATATGGCCGGTGCCGTCGAAATCCACCGCATAGGCGCGAAAACTGCTCGGCATGAACTGCGGCAAGCCCATGGCTCCGGCGTAGGAGCCCTTGAGGCTCAGCGGGTCGAGCTGCTCTTCACGGGCCAGCAGGAGGAACTCACGCAACTCCTTGCGGAAAAAATCGGCCCGCGGCGGATAGTCGAAACCCAGGGTCGACAAGGCGTCGATTACCCGGTAATTGCCGGTGTTACGGCCAAAAAAGGTTTCCACGCCGATGATCGAGACAATCACCTGGGCCGGCACGCCGTATTCCTGCTCGGCACGGGCCAGGGCCGCTTCATGCTGGCGCCAGAAATCGACGCCGCGGGCCACCCGCGCCTCGGTGATAAAGATCGGCCGGTATTCCTTCCACGGTTTGACCCGTTCCGCCGGGCGGGAAATCGCGTCGAGAATGCTCTGCTTGCGCTCGACCTGACGGAACACCTCCATCAGTTGCTCACCGGCAAAGCCGTAGTCGCGGGTCATTTCCGCGACGAACTGGGCCACTTGCGGCGAACCTTCGTAGTCACCGGCCAGCGCCCCCGTTCCGGCCCCCAGACAGCCGACCAGGCCTATCCAGGGCGCACACCGAGCCGCCCAACCGCGCAATACTTGCATTGAATTGTTCACCTTGCTCAAACCTGTGCGATCCACTTGCGGTGGGTATGGATCGACATCAAAACCCCAAACGCTGACAGCAGTGTCACCAGCGAAGTTCCGCCATAGCTAATGAATGGCAACGGCACCCCCACCACCGGCAGCAGACCGCTGACCATACCGATGTTGACGAAAACATACACAAAAAACGTCATGGTCAGGCTGCCGGCCAGCAGTTTGCCGAACAGCGTCTGGGCCTGGGCGGTAATCACCAGCCCGCGCCCGATCAGCAGCAGGTAGAGCAGCAGCAAGGCGCAAATACCCACCAGGCCGAACTCTTCCCCCATCACCGCGATAATGAAATCGGTATGGCTTTCCGGCAGGAAGTCCAGGTGCGACTGGGTGCCCAGCAGCCAGCCCTTGCCGAATACACCACCGGAACCGATGGCGGCCTTGGACTGGATGATATTCCAGCCGGTGCCCAGCGGATCGCTTTCCGGGTCGAGGAAGGTCAGGATCCGCTGTTTCTGGTAGTCGTGCATGATAAAGAACCACATGCCCACCGCCACCGGTATAGCCGCCGCCAGTACGCTGATGATCCAGCGCCAGCGCAGGCCGCCCATGAACAGCACGAACGCACCGCCGGCCAGGACCAGCAGCGAGGTGCCGAGGTCGGGCTGGCGGACGATCAGGATAAACGGCACGCCGATCAGCATCAGGCTGATGGCCACGTGCTTGAGCTGCGGCGGCAGGGTGCGCTTGGACAGGTACCAGGCGATGGTCGCCGGCATCAGGATCTTCATGAATTCCGACGGTTGGAAGCGGATCACCCCGGGAATATTGATCCAGCGCGTGGCGCCCATGGCGTTGTGCCCCATGACATCCACCACCACCAGCAGCATCACCCCCAACACGTAGGTCAGTGGCACCCAGCGCGCCATGAAGCGCGGTTCGAGCTGGGCGATGACGAACATCGAGACCAGGCCGATGCCGAAGGAGGTGGCCTGCTTGATCAGCAGGTCCCAGCTCTTGCCGCTGGCCGAATAGAGGACGAACAGGCTGCCGGCCGCCAGGGTCAGCAGCAGGACCAGCAAGGGGCCATCAATGTGCATGCGTTGCAACAAGGTGGCCCGGCGGCGCATCACATCTTCACTGGAGAGGATGCGGTCGAAATTGGCGATCAAGGCATCACCTGCAAGGGGGTTGAGTCGGCATATTCGGGTTTGAGCTTGCCATCCGGGCCGAGCAACCAGGCGTCCATGACCTGGCGAACCACCGGCGCGGCGACGCCGGAACCGGATTCACCGTTCTCGACCATCACCGCCACGGCAATTTTCGGGTTGTTGGCCGGGGCGAAGCCGACGAACAGGGCGTGGTCGCGATGACGTTCCTGGACTTTCGAGCGGTCGTACTTCTCGCCCTGCTTGATCGCCACGACCTGGGCGGTCCCGCTCTTGCCGGCGATCAGGTACTGCGAACCGACGGCCGCCTTGCGCGCGGTGCCACGGGCACCGTGCATCACTTGCTGCATACCATGGCTGACCTTGTCCCAATCCGCCTGGTTACGCAGGACGATATCCGGCATCGGGTCTTTATCCAGCGGTTTCTGGCCTTCGATGGTCTTGGCCAGGTGCGGACGGTTCCACACGCCCTTGTTCGCCACCAACGCCGTGGCCTGGGCCAGTTGCAGGGGTGTGGCCTGCATATAGCCCTGGCCGATCCCGAGGATCAGGGTTTCGCCGGGGAACCAGGCCTGACGCCGGGTGGTGCGCTTCCATTCGCGCGAAGGCATCAGCCCCGGCGATTCCTCGAACATGTCCAGGGAGACCTTCTGGCCCAGGCCGAACTTGTTCATGTAGTTGGACAGCCGGTCGATGCCCAGCTTGTGGGCCAGGTCATAGAAGTAGGTGTCGTTGGAACGCATGATCGCCGTGTCCAGGTCCACCCAGCCATCGCCGGTGCGGTTCCAGTTGCGGTATTTGTGATCGTAGTTGGGCAGTTCGTAGTAACCGGGGTCGAAAACCCGCGTCGTAGCGTTGACCACGCCGCTGTCGAGCCCGGCAATCGCCACCGCCGGCTTGATGGTCGAACCGGGCGGATAAAGGCCGCGCAGCACCCGGTTGAACAGCGGCCGATCGATGGAGTCGCGCAACTCGGCGTAGGCCTTGAAGCCGATCCCGGTGACGAACAGGTTCGGGTCGAAACTCGGTTGGCTGACCATCGCCAGCACCTCGCCGGTGGCCGGGTTCAAGGCCACCACGGCGCCACGACGGCCGCCGAGGGCCTCTTCGGCGGCTTCCTGCAGCTTGATGTCCAGGCTCAGGACAATGTCCTTGCCCGGCACCGGGTCGGTGCGCTTGAGCACCCGCAGGATACGCCCACGGGCGTTGGTCTCGACCTCCTCGTAACCCACCTGGCCATGCAGCTCGGCCTCGTAGAAACGCTCGATGCCGGTCTTGCCGATATGGTGGGTGCCGCTGTAGTTCACCGGGTCCAGGGCCTTGAGCTCCGCTTCGTTGATCCGCCCCATATAGCCCACCGAGTGCGCGAAGTGCGCACCCTGGGGATAATGGCGAACCAATTGCGCGACCACCTCGACGCCCGGCAGGCGGAACTGGTTCACGGCCACCCGGGCGATCTGCTCTTCGGTCAACTCGAACAGGATCGGCACCGGCTCGAACGGCCGCCGACCCTGGCGCACGCGTTTTTCGAAAAGGACGCGATCTTCCGGGGTGAGCTGCAGGACCTCCACCAGCACGTCCAGCACCTGGCGCCAGTCACCCGAGCGCTCACGGGTCACGCTCAGGCTGAAGCTGGGCCGGTTATCCGCCACTACAAGGCCATTACGGTCGTAGATCAGGCCGCGGCTGGGCGGAATCGACTGGACATGGACGCGGTTGTTTTCCGACTTGGTCGAGTGATAGTCGTACTGGATCACCTGGAGGAAATACAACCGGGCGATCAGCACACCGATCAGCGCCACCACCACAATTGCGCCGACCACGACACGGTTACGCACCAGACGGGCGTCTTTCTCGTGGTCCTTGAGGCGAATCGGCTGGGTCATTCGGCAGGCTTATTTATGGTAAGGATGCCCGGACAGCACGGTCCAGGCGCGATACAGCTGTTCACCGATCAGGATCCGCACCAAGGGGTGCGGCAAGGTCAGCGGCGACAGCGACCAGCGCTGATCGGCCCGCGCACAGACTTCCGGCGCCAGCCCCTCGGGACCGCCGACCATGAAGTTGACCGTGCGCGAATCCAGCCGCCAGCGATCCAGCTCGACCGCCAACTGCTCGGTGCTCCACGGCTTGCCATGGACCTCCAGCGTGACGATCCGCTCGTTCGGACCGACCTTGGCCAGCATCGCTTCGCCTTCCTGACGGATAAAACGCGTCACGTCGGCGTTCTTGCCCCGGGTATTGAGCGGAATTTCCACCAGTTCCAGCGCCAGTTCGGATGGCAGACGCTTGGCATACTCGTGCCAACCCTCTTCCACCCACTTGGGCATGCGTGAACCGACAGCAATCAGGCGCAGGCGCACAACGCCACCTTATTCCTGGTCTTTGTTGAGCTTGATGAAATGCTCATGGGTGTTTTCCGGGCTGTGGTGCGCGGCGCTGGCCGAACGGCTCTGCTCGGCACCCTGCCACAAACGCTCCAGGTCATAGAACTGACGAGCGCTGGCGGTCATCATGTGGACGATCACGTCGTCCATGTCCAACAGTACCCAGTCGCTGTCGCCCTTGCCTTCTTCACCCAGCGGCTTGATGCCCAGGGCCTTGACCGCTTCGCGGACCTTGTCCAGCATCGCGCCGATCTGGCGGTTGGAGGTACCGGTGGCGATGATCATGAAGTCGGTGATGCTCTGCTTTTCACGAACGTCGATCACCAGGATGTCCTGGCCCTTGACGTCTTCCAGGGCGGCTACGGCAATCTTGACCAGCTCTTCACCCTTGAGGGGCTCACCGCTGAGGACTTTCTCCGGCAGCGGAGCACTCTTGAACGTGCCTTTGCGCTTTACTTTGTTTACGTCGTTGTTGGTCATAAAAAACTCGTTTTGCTCATATGTTCGGGCGCTTCAATACACGACTATTCGTGCTTTCAAGCGCGCCGTTTCAGTTCGACGCACGGTACAGCCCGTGCGCATCGATATAGGCCAGGACCGCGTCAGGCACCAGGTAACGTACCGACTTACCGCTGGCCAGCAGTTGACGGATCTGGGTGGCCGACACCGCGAGAGGTGTCTGCCAGACGAATGTAATATGCCCGCCAGGCCCCGGCAGGGCCTTCGGGTCGCTGACCGACCGCGCGGCCAGCAGGTTGCGCAAGGCATCCGGCGGTTCGCTGTCGGCATCCGGGCGTTGCAGCACCAGGATATGGCAATGCTGGAGCAATTCTTCCCAGCGGTGCCACGTGGGCAGGCCGCAAAATGCGTCCCAGCCCAACAACAAGAATAACTGGTCCTCGGCGGCCAGCTCGGCGCGCATCAGTTCCAGGGTGTCGATCGTGTAGGACGGTTTGTCCCGTTGCAGCTCGCGGTCGTCCACCACCAGCGGGCTGACGCCGGCCACCGCGCAATCGACCATGGCCAATCGATCAATGGCCGAGACCTGCGGTGTATCCCGATGGGGCGGCCGGGCACTGGGGGTCAGGCGCAACTCATCGAGGTCCATCAGCTCCGCGACTTCCAGGGCACTGCGCAAATGGCCGATGTGCACCGGGTCGAAGGTTCCGCCGAGCACGCCAATGCGCCGGGGCGGAACCTGGCGCGGGCTGACGACGGCTGGCAGACGTTTACTCACTCGCTCAGACCGCGGCCTGACCGCGCAACTGCCCGTCGCCGACCACGATGTACTTCTCGCAGGTCAGGCCTTCCAGCCCTACCGGGCCGCGGGCGTGCAGCTTATCAGTAGAAATGCCGATCTCGGCACCCAATCCGTATTCGAAGCCGTCGGCGAAGCAGGTCGGGGCATTGAGCATCACCGAACTGGAGTCGACTTCGGCCATGAAGGCCCGGGACTGCGCCAGGTTTTCGGTGACGATGGCGTCGGTATGGTGCGAGCCGTAGTGGTTGATGTGCTCGATGGCCGCGTCCAGCCCGTCGACCACCCGAATCGACAGGATCGGCGCCAGGTATTCGGTGCTCCAGTCCTCTTCGCTGGCGGCGATGGCCTCGATCACCGCCCGGGTCCGCTCGCAACCGCGCAGCTCGACGCCCTTGGCGCGCAGGCGCTCGGCCATGGCCGGGAGGAATTCGGCGGCGACCGCCTTATCCACCAGCAAGGTTTCCATCGCGCCGCAGATGCCATAACGGTAGGTCTTGGCGTTGAAAGCGATGTCGCGGGCCTTCGCCAGGTCGGCGTGGGCGCTGACATACACATGGCAGATACCGTCCAGGTGCTTGATCACCGGCACCCGCGCCTCGCGGCTGACCCGCTCGATCAGGCCCTTGCCACCGCGCGGCACGATCACATCGACGTACTCGGGCATGCTGATCAGCGCCCCGACGGCGGCGCGGTCGGTGGTTTCCACCACCTGCACCACGGCCGCCGGCAGACCGGCTTCGTCCAGGCCGCGCTGGATACAGGCGGCAATGGCGCGGTTGGAATGAATGGCCTCGGAGCCGCCGCGCAGGATGGTCGCGTTACCTGACTTGAGGCACAGGCTGGCCGCATCGATGGTCACGTTCGGCCGCGACTCGTAGATGATGCCGATCACGCCCAGGGGCACGCGCATCTTGCCGACCTGAATCCCCGAAGGCCGGTAGCTCATGTCGCGAATCGCCCCCACCGGGTCCGGCAGGCTCGCCACCTGGCGCAGGCCGACGATCATGCCGTCGATGCGTTCAGGGGTCAGGGCCAGACGCTCAACCAGCGCTGGCTCCAGGCCATTGGCACGGGCGGCGGCCAGATCGAGTTCGTTGGCGGCACTCAGCTCGGCGCGGGCAGCGTCCAGCGCGGCGGCGGCGGCCAGCAGGGCGCGGTTCTTCTGCGCGGTGCTGGCACGGCCGATCACGCGGGAAGCCTCGCGGGCAGCGCGACCCAGACGGGTCATATAGTCGAGAACGGACTCAGTCATGGCTCTTAAGGGGGACTTGGCAAAGAGGAAAGCGGCCGATTATAGCTGTCGCGCCGCCTCACGGACAGCGGTGCCGGGCGGATGGTCGAAATGGAGGGCAAATAGTCGCTGTTCAGACGCGATTAAGGCATAAAACGTTATGCTTGCCCCTCGATCAGCCATCAACAGTCTCGCGCCCACGATGTCCAGCCTTACCCCTGCGCCCTTGCCGAACGCCCTGCCCGACGCCTTTTTCGACCGTGATGCGCAGCTGCTCGCCCGTGAATTGCTGGGCAAAGTCGTCCGCCACAAGGTCGGCGATCTCTGGCTGGCAGCGCGGATCATCGAGACCGAAGCCTATTACCTCGAGGAAAAAGGCAGCCATGCCTCCCTCGGCTATACAGAAAAGCGTAAGGCTTTGTTTCTGGATGGCGGACATATCTATATGTATTACTCCCGTGGCGGCGATTCGCTGAACTTCAGCGCCCACGGGCCTGGCAACGCGGTGCTGATCAAATCCGCTTATCCGTGGGTCGACGAGCTCTCCGGGCCAGCCAGCCTGGCGCAGATGCTGCTGAACAATCCGGCGGCCAATGGCTCCGCGCGCCCGACACAGAAGCTGTGCGCGGGGCAGACCCTGCTGTGCAAGGCCCTCGGGCTCAAGGTGCCGATGTGGGATGCCAAGCGCTTCGACCCGCAGGGACTGGTGGTCGAGGATGTCGGCACCCAGGTGACACAGATTATCCAGACCACCCGCCTGGGCATTCCCGACGGGCGTGACGAACAACTGATGTACCGCTTCGTCGATGCCAGCCATGCGCCGTATTGCACGCGCAACCCGCTGCGGCGGGGGCAGGTCGAAGGTCGCGATTACTTGCTGCATACCTGAGAGCGCGCCTCCTGCAGGCACATGACCTGGCGATGGCGGCCGGACAGTCGGTGCAAGACTTGCGGGCCTCATCGCTGGCAAGCCAGCTCCCACATGGGGAGTGCATGACTCAATGTTTTTGTTTGGCCTGAAAAAGGAAATTCTTCATGGGCCCATGGCTCGATAGCATCACCGGCTGGCTGACCGCCAACCCACAATGGCTGGGCCTGGCGATTGTCATCGTCGCCTGCCTCGAATGCCTGGCCATCGTCGGGAGCATCGTGCCAGGCACGGTCACGCTGTTCGCCATCGCCGTGCTGGCCGGCAGCGGCGCCCTGCCCCTGGGCGAAACCCTGCTGCTGGGGTTCATCGGTGGTTTGCTGGGCGATGTGATCTCCTACACCCTGGGCCGCCGTTTCCACCAGAACATCCGGCGCCTGCCCGGCCTGCGCAGTCACCCGCAGTGGATCGGCGGCGCCGAAAGCTATTTCCAGCGCTACGGCATCGCCAGCCTGCTGGTCGGACGGTTTATCGGCCCCCTGCGCCCGATGCTGCCCATGATCGCGGGCATGTGCGACATGCCGTTTCCGCGCTTTATCGGCGTCAGCCTGATCGCCGGCGCCGGCTGGTCGGTGGTCTACCTGCTGCCGGGCTGGGCCACCGGCGCGGCTATCCGCCTGCCCTTGCCTGAAGGGTTCTGGTCACAGGCCGCCGTGGTCGCCCTCGGGCTCGTCGCCCTGATCGGGCTGTGCATCCATTGCAGCGTGAAGCGTCACCCCAAAACCACACTGCTGATTTCAGGCTTGAGCCTGGCGTTGCTGGTCAGCCTGTTTATCGGCTACCCGCACCTCAAGGCCTTCGACCAGGGCCTGATGGCGCTGGTCCAGGAACATCGCGACCAGGCACTGGACGTGGCAGCGGTGATCGCCACCCGCCTCGGCGATTTCCGTATCCAGTTCATCGTCGCCGGGACTCTGACCACCCTGCTGTTTCTCGCCCGCCAATGGCGTCACGGGCTGTTTTTCGGCGCCACCCTGGCGGTGACGGCGCTGGGCAACACCGCCGCCAAATACTTCTTCGCGCGGATCCGCCCGGAAGTGCTGTCCGAGCCGATCACCAGTTTCAGCATGCCCAGCGGCCACAGTTCGGGCTCGTTCGCGTTTTTCCTGATGCTGGCGATACTGGCCGGGCGCGAACAACCGCCAAGGATGCGCATGACCTGGCTATTGCTCGGCTGCCTGCCAGCACTAGCGGTAGCGTCATCACGGGTATACCTGGGCGCACACTGGCCCACCGACGTCCTGGCCGGCGCCCTGCTCGCCATCACGGTGCTCGCCGCCAGCCTGAGTCTCAGCGAGCGTTTCATGCCGCTACCGGCCATGCCCCCCAGGGCCTGGTGGCTGATCCTGCCGGCCGCAGTGGCGATCTATGGCTTTTATGCAATGTGGCATTTGCAGCATGCAATCGGCCGATATGCCTATTGAGGCGTTTCGGGGGGATCACTTTCCACGACTTCAAGATTGATGGCATAAAACCGGCCGTCTTCGCCCTGCACGACTTCATAGGTCACGGTGTCGCCGGCCTTCAACTTCGGCCCACCGTCGGCAACGGATTTCACGTGAAAGAAAAGCTCTCGTCCGTCCACATGCGCTGTGATCACGCCTACTCCGCCCCGGGCGGAGTCGTAACGTTCTTCGCCGTGCTTATCCATGATTGCTTATCCCAAAAAGGAAGACGCACGCCGTGGCGCCGAACTGAATAAGGTTCGGTCATCCAAGGGATACTTGGACAGCTGTTTCCACGCAGCAGAACCTCAAAGTATTTGAACTTCGTCCGCTTGCAGACCCTTTTGCCCCTGGGTAGTTTTAAAGCTCACTTTCTGCCCTTCAGCGAGACTTTTAAAACCACTGCCCTGGATGGCTCTGAAATGCACAAAAACATCTGCTGCCCCATCGTCCGGCGTGATAAACCCGAACCCTTTTGCATCATTGAACCACTTGACCGTACCTTTTCTGGGCCCGGAGTGCGACGAGGGTTCCTTGTGTTCCGTATGCTCTGACATTTCAAATTTTCCCAGTCACTGAATGACGAAAAGCTCGTCCGTGGACAACATTCGTCCTGCGAGCTTTCCATATTTCTGCCGTTCAATCCTGGATCCATTGCGCCTGTCGGCGCTACTGTCATTTCTGACAGGTTTTCAGATTATTTTTATATAACGGTTATTCCATGTCATTACATGGGCCCACTCAAGCAAACAACTCGCCTTGCAATTCGTCCAATAACACCTGAATCGCATCCAGGCGCTGTTGAGGATCATCCAGTTCCAACAGGTCGATCTTGTCCAACTCGGAAAACGGCAGCAGATAGGCCAACTGATTGGCCAACGATTGCTGCCCGGTCGCTTCGGCCCCCATGTTCAGGGCCGCGACCATCGGGTGTTCGGCCAGCGCCTTGAGCAGGGCCACCAAGTCTTCGTCCTCGTCCTGCAATGGCTGCTCGGGAACCTCATCCAGCCACTCGACCTCGGCGACCGTCAGTTGATCGCGTTGCAGCTCACTGCTCAGCACGCGGAAACGCCGGCCGCCTTCGACCCGAATGCCCAGCAAGCCGTTGTCCTGCTGCTGGAAATCGCGGATCAACGCTTCACAACCGACCAGGGCAAAGCCCTCCGGCGCATCGCCGACCTCCTGCCCCTCGAGAATGCAGACCACGCCAAAACCGCTGCCCTGTTTCATGCAGCGACTGATCATGTCCAGGTACCGCGCCTCGAAAATCTGCAAATCGAGGATACAACCGGGAAACAGCACGGTGTTCAGGGGAAACAACGCCAGGCTCATAACGATTTCCTTAAACCACCAAAGTTACCGCCAACGGCAGCAAGACTGCCGTGGCCACGCCCATCAGGCTCATCGCCAGCGCCGCGAAGGCGCCGCATTCTTCACTTTCCTGCAAGGCGACCGAGGTCCCCACCGCATGGGCGGTCATGCCCAGGGCCATGCCCCGGGCTTCCGCTGCATGCACACCCAACCGCGTCAGCAACCAGGGCCCGGCAATGGCGCCGATGACCCCGGTGATCAACACGAACACCGCCGCCAGCGCCGCGACGCCACCGATCTGCTCGGCCACCAGCATGGCGATGGGCGAAGTCACCGACTTGGGCAACAGGGTCATCAGGATCATGTGATCGGCCCCGAACAGCCAGCCCAGCAACACCCCCAGGCCTGTCGCCAGTATCCCGCCAATCACCAGCGTAGTAAAAATCGGCCAGAACAACTGCCGGATCCGCCGCAAGTTCAGGTACAGCGGCACGGCCAGCGCCACCGTGGCCGGTCCCAGCAGAATACCGAGAATCTCGGTGCTCTTGCGGTACTCGGCATACTCCAGGCCACAGAGCAACAGGATGGCGACCACCAGCACCATCGAGGCCAGGACCGGTTGCAGGAACACCCAGCGGGTCTTCTCGAAACCCGCCAGCACCAGTTGATAGGCGCCCAGGGTAATACCGATACCGAACAGCGGATGATGGATCACCGACGCCCAGGCCCCCTGCCAGTCGAAGTTCATGGTTACTCTCCGCGCCGGGCGTGGCGCTTGATCAGGGCGTTCATCAATACCCCGACGAACGCCATGGAGATCAACACCGACAACACCAGTGCCCCAGCAATCGCCCAGAAGTCCGCGGCGATCTGCCTGGCATAGACCATCACGCCCACCGCCGGCGGCACCAGCAACAGCGGCAGATAACGCAACAAACTGGAGGCCGCCTCACTCAACGGCGCACTGACTTCGCCACGCACCATCAGAAACCCCAGCAGGAACAACAGGCCGATAATCGGCCCCGGCAACACAGGCACACACAAATGATTGAGGGCGGTGCCGAGCAACTGAAACAGCACCAGCCAGGTCAGGCCGCGTAACAACATCCGAACTCTCCCCTGAAGATGCCAGCATTATAAGCACGCCCATATAGCGCCATTCACCAAAGGTAGGGTGCCTTGACCGGGCACATGTCCCATGATGATCTACAGTGGATGCCAAGGGCTGCAACCCGAGGCCCGATAACTCGATAGACCAAGGAGTGTGTCAATGCCCTATGTACCTGTAGCGCAGCTCAACGATTATGTCGGCAAGGAACTCGGACATTCCGAATGGCTCACCATCGACCAGGCGCGGATCAACCTGTTCGCCGAAGCTACCGGCGACTATCAGTTCATCCATGTCGACCCGGTCAAGGCCGCGCAAACCCCGTTCGGCAGTACCATCGCCCACGGTTTCCTGTCGCTGTCGCTGATTCCGAAACTGATGGAAGACATCTTCATCATGCCCGAAGGCCTGAAGATGGCGGTCAACTACGGCCTGGACAGCGTGCGCTTCATCCAGCCGGTGAAGGTCGACTCGCGGGTGCGTCTCAAGGTCGAACTGACCGAAGTCACCGAGAAGAAACCCGGCCAATGGCTGCTCAAGGCTACCGCTACACTGGAAATCGAAGGCCAGGAAAAACCCGCCTATATCGCTGAACCCCTGTCACTCTGCTTCGTCTGATACCCCGTACTCACGAAACAGAGTGCACTCTGTTTCGTGCAGGACACTGGACACGCCATATTGCTACGGCATACTCGGTCCCCTAATTATCCGGATCCCGTTATGCGCCCACTCGTACCCCTTGCTTTGACCCTGCTGCTCACCGCCTGCGGTGATGGCGAATCGCTATTGCCGCCGGACGCTCGTCTGCCGGACGGCGGTCGCTATCGCGGCGAAGTGATCAATGGGCTGCTGCAAGGCCAGGGTCGCATCGACTACCCCAGCGGCAGCTGGTACGCCGGCCAGTTCGACCATGGCCAGTGGCAAGGCGACGGCGAGTGGCACGGCAGCAATGGCGAGGTCTACAAGGGTCAGTTCCAGCAGGGCCTGTTCCACGGCCAGGGCACCTTGACCGTGCACGACAGCGTCTACACCGGTGGCTTCAAGCAGGGCCGGCGCGATGGCGAAGGCACGCTCAAAGAAGCCGGCATGACCTACCGCGGCGAATTCAAGGACGACCAGTACTCGGGCCTCGGCCATCTGGAACTGGAAGACGGCAGCCAATACCAGGGCGAGTTCGCCCACGGCAAGCCCAACGGCGAGGGGCAGCGCAGCGATGCCAACGGCAACCTGTTCACCGGCCACTTCGTCAACGGTCAACTGGAAGGGGTTGGCACCTTCAACAGCGCCGACGGCGACCAGTATGCCGGCGGTTTCAAGCGCAACCAGCTCAATGGCAAGGGCCGCTACGAAAATGCCGATGGCGATGTCTGGATCGGTGAATTCAAGGACGGCGTACTCAGCGGCAAGGGCCAACTGATCGGCGTCGACGGCAGCCACTATCGCGGCGAGTTCAGCGAGTGGCGCTTCAACGGCCAGGGGCATTTGACCCTGGGCGACGGCAGCGTCTATATCGGCGAATTCGCCAGCGACACCTATAACGGTCGTGGCAGCCTGACCCTGGCCGACGGCAGTGTGCAAAGCGGCACCTGGACCAACGGCCAGCGGGTCCGCGATGCCGACGGCAAGCTGCTGCCCGACCTGCTGGAGCTTGGCCTGCTGGCCCAGGGCCCGCTGCTGGACAAAGCCCTGGCCGCCGTGCCGGCCTCTACCCCGGCGATCGAACTCTACAGCCTGGTACTGGCCGGCGACGGCAAGCAAAGCGTATTCATGCGCGAGGCCGATTACGTCAACCAGATGCTCGCCACCCGCTTCGGCGCCTATGGCCAGATCAGCCTGGTGAACCATCGCGACCACCTGGGCGATCGGCCGATGGCCACCCGCGAGAACCTGCGCCGCGCCGCCCAGACCCTGGCCGAGCGCAGCGGGCCGGAAGACCTGATCTTCATCTACCTGACCAGTCATGGCACCCATGAACACGAGTTCGTGCTGGATCAGCCACGCCTGGAACTGGCCGACCTGCCGGCCGATGAACTGGCCTCGGCGCTGGCACCGCTGAAAAACCGCGACAAGGTCATCGTGATTTCCGCTTGTTACTCCGGCGGCTTCATCCCGGCGCTCAAGGATGAAAGAACCTTGATCATGACCGCGTCCCGCGAGGACCGGGTTTCCTTCGGCTGTTCCGAGGAAGCGGATTTCACCTATTTCGGTGACGCCCTGTTCGCCCAGGCGCTGAACCAGACCGACGACCTGCAGCAAGCCTTCGCCCTGGCCAAGGCCCATGTCGCCGAGCGCGAACAGGCGGATAATTTCGAGGCGTCGGAACCGCAGATCTGGGCCCCCAAGGGCGTGCTGGCACATTGGCAGGCGTTGCGTAAACAACAGGCACGAAAAGCGTTGCAAAGCGCTTCGCTAGACAGCAAGACTGCCAAGAGCAACTAAGCTGAACTGTATCAAGGGAGGTCTTTTATGTACTTGACGCCTCAGCATATCCTGCTCGCTGGAGCCACCGGCCTGACCGGTGAACATCTGCTTGACCGCCTGCTCAACGAGCCGACGGTTACCCGTGTACTGGCACCCTCGCGCCGACCGTTGGCCGAACATCCGCACCTGGAAAATCCGGTGGGCGATCCAGCGATTTTCCTGCCGCAGTTGAGTGGCCGCGTGGATCTGGCCATCTGCTGCCTGGGCACCACCATCAAGCTGGCGGGTTCCGAGGAAGCGTTTCGCGCCGTGGACCATGACATGGTCGTGGCCTTTGGCAAGCGCGCACGGGAAATGGGCGCGCGGCACCTGATCGTGGTCAGTGCCATCGATGCCGATCCAAAATCCAAGGTGTTCTACAGCCGGGTCAAGGGCGAGATGGAACAGTCACTGCGGGCGCAGAACTGGCCGCAGCTGACCATCGCCCGTCCTTCGTTGCTGCTGGGAGAGCGGGTCGAGCCGCGCCTGGCGGAACAGTTGGCGGCACCGCTGTCGAAACTGATTCCGGGGAAATATCGCGGTATCGAGGCCTGCCAGTTGGCGCGAGCGCTGTGGCGCCTGGCGCTGGAAGAGCAGGATGGGGTGCGGATTGTCGAGTCGGACGAATTGCGTCGGCTGGGCAAATAGCACCACCCTGCATGAAGAGCAATGGAATGCATACCCTGTGGGAGCGGTTGTCACTCGGTGCTACAACCCGCCCGTCGCCTGATACCCCACGCCCAATACCGTCAACACCGACAGCGGCAATAACAGCGTATCCAGCAACGCACTGGCAGGCAGATCCACCCCGGGATAACTCGGCGCCTCTGCCCCAAAGCGGTCATAAGCGCAACAACCACCCTGCAACGCATACAGATCCAGGCGCATCCCCGAATACACTATGGGTGCTCCGGCCTTGCCGGCGTCCAGGGTCCGCGCGGTCGCACAGCCGGCCAGTTGCAGCGCCAGCAGCAGGTACAGCAGCGGCCTACTCATCACTGCTCAAATGGTGTTCGCCCCAACGCGGCAGCATGTCCTGGGGGATATTCAACAGGTTGAGAATCCGCGCCACGACAAAATCCACCAGGTCATCGATGGTCTGCGGCTGATGATAAAAGCCCGGCGACGCCGGCAGGATGGTCACGCCCATATTCGACAGCTTGAGCATATGCTCCAGATGAATGCTCGAATACGGCGCCTCGCGCGGCACCAGGATCAACTGACGGCGCTCCTTGAGAGTGACATCCGCCGCCCGCTCGATCAGGTTGTTGCAGGCCCCCGTGGCAATCGCCGACAAAGTCCCGGTGGAACAGGGCACCACCACCATAGCCGCCGGCGCGCCGGAGCCCGAGGCCACCGGCGACATCCAGTCTTCCTTGCCATACACCCGGATCTGTCCGGCCGCCGCGCCGGTATATTCCGTGAGGAAAGCCTGCATCATCTGCGGCTTGGCCGGCAGCGCCACATCGGTCTCCGTGGCCATGACCAACTGCGCGGCCTTGGAGATCAGAAAATGCACCTCGCGGTCCTCGCGCACCAGGCAGTCGAGCAGGCGCAGGCCATAGGGCGCGCCGGAAGCGCCGGTCATCGCCAAAGTGATGCGTTCCGGTCCGTTGTTCATTGCAGCGCCTCGGCCAGTTTGCCGTGCAGGCCGCCGAAGCCGCCGTTGCTCATGATCACCACGTGGGTGCCGGGTTTGGCCTGGCTTTTCACCCGTTCGATAATGCCTTCCAGGGAATCGCTGACGATGGACGGCACCGAGCACAGCGCCGCGGTGGCACCCAGGTCCCAACCGAGATTGGCCGGCGCATACCAGATCACCTGATCGGCCTGGACCACGCTGTCCGGCAAACCATCACGGTGGGCACCGAGCTTCATCGAGTTGGAGCGCGGCTCGATAATGGCGATCAAGGGCGCGTCGCCGATTTTCTTGCGCAGGCCATCCAGGGTGGTGGCGATGGCCGTCGGGTGGTGGGCGAAGTCGTCGTAGATCGTCACGCCGTGGACCTCGGCGACCTTTTCCATCCGCCGCTTCACGCTCTTGAACACGCTGAGGGCGGCAATACCCATGGCCGGCACCACACCGACATGCCGCGCCGCCGCCAGGGTGGCCAGGGCATTGGCAACGTTGTGCTGGCCGGTGAGGTCCCACTCGACCGTGCCTTGGGCCACGCCTTCGAACATCACTTCAAAGCGCGAGCCGTCTTCACTGAGCAGCTTGACCTGCCACTGACCGCCGGCGCCGGTGGTCTGCACCGGGGTCCAGCAGCCCATTTCGATCACGCGCTGCAAGGCCGGCTCGGTGGTCGGGTGAATCACCAGGCCTTCGCTCGGGATGGTCCGCACCAGATGGTGGAATTGCCGCTCGATCGCCGCCAGGTCCGGGAAAATATCCGCGTGATCGAACTCCAGGTTGTTCAGGATCGCAGTGCGCGGGCGGTAGTGGACGAACTTGGAGCGCTTGTCGAAAAAGGCGCTGTCGTACTCATCGGCTTCGATCACGAAGAATGGCGTGCTGCCCAGGCGGGCCGATACCGAAAAGTTCTGCGGCACGCCGCCGATCAGGAACCCCGGGCTCATGCCGGCGTGCTCCAGCACCCAGGCCAGCATGCTGCTGGTGGTGGTCTTGCCGTGGGTGCCGGCCACGGCCAGGACCCAGCGGCCTTGCAGCACATGGTCCGCCAGCCACTGCGGGCCGGACACATAGGGCAGGCCCTTGTTCAAGACGTATTCGACCGCCGGATTGCCACGGGACATGGCATTGCCGATCACCACCAGGTCCGGGGCCGGATCGAGTTGTGCCGGATCGTAGCCCTGGGTCAGTTCAATGCCCTGGGCCTGGAGCTGGGTACTCATCGGTGGATAGACGTTGGCATCGGAACCGGTGACGTGATGGCCCAGTTCCTTGGCCAGCACGGCCATCGAACCCATGAACGTACCGCAGATACCCAGAATATGAATGTGCATAGTCGACCTCGTAAAACGTGGTCGCAGGTTAGCCCAGGGCGGGGGAAATCGCACCTGGTGTTTCAGGGTCTAGCGGGCGATCCCGTGCTTGCGCAGCTTGCGATACAGGGTGTTGCGGCTGACCCCCAGTTGCTCGGCCGTATGGGTCATGTGCCAGCGCTGCTGTTCCAGGGCATTGAGCAGGGCCAGGCGCTCGGCGTCTTCGAGGGGATGTCCGCACGGCTCATCAACCGCCACCGCGACCAGACTCGGCCGCGCCTGACGGATCAGCACCGGCAGGTCCTCAAGCCCGATCCGACCGTCCTCGCACAACGCCGCCAGCGTGCGCAACACCGTACGCATCTGCCGCACATTGCCTGGCCACTCGAATGCCAGCAGCGCCTGACGCGCGGCGGCGTCAATCAATACGGGTTGATCGCCAGCCTCCTCCGCCAGCAGGAAATCCAGCAACTGCGATTTATCGCAGCGCTCGCGCAGCGCCGGCAAGGCAACTTCCAGCCCATTGAGCCGGTAGTACAGATCCTCGCGGAAACTGCCATCGCCGACCCGCTCCATCAGGTTACGGTGCGTGGCGCTGATAATCCGTACATTGACCGCCTCCGGCTCGCCGCCGATGGGCACCACCTGGCGATCCTCCAGCACCCGCAGCAAGCGGGTCTGCAAGGCCAACGGCATATCACCAATCTCATCGAGAAACAGCGTGCCACCATCGGCCTGCTGCAGCTTGCCGCGCATGCCCTCCTTGCGCGCGCCGGTAAAACTGCCGCCGCGATAACCGAACAGTTCACTTTCGATCAGACTCTCGGGAATCGCCGCGCAGTTGAGGGCGACAAAGGCTTTCTCGGCACGCTGGCTGGCCTGGTGCACCGCCTTGGCGAAGGCCTCCTTGCCCGAACCGGTTTCGCCATTGATCAGCAAGGGCACATCGCGCTCGAAGACCCGTAGCGCCCGACGAAAATCCGTCTGCAAGGCCGGATCGCCCAGGCAGATGTTGGACGGCTTCGGCCGCTCCAGTGGTGCCGGGGTCGGCGCCAGCACCTTGGGCACGCTGCGTGGCTGACCGCGCAACACCGCGAACAGGGCACGGCCGTCACGGGTACGCAGTGGCCAACTGGCACTGGCCTGGGCACTGGCACGACCAAGCAGTTCATCCAGCGAGCAATCGAAGAACGCCTCCACCGGCTGGCCCAACAAACCGCTGCGCCCCTGCCCCAGCAGGTTCAGGGCACTCTGGTTGACGGCACTGATCCGACCTTCGCCGTCGAACGCCAACAACCCTTCGCTGAACAGCCCCACCGACTCGGCCTGCAAATGAAAACGCAGCAGCCAATGGTTGTCGTAATGCCGAAGGAAATAGCAGCTCTCGATCATCTTCGCCGAGAGATTGACCAGCGCCATGGTGTGGAACTGGCTCTGGCGCGACACGTCCGGACGGGCTGAGGACACGTCGAGCACCGCCATCAATTCGCCATGGGGATCGAAGACCGGGCTGGCGGAGCAGGTCAGGCCAGTGTGGCGGCCACGGAAATGTTCATCCTGATGGATGGTCAGGGACTGGCGCTCCACCAGACAGGTGCCAATGCCGTTGGTGCCTTCGCAGGCCTCGCTCCAGTCGGCGCCCAGCCAGAGGCCGGCGCGTTCGAATATCTTGCGTTCGGCGGGGGCAGTGACGCAATTGAGGATCACCCCGCGGGCGTCGGTGAGCAGCACCGCGTGACCGGCACCGGAGAGTTGCTGGTGCAGGCTGGTCATTTCATTACCGGCAATCTGCAGGACCTGACGCAGGTGCTCGCGGCTTTCCAGCAGGCGACCGTGTTCAAGCACGGTGGGCGCGATGCTCAGCGAGGGGTCGAGGTGATAGTCCTCCAGGCAGCGCAGCCAGGAGCGGGCAATGGACGGATCACTGCCGGGACCGCCCGGGAGGGCCTTGCCCTGGGTCACGGTCAGCACCTGCTGGGCATGGCGACTCAGATGGTTGTTCTGCATTTCTTATTATTCTCCCGACCTGTAGGTGCGGATGGATGACCAGCATCCTCCAGCGCCACGAGCAATGCAATCACCCCGCGACCGCCGAGTCACAGGCTGTGCCAATCACGGTACAAACTGTCACCCTGGCTGTGTCATCCCTGTTGCAACACCCCCGCCATCTGTCACCGGAGACACCCGGCAACCGCTCTGGAACCCGGACCTCGACGCACTGGCCCGACCTTTGCTCTACGCTTATGAAGCGCTCAAGCGCGTACTCCCTTATAAGCACAATAGCCAAGGAGACACACACCATGCGTTACGCCCACCCTGGTACTGCCGGCGCCATCGTTACGTTCAAGTCCAAGTACGGCAACTACATCAATGGCGAATTCGTCGCGCCTGTCGACGGCCAGTATTTCACCAACACCTCCCCGGTCAATGGCAAGGCCATTGCCGAATTCCCCCGTTCCAACGCCAAGGATATCGACAAGGCCCTCGACGCCGCCCATGCCGCCGCCGATGCCTGGGGCGCCACCTCGGTCCAGGCGCGCTCGCTGGCCCTGCTGAAAATCGCCGACCGTATCGAACAGAACCTCGAACTGCTGGCCATCACCGAAAGCTGGGACAACGGCAAGGCCGTGCGCGAAACCCTCAACGCCGACATCCCTCTGGCCGCTGACCATTTCCGTTACTTCGCCGGTTGCCTGCGGGCCCAGGAAGGCAGCGCCGCGGAAATCGACGGCAACACCGTGGCCTATCACATCCACGAACCCCTGGGCGTGGTCGGGCAGATCATCCCGTGGAACTTCCCGATCCTGATGGCCGCCTGGAAACTCGCTCCGGCCCTGGCCGCCGGCAACTGCGTGGTACTCAAGCCGGCCGAGCAGACCCCGCTGGGCATCACCGTGCTGATGGAACTGATCGGCGACCTGCTGCCACCTGGCGTGCTGAACGTGGTGCAAGGGTTCGGCAAAGAAGCCGGCGAAGCCCTGGCCACCAGCAAGCGCATCGCCAAGATCGCCTTTACCGGCTCGACTCCGGTCGGCTCGCACATCATGAAATGCGCGGCCGAGAACATCATCCCGTCCACCGTGGAGCTGGGCGGCAAGTCGCCGAACATCTTCTTCGCCGACATCATGAAAGCCGAGCCGAGCTTTATCGAAAAGGCCGCCGAAGGCCTGGTCCTGGCCTTCTTCAACCAGGGCGAAGTCTGTACCTGCCCATCCCGCGCCCTGATTGAAGAGTCGATCTACGACGAGTTCATGCAAGTGGTGATGAAGAAAGTCGAGCAGATCAAACGTGGCGACCCGCTGGACACCGACACCATGGTCGGCGCCCAGGCTTCCGAGCAGCAGTTCGACAAGATCCTCTCCTACCTGGAAATCGCCAAGCAGGAAGGCGCGCAGTTGCTGACCGGCGGCCAGGTGCAGAAGCTCGAAGGGGATCTGGCCACCGGCTATTACATCCAACCGACCCTGCTCAAGGGCACCAACAAGATGCGCGTGTTCCAGGAAGAAATCTTTGGCCCGGTGGTGAGCATCACCACCTTCAAGGACGAAGCCGAGGCCCTGGCGATTGCCAACGACACCGAGTTCGGTCTCGGTGCGGGCCTGTGGACCCGTGATATCAACCGCGCCTACCGCGTGGGCCGGGCGATCAAGGCCGGTCGCGTCTGGACCAACTGCTACCACCTGTACCCGGCGCATGCCGCGTTCGGCGGCTACAAGAAGTCCGGCGTGGGTCGCGAAACCCACAAAATGATGCTCGATCATTACCAGCAGACCAAGAACCTGCTGGTGAGCTATGACATCAATCCACTTGGGTTCTTCTAAACCCTGAGGCCGCCTTCGCGGGCAAGCCAGGCTCCTACAGGTTTCGTGTTGTACGCCCTCTCGGGTACGACACTACATTGTAGGAGCAGGGCTTGTCGGGGCGCCGAACCGCCGCGAAGAGGCCGTCACTGACACCCTGAAAATAACGCCTGGCCGCTCTGGCACGGGCTTTGCGTGCACGCTGTACCGAAAATCGATACCCGCAAGTCCAACACCCAAACAATAAAAATGACAAGCGAGGACTTATGACAACCCAAACCGAACTCAAACCCACCCTCGGCACCCTGCACCTCTGGGGCATCGCCGTGGGCCTGGTGATCTCCGGCGAATACTTCGGCTGGAGCTATGGCTGGGGGACCGCCGGCACCATGGGCTTCCTCGTCACCACCCTGCTGGTGGCGACCATGTACACCTGCTTCATCTTCAGCTTCACCGAACTGACCACCGCGATTCCCCATGCCGGCGGGCCTTTTGCCTATAGCCGCCGGGCCTTTGGCGAACGCGGTGGCCTGATCGCGGGGATCGCCACCCTGATCGAGTTCGTCTTCGCCCCGCCGGCCATCGCCATGGCCATCGGCGCCTACCTCAACGTCCAGTACCCGGACCTCGACCCACGTCTCGCCGCCGTCGGCGCCTATGTGGTGTTCATGGGCCTGAATATCCTCGGCGTCAGCATCGCCGCCACCTTCGAACTGGTGGTGACGGTGCTCGCGGTGGCCGAGTTGCTGGTGTTCATGGGCGTGGTCGCGCCGGGCTTCAGCTTCAGCAATTTCGTGCTCAACGGCTGGTCCGGCTCGAGCACTTTCAGCATCGACTCGATCCCCGGCATCTTCGCCGCGATCCCCTTCGCGATCTGGTTCTTCCTCGCCATCGAAGGCGCGGCCATGGCCGCCGAAGAGGCCAAGGACCCCAAGCGCACCATTCCCAAGGCCTATGTCGGCGGCATTCTGACCCTGGTGTTCCTGGCCCTCGGCGTGATGGTGATGGCCGGCGGCGTCGGCGACTGGCGCCAGCTGTCGAACATCAACGACCCGTTGCCCCAGGCAATGAAAGCCGTGGTCGGCAATAACTCCAGCTGGATGCACATGCTGGTGTGGATCGGCCTGTTCGGCCTGGTGGCCAGCTTCCACGGGATCATCCTCGGTTACTCACGGCAGTTCTTCGCCCTGGCCCGGGCCGGTTACCTGCCACGCTCGCTGGCCAAGCTGTCGCGCTTCCAGACCCCGCACCGGGCCATCCTGGCCGGCGGTGTGATCGGCATCGCGGCGATCTACAGCGACGGGCTGGTCAACCTGCAAGGCATGAGTCTGACGGCCGCGATGATCACCATGTCGGTATTCGGTGCCATTGTGATGTACATCATCAGTATGCTGAGCCTGTTCAAGCTGCGTAAAACCGAGCCGAACCTGGAGCGCAGCTTCCGCGCGCCGGGCTACCCGATCATCCCGGGTATCGCGCTGGTCCTGGCGGTGGTGTGCCTGATCGCGATGGCCTGGTTCAACACCCTGATCGGCCTGATTTTCCTCGGTTTCATGGCGGTGGGCTTCATCTACTTCCAGCTGACCGCCAGCCAGCGCTCGGACGCACCGGCGGACGCTATGCTCACAGGTAACTGATTGCACCAGCACGGGGCGCCCTGCGCCCCGGCGCTGTACATATGAACACCGCTGAACTGTAGGAGCCGGCTTGCTGGCGATGAGGCCAGCAAGACATGCATCGCCTGGTCGGCTGCCATCGCCAGCAAGCCGGCTCCTACAAGGAAGGGTTATCGTTAAAGTTCAGGAGGACACCGCCCCATGGCCACATTCGCCCATTCCGTCGGCGCCCAGACCTACCGCTTCGACAGCCTCAAGGATGTCATGGCCAAGGCCAGCCCCGCCCGCTCCGGTGATTTCCTGGCCGGGGTCGCCGCCCTCAATGACGGCGAACGGGTCGCGGCCCAGATGGCCCTGGCCAATATTCCCCTCAAGCATTTCCTCGAGGAAATGCTGATCCCCTACGAATCCGATGAAGTCACCCGGCTGATCGTCGACACCCACGATAAACAGGCCTTCGCCGTCGTCAGCCACCTGACCGTCGGCGGCCTGCGCGACTGGCTGCTCAGCGACGCCGCCGACGAACAGAGCCTGCGCGCCCTGGCCCCGGGCCTGACCCCGGAAATGGCCGCCGCCGTGTCGAAGATCATGCGTGTGCAGGACCTGATACTCGTCGCCCAGAAGATCCGCGTGGTGACGAAATTCCGCGGCACCCTGGGCCTGCGCGGTCGCTTGTCGACCCGCCTGCAACCCAACCACCCCACTGACGACCCGGCCGGCATTGCTGCCAGCGTCCTCGACGGCCTGCTCTACGGCAACGGCGACGCGATGATCGGCATCAACCCGGCCACCGACAGCCTGAGCTCGATCTGCGACCTGCTGAACATGCTCGACGCGGTCATCAAGCGCTACGAAATCCCCACCCAGGCCTGCGTGCTGACCCACGTCACCACCTCCATCGAGGCGATCAACCGTGGCGTGCCCCTGGACCTGGTGTTCCAGTCGATTGCCGGCACCGAAGCGGCCAACGCCAGTTTCGGCATCAGCCTGAGCGTCCTGCAGGAAGGCTACGACGCCGGCCTGAGCCTGAATCGCGGCACCCTCGGGCAAAACCTGATGTATTTCGAAACCGGCCAGGGCAGCGCGCTGTCGGCCAACGCCCACTTCGGCGTCGACCAGCAGACCTGCGAAACCCGCGCCTATGCCGTGGCCCGACACTTCAAACCCTTCCTGGTCAACACCGTGGTCGGTTTTATCGGCCCGGAATACCTCTACAACGGCAAGCAGATCATCCGCGCCGGCCTCGAAGACCACTTCTGCGGCAAGCTGCTGGGCGTGCCCATGGGCTGCGACATCTGCTATACCAACCACGCCGAAGCCGACCAGGACGACATGGACACCCTGCTGACCCTGCTGGGGGTGGCCGGGATCAATTTCATCATGGGTATTCCCGGCTCCGACGACATCATGCTCAACTACCAGACCACCTCGTTCCACGACGCCTTGTATGCCCGCCAGACCCTGGGCCTCAAGCCCGCGCCGGAGTTCGAACAGTGGCTGGCGAAGATGGGCATCTTTACCCAGGCCGACGGCAAGGTGCACTTTGGCAACAGCCTGCCCCCGGCGTTTCGCCAGGCACTGGCGCAGCTTGGATGAACGACATGGCCAACGAGATCGACAACGACAACCCCTGGCTGCAACTGCGTCGCCTGACCCCGGCGCGTATTGCCCTGGGACGTACCGGCACCAGCCTGCCCACCCGCGCACAACTGGATTTCCAGTTCGCCCACGCCCAGGCCCGCGACGCCGTGCACCTGCCGTTCGACCACGCCGGCTTGAGCGCCCAACTCGCCGAGCGTGGGCGGGAAACACTGCTGCTGCACAGTGCTGCCGACGACCGCCACAGCTACCTGCAACGCCCGGATCTGGGTCGCAAGCTCAACAGCGCGTCGGCCCAACAGCTACGCGAGCATGCCCTGGCCCATCCCGGCGGTATCGACCTGGCCATTGTCGTGGCCGACGGTCTCTCGGCGCTGGCGGTGCATCGGCATACCCTGCCCTTCCTCAACCGCCTGGAGGAGCAGATCCAGGCCGAAGGCTGGTCGACGTCGCCAGTGATCCTGGTGGAACAGGGACGAGTCGCGGTGGCTGACGAAATCGGCGAATTGCTCGGTGCGAAAATGACCGTGATCCTGATCGGCGAACGCCCCGGTCTGAGTTCGCCGGACAGCCTGGGTTTGTATTTCACCTATAATCCAAAAGTCGGCCTGACCGACGCCTACCGCAACTGCATCTCCAACGTGCGTCTGGAGGGCATGAGTTACGGCATGGCCGCGCACAAACTGCTGTACCTGATGAAAGAAGCCTGCCGCCGACAATTATCGGGGGTCAATCTCAAGGACGAGGCTCAAGTGCAAACGCTGGAGAGTGATTCGGATGTCCATTCAAACGGCAACTTCCTACTGGGCCCGCCCCAAGACTGACCGTCATCCGGATTGCGCTTTTCCCGCGCTTTGGGCAGCATCGACGCTGCGGCTGCCCGAGTGAACCGTTTGCCGTCATATCTACGAAGTTGAGGCCTGATCTATGCGGATTACTCAAGCGACCCTGGAACACCTGGACCTGCTGACGCCCCTGTTCGTCAAATACCGTGAATTCTACGGTGCACTGCCCTTCCCTGATTCGTCCCGTAGCTTCCTGGAAAAACGCCTGCGCCGCAAAGAGTCGGTGATTTACCTGGCGTTGGCCGACGATGACGACAAAAAGGTGCTCGGTTTCTGCCAGCTGTACCCAAGCTTTTCTTCGCTCTCACTCAAGCGCGTGTGGATCCTCAACGATATCTACGTCGCCGAGGACGCCCGTCGCCAGCTGGTGGCCGACAACCTGATGCGCACGGCGAAGAAAATGGCCCGTGACACCCACGCCGTTCGTCTGCGCGTGTCCACCAGCAGCAACAACCTGGTGGCGCAGAAAACCTACGAATCCATTGGTTTTCGCGAAGACAGCGAATTCAAGAACTACGTGTTGCCGATCGACGAAAAGTGATCATCACACGCGCTCTGTAGGAGCTGGCTTGCCAGCGATAGCGGTAGTGAATACCACATCGCCATCACTGGCAGTCGAGCGTCGACCGACGCTCTCACGGACCCGTGCATAATCTTCGCCCGACATCCCCCGCTACAAACTCAGCAGGCAGAAATCTCCCCAACTCTTATAATCCCGCTTTCCCACGGAATGTACGAAAAAACTACATTCCTTGTAGTTAACTACGCCTATCTATTTTCCTTGCACGGGTCCGCCGAGTCGGACCATCCACACAGGTGCCACCCATGGATTTCAACCCGATCGACATAGTCCTGCATCTCGATGTCTACCTCGACATGCTGGTGAACAACTACGGGCTCTGGATCTACGCCATCCTGTTCCTGGTGATCTTCTGCGAAACCGGCCTGGTGGTGATGCCGTTCCTGCCGGGCGATTCGCTGCTGTTCATCGCCGGCGCGGTGGCCGCGGGCGGTGGCATGGACCCGGTACTGCTGGCCGGCCTGCTGATGCTGGCGGCGATTCTCGGCGACAGCACCAACTACATCATCGGCCGAACGGCGGGCGAGAAGCTCTTCAGCAACCCGAACTCGAAGATCTTCCGCCGCGACTATCTGCAGAAGACCCACGACTTCTATGATCGCCATGGCGGCAAGACCGTGACCCTGGCGCGCTTCCTGCCGATCCTGCGGACCTTCGCACCGTTCGTCGCCGGCGTTGGCAAAATGCCTTACCCGCGTTTCTTCATGTTCAGCATCCTCGGCACCATTTTCTGGGTCGGCGGCCTGGTCACCCTGGGTTATTTCTTCGGCAACGTACCGTTCATCAAGAAAAACCTGTCGCTGCTGGTCGTTGGCATCATCCTGCTGTCGCTGCTGCCGATGATCATCGGCGTGGTCCGCAGCCGCTTCGGCAACGCCGCGTCCAAAGCCGGCACCCACTGATCCCGTGTGGTCGCTGAGTGCCTGGCGTCGCCGGCGAACCCTGGCCCGCCACCCCGTTGCCGATGAAACCTGGCAACGGGTCCGCGAACACCTGAGCTTCCTCGACGGCCTGAGCGATGCCGAGGATCGCTGGCTGCGAGAACACAGCGTGCTGTTCCTCGACGACAAGCACCTGAGCGCCTTGCCGGGCGTCGAGCTGAACCAGGAACGCCGCCTGCTGCTGGCGGCCCAGGCACAACTGCCCCTGTTGCACCTGGGGGACTTGAACTGGTACCAGGGCTTCCATGAAATCGTCCTCTACCCGGACGACTTCCTCAGCCCCCAGCGCCATCGTGACGCCAGCGGCGTGGAGCACGAATGGGATGCCGAGCACAGCGGCGAAGCCTGGCAACAGGGCCCGATCATCCTGGCGTGGCCCGGCGTACAGGCCAGCGGCGGCTGGGAAGGCTACAACCTGGTGATCCACGAAC
Source organism: Pseudomonas sp. MWU12-2037 (assembly GCF_023242345.1). NCBI lineage: Bacteria > Pseudomonadati > Pseudomonadota > Gammaproteobacteria > Pseudomonadales > Pseudomonadaceae > Pseudomonas > Pseudomonas sp. MWU12-2037. The sequence continues at coordinate 123,756 of NZ_JALLIZ010000011.1, read as the reverse complement.
TGGCGCACAAGCTCGATATGCTCAGCGGCAGCGCCAACGGCCTGCCACCGTTGCACGGCGACATGCGCGTAGGCGAATGGGCCAAGGTCATGCAACACGCCTACGACGACCTCAATCGCCAACTGGACCGCAACCCCGACGCCGATACCGCGATTGATCCTTATGCCGCGGAAAACCCGGCGGAATTCTTCGCGGTGACCAGCGAATATTTCTTCAGTGCCCCGGATATCCTGGCCACGGCCTACCCGCAGGTGTACGAGCAATTGCGCGCGTTCTACCGCCAGGACCCGCTGGCGCGGCTGCAGCATCTGCAAGCCCACGACCCACGCTACCAGCCCGAAGCACAAGGCCCGAGCGCCACTCCCCGCCTCTAGGAGCCGGCTTGCCGGCGATAGCGGTCGTCGGCACAGCACAGGACTTCAGGACCTCACACTACCCAGCAGCCCCCGACCAAGGTGGTATTCCACACGTCCCGCCGCCCGTGGCATCGGCCCCGGAATATGCCTATAATCCCCGCCACTTTTTGGTCAAACCGGCCAAGTTTTCTGATCAACCAACGGGGGCATCGCCCAATGAGCTACAGCAAGATTCCGGCTGGCAAAGACCTGCCGAACGACATCTACGTCGCGATCGAGATTCCGGCCAACCACGCGCCGATCAAATACGAAATCGACAAAGACAGCGATTGCCTGTTCGTTGACCGTTTCATGGCTACCCCGATGTTCTACCCGGCCAACTACGGTTTCATCCCCAATACCCTGGCTGACGACGGCGACCCCCTCGACGTGCTGGTCGTGACCCCGTACCCGGTCACCCCAGGCTCGGTCATCCGTGCCCGTCCGGTCGGCATCCTGCACATGACCGACGACGGCGGCGGCGACGCCAAGGTCCTCGCGGTCCCACACGACAAACTGTCCCAGCTGTACGTCGACGTGAAGGAATACACCGACCTGCCACCACTGCTGCTGGAGCAGATCAAGCACTTCTTCGAGAACTACAAGGATCTCGAAAAAGGCAAGTGGGTGAAGATCGAAGGCTGGGGCGATGCCGAAGCCGCCCGCGCCGAAATCATGAAGTCGGTCGCCGCTTACAAGGGCTGATCCGCCGCGCCCTGGCGCGAACTGAAAAACCCCGGCTTGCCGGGGTTTTTTTGTGCCTGTTTACCAATAAACAAACAAGAGTTTTAATGAATAAACACAACGACTCAGGTTCAGCTATTTGAGTGTAGGAATTCTGAACAAACCCAATCAGCTCGTGTGCTGACCAGGGCGATTTTTGAACACCTCGTTTATTTAAACAGGTGTAGCACGCCAGTAAACTCCGTGTTCATGAATACATCAGGCGATCGCTTAAGGGCCCTCCTGCGGGAGTGCCACCTATCTGCTTCGGACTTCGCTGCCAACCGGCAAGTGACGCCGCAGCACGTCAACAACTGGTTCAAGCGCGGCATTCCCATGGCGCGACTGGACGAGATAGCCGAGCTGTTGTGCGTCAATAGCCGCTGGCTGCGCAACGGCGACGGACCCAAGCACCCCGGCAGCTCGAGCAATGAGGCGCAGGATGAAGAAGCGCAGCCTCTCCATGGCAAGGAGCCCTACTCGGCCCGTGACGAGCTGGCAGCAACCGAGCGCAACGATGTGCAAGTGCCGCTGTACAAGGAGACGCCAACGGCCCCCGGATCAAGCCTGACCCAGGTTGCGATCATCCCTGGGCGCAAGGTACGCCTGCCCTATCGCATCCTGCAGGCCATGGGTGTCGAGCCGGACCAGGCCATCTGCGCGCCCATGACCGGCAACAGCATGGCGGAAAAGATCCAGGACGGCTCCACCATTGCCATCGACCGCAGCCTGACCCAGGTGGTGGACGGCGAAATCTACGCGCTGGAGCACGACGGCATGCTGCGGGTGAAGTATGTCTATCGCCTGCCGGCGGGGGCCTTGCGGCTGCGCAGCCATAACAGCGCCGAGTACCCGGACGAAGTGTTCACGGCGGAACAGATCGACGAGCAGAACATCCGGGTACTGGGTTGGGTGTTCTGGTGGTCGACATTGAACAAGCGACGGCCGCCGGTGCCCTCAAAATAGGGGACAAGACATCTCTTGTCTGAAAACGACAGCTCTGGCGTGTGGTTTTCGCTGGGAATCTGTCGTAAATGCCGGTATCCTGCGCGGCACATTTGGGCAGCGTCCTGCTTCCAGCAGGCCACATTGCCCACGACACGGCGCGAGACAACTGCGTGGTGTCCCACAACCAGATTTGCTCTGGATGTACATTTTGAAGGCGAGCGAGGCTTACCAAAAATAAGCCAAACCCGTCCCCGAGAAGCCGGCCACAAGCCGGCTTTTTAATTGTCCGAAATAATCCTGTGCCCTCCGAGAATCCTGCCGACAGCCTAGCTATTCCGGGGCTTCAGGCATTCCCCTGTCCGATGGTGTTCAACGCCATACGCACTCTCCTGCACGCCATGGGATACGAACACATCACTCGACACGGCTTTCGTTCTTCACTCCGAGACTGAGCACCTAGCGCCCCCATAAAGACGGGCGGGGGAATAGAGCGGCGCAACCGCTTCGGAATCGAGAACACAAAAGGCCCCTGGAGTCTCTCGACTTCAGGGGCCTTTTGCGTATCACCGGATGACTGCACACGGGAACATCAAGCCCCCGTGGTCGGCCTCCCGGCCTACCCGACCTTTAGAAGGCCCAGCGTGCTTGGGCAGAAGCAGTCTGGTTGACGAAGTGGCTGCGCTCCTCCACGTCATAACGCACGGCCAGTTGCAGTTGGCCGTTGACCGCGTAGCTCAACTCGGTGCCACCGCGAGCCAGCCAGCGCTGCGGACTGCTGGAGTAAGTGGTGAAGACCGTTCCCGGCGCACCGGCAAAGCTGCTGGTCAGCGAGTCACGACTCGCCAGCAAGTCATAACCGACGCCCAGCTTGCCACTCAAGGTCAGCTGTTGCGTGAGGTCATGGGCCAGCTTGCCATCCACACCGAGAATGAACTGATTGGTGCTGCGACTCTTGACCTGCAGGTCCAGCTCATCGGCACCTTTTTCGTTGTAGGCCTCATCCTTGATCCAGGTGTAGTCCGCCCGTACCGAGGGGGTGAAGCGCGTGGCGGGCGTCAGGCTGAAGGTCCGTTCCAGGGCAACACCAGCATGGGCGGTCCAGGAGTCGTAGTTGGATTTGGCTTGCAGCCCGGCGAAGTCGAGGTTGCGCTTGCCATCGTTGTGGTTCTGGCCGCCATCGAGCTGGAAACTCAGGTCAGTGGTGTCGTCCAGGTGATACGCACCGTAGCCCACCAATTGATAGACGTCGGTGGTCAGCTGTTGACTGGCGGTGTCACCACTGTTGTGGGTGTCCGCCTTGGCGTAGATGAAGGCTGTACCCAGCATCCAGCGATCATTGAGGTTGGCATCGAGGCCAAAGGCCATACCGCCCACACTGGAGTTGACCCCGGCAACGCCATCGTGGCTTGCTTGGTTGGCCCAGGAGCCGAACGGCTTGATCCAGAGGTGCTGCTCAGTCACGCTCTCGCCGGAAGACAGGCCGCTGTCGCCGGAAGACTGGCCGCTGTCGCCGGAAGACTGGCCGCCAAGGACCGATTCGCTGCGCGCCTGCACCACGCCGTTGATGCTGCTCAATGCCGCTCGCGCCGCAGTGGTGGATCCTCCGGTCATCAGCGGCAAGACTTCGCTGGCGGCCTTGGACACTTCGCCCTGGTTACTGAGCGCGACAAAGTGACTGGCCAACTTGCCATTTGGATCGCTGGCAATGATCTGGTCCAAGGCTGCCGCGGCACCCAGGGCCGGAGAATTGCCGAGGGCCTGGACGCTGCCCAGAACGGTGTTGGCGCTGCCAGAGGTGGCGACCACATTCAGGTCGACACTGCTGCTGTTGTAGGTCGGCGTGAAGTCGAACAGCAGGCTGTTATCGGTGACATGGCTGAACTGGCCAGTGACCGTGCCGGTCGCACTGATCACGTGGGTCAACTGATTACCGGCGGCCAGGGTATTGCCACTTTTGACGTCGACGTTCAAGGTGCCGGCCAGGGCGACGTTGCCATTGACGCTGAGCTTGCTGTACTGCGATGAACTAAGGGCGCTGACCTGCAACGTGCCACTGCTGCTCTGGCTGAAGGTGTTCCCCACCGACAGCGTGGAAAAAGGCGTGGCCGCACTACCAATCACCAGCGCACCGGCGTTGCTCACCCCTCCGGCGATCGAAGCGTCACTCGTGTTGAGCGTGGCACCGCTGGCGACAGCCACCGAACCCAGCAGGCTCGCGCCACTGGCCATGACCAGGGTGCCGTTGTTGACGGCCCAATTCTGGCCATAGGTGTCAGTGCCTGTCAGGGTCCAGGTGCTGTTGCCGATTTTCTCGAAGCTGCCGAAGCCCTGATACTGCTGCAGCGGGCTCCCTTGAGGGCCGGTCGAAGCGAGGTCGAACGTGGTGGAACCAGTGTTGCTGTCGCCGCCAAGGGCCAGTACATCGCTGCCACCGCTGGAGCTGACTACATTGCCATTGATCACCGAACCGGCAGCGAGCGTCAGCTGGTTACCACCACCACTGAGCTCGATCGCATTGGCCCGGGCGCCACTGCCGTCATTGGCAAAACCACCAGAAATGGTTCCGGCGTTGAAGACCGTCGAGTTGCCCGTCACCACCACACCCGCGCCACCTACTCCCGCGAAGCCGGCAACACCGTTGGCGCCCGCGACCCCGGCCGTGCCGACGAGATTAAAGCCCGTACCTCTCGCACCGCCTGCGCCACCCACGCCCGCAGCACCGGCGATACCACCGTTACCGCCTTGAATCGTGCCGGTGTTGATCACCTGAATGTTGAAACCGCTGATGCCGGCACCACCTAGCCCGCCATTACCACCGTTCCCACCGCGACCACCATTGCCACCGCTACCACCATATTTACCGGAAGAGCTGCCGGCCCCACCCTGACCGCCTGTGGCACCGGTGGCACCGGTGGCACCATTGCCGCCGATGATGCTGGCGTTATTGGTAACGGTAAAGAAACTGCCTGAAATGCCGGCCCCACCGGCCGAGCCGGCGCCTCCGTTCGCTCCGGCCCCGCCGGTGCCACCGGAGCCCCCGGTGTTACCGGATGCTAAACTGGTGGACCCGCCAACCCCCCCATTGCCACCGTTGCCGGGGACACTGGCAACACCTTGACCACCGGTGAGGGTCGCATTGTTGGTCAGCGTAAAAAAGCTCCCGTTGACGGCTGCCGAAGCATTGTTCGGGGTGGAGTATTGGCCGGTGGAGCCCGTGCCGCCGACGCCGCCGGTACCCGAGCTGACGTTCGAGCCGGCTGCGCCCACGGCTCCCGGAAACGATGGGCCGCCGCTCCCCGCAGCGCCGGTGAACTGCCCCGCGATCGCGGTGGTGATGATCCCACCACTCGTCCCGCTCAACCCCAGAGAACCGTTGTTCCCCACCAGATTGGCACCGGTGACGGTCAGGGGAGCAGTCACTGTCAGCGTCGTTAGCCCACTGTTGATCGTGGCATCCGAACCGAGGTTGATCGTGTTGACGGAAGGGTCCACCCGCAACGTCCCACCGATGGACAATTGCTCGCGCAAGGAACCCGTACCGGAATCGGCATTGGAAGTGATGTTGATGGGCGCACCTGCCCAGGCCGACGAGGCAATGCCCAGCGACAGCAGTGCCAGCGGCCAGACCGCTGCTTTACCGCGCCCCCCCGCCAGGCGCGTGCCCGAGCCGCCGCAGCTCTTCGATTTGGCGGCTTCGGAAACGACTTGCAGCGCTCCCAGGCCGCTGTTCCAGACCAATCGATAAATCCCCTTGTTCATCTCGTGCGCTCCAATGGTTTGATTTTTTTATGGGGGCTCTTCAAAGAATCCTGACCCCTTGAGTGTTGTGTTGAGGGTGTTGCCAGAAAGCGTCGTTGATAAACCGCGCGAACACATCGGGCGGCAGCAGCGTCGGCCGGGGGACGGCCTGTACGCTCGGCCGCACATCGTGCAGCCCTGGCGTACCGGCCCGCCGGTCGAACTCCTGCGCTTCGAACTGGACGTTATGCAGGTCGTGACTGAAAGCCGGCTCGCCAATGAAGTCGTAAATGCCGTCGAGCACCGCTTGCGGGTCGCTGACCAGGCTCTCGTAACGCACCAGCAGCAAGCTGGCGGCGTGCTCGCCATAAAAAGCCTGCTTGAGGGCGTTGTAGGGATAACCGAGCATGCCCTCGGCATTCGCCAGAGCATCGGCGCGGCTATAGACCGTGCCACCGGCGTGGAAATTGAAAATCGCCGAGGGCGAAAGGCGGTTGTTCTGGACCAGGCGCTCGATACTGTCGATGATCCAGGGCACGTCGCGCACGCAGGCAATCACCTTGCTGGCGGGGAACAGGCTTTTGAGCAAGGCCATGCGCGAACACCAGGCACGGTTGCTGTCGAAGATCACCGGCGCGGAAAATTCGTCACCGTAGAACTGCTCGAACAACCCACGCAGAATGCGCTCACGCTGCTGATCGGAGATGAACAGTGAATACTCGTTCTTGCCGCTCATGCCATTGAGCAGGTCATCGACCAGGCCTGCCACAGGGCTGCTCATGTGCGCATGAAAACGCGGATTCTGGCGCAACAGGGCCGACAGCAAGGTCGAGCCGGAACGGGGCAGGCCGGAAATGAAATGCAGAGTGCGCTCAGCCATGGACTGGGTTCCTGGTGACGTAGGTGATAACGCTCTGGCTCATGACAGGAACAGCCGATGCCAGACACTTTGACCGCTCTCATCGATACCCAGGTGCTGGAACCCGGCGCGCTGGATCACACGGATACCAGCGGCGGTCTCCAGCTTCGGATTCTCGACAATGATCATCATCCCCACGGGCGCCTGAGCGTCGCCGGCATAGGCCAGCGCCAGTTGCTCGTAGGTATGGGTAAACAACCTGGGAGCCAGGCCAACTTCACGGTGGTCCTCACGAATGAAGGTGCGATAGAACCAATAGAGCGCCCCGGCGCCGGGAGAGGCGCAATACACCGAGCTGACCCCAACGATCCGCCCCTCGGGGTCCAGGACCACACACGCCACCTCGAAGGTTCTGCGCCAGGCCTCGGCGGGATCGGGTATCGCGCCGGTTTCGCCCCAGAACGCGATGAGTTCGCTGCGCATCTGGGCAGTGACCTGCCCCCATACCCAGACGATCCGGTGATTTTTGAATAAGCTGATGGCCGACATGGCAGCTTCTCGTGTTGAAGGTCAGAGTGAAGGTTGGCTGCCATTGCACGGGTAAGGCGTGCGCAGGCGAGTGTCGTTGAGGAACAACTCGCACCACAGGCGCCATAGCTTGATCAGTCGTTGCTGACCACCCTCCTGGCGCAGATCCCGAGTGGCCCGGGCCAGAACGCTGGCAAAGGACTGGGCGTAGAGCCGGCAGCTGCGGCAATCGATGTTCGGCGTGCAGCATTTGCCGGCGCTCTGGCTCAGGTCGGTGTTGTAGTGGCGCAGCGAGGGGGTCAGCAGTACGCCACAATCGCGGGTCACGGCGCCCGCACCCTGGGCATCGGGATACAGGCCCGCCGGGTCGTGAATCAGCGCATTGAAATCATCGTCATACAGAATCCGCTGCCCCGGTTGTTGCAGCAGCAGCCCGATACTGTCCCGGGCACGCAGGAGATCGTCGGCGCTCAGGACCAGGTTGTCGGCGGCGGTGCTGGTGATGTGGTATTGATCGGCGCCGGCTCCGCTGTCGATAAAGTCCAGGTACTTGCTGGTCGGGCTGTAGTGATTGAAGGTCAGGGCCAGACCGTTGTCCGCGCAGAGCTGGGCAATATACGGAATATCGTCGAGGTTGCGTGCGGTCAGGGTGAAGACGAAGACCGCCCTGGGGTCATTGCGATAGTTTCTGATCTGCTTGTTCATGGTGTCGGCACCGCGCAGTTCGCGGCTGCGCTCGGGGTTGCCCCAGAGCGACACATGCACGCGATAGTCGATCTCGGCACTCAAGCGCTTGATGCCGTTGGTGAACACCACGCCGTAAGGAATGTGCCGGCTGGCAATGAGCAACTTGTTCTCCGCCAGCGACGGCTCCGCCCCGCCGAAGTAGCCGTAGCGCACGCCTCGTGCGCCTTCGTCGGCGAAGAACCGCTCGATGCTCTGCAGGTCCTTCACATCCTTGTGCCCAAGATAGTCATCGCCTGAAAAGAAAAGACACCCTTCGCAGGTCAGGTTGCAGATCGAGGTGATGTCGTACTGGCTCGGACGAAGAGGCAACACTTCCTGGCGCAAGAGCCTCCAGAATTCGCTATCACTCAGCGATCGGGCACCTGATTGCTGCCCACGAGCAACGTCAAGGACGGCCATGCGGATGGCTCCAGAAATGATTCAAAGAGGTTGGGGGACGACTCTGGGGGCCAGAGTCCACGACAATCCGCCGGGAGGAAGCGGCAAAGTCAAAGTAATGGCGAAACAATGCCTAATTGACATCAGCCTGCCAACCCTTACATGTGTGTTTCATAATATTTCCGCTGGAAGGCTGCGTGTTCACTGAAAATAGGCACATAACGCCATTAATACGCCGTTTTTTTCGCATTCTTATTAGCCAAAAAACTGACAGCCGTTCCATTGCCGCCAGCGCGGACGTCAAGGCCAGGCTTAATACGGTCAGGCGACCGGCTGTCGATGGCTGCCGATGCCTGGATTTGCGTAGGGTCGTGCGATGCGTGCAGTGCATTTTTTTCTTCCCCGGCTCATTGCTGCTAAATGAGCATTAAATTCGCCGAGCATATGTGATCCGCGGTCACAGGCTTGACCGTGCGTCCAAGTTTCCAAACTATATTTTTACAACACAATCACAGAGGGAATGGCTGGCGGGGACGGAGAGTGTGCCGGTCCTGCTGCACACACTCCACGCCCGGTCATGCAGCGCCAAAAGCACTTGTCCTGCTAGCTGCCTGGCGCGAAGACCGCCACGCAGCCATTACAGCCACCGTCCTTGGCGCTGAGCGGCAGGAAGACGTGGTTATTCTTCTCGCTGACGGCGACCGAATGCGGATTGCCGCCGGGCAGCTTTATGCGTTGGATGAGCGTATTGGATTTTGCGTCGATAACACCGAGCTCCGGGCCGTCCGGCATGCCGCGCGAAGCGGTGTAATACTGCTTGAGCTTCGGATTGTAGGTGACCATGTCGGCGGAACCGAGGCCTGGAATGACCTTGACCACCGAACCGTCGGTCTTCATCACGACGAATACCGGCGGCAGACCGCTGTCCTTGCCGCCGGCGTCGCAACCTAACAGCAGGTTTGCACCTGGTCCTTGCACCAGGCCGTTGGGATGGCAGTCATTGACTGGCAGCAATTTCTCGAGCTTGCCGCTGGCCGGGTTGATGACCGCGACGGCACCCTTGGCCTTATCCTTCTTCAACTCGGGAATCGAAACATAGAACCTTTTTGTCACCACATCGTAGACGGGCTGCTCGATCCCGTCCGTGGCGTCCTCAAGGGAAATCCTGGCCATGATTTTGTGGTCGGGTTTGGTCGAAATCAGCGTCAGGAACGGCGGCTCGTCGGCATTGTTGGCGACAAGCACAACGTGGGCCTTCGGATCGTAGGCCATCTCGTCAACTCGGAATTTTCCGCCGGTGGAAAGGCTATCCGAGACTTTTTTCGTCTTGAGGTCGATGACCTTCACAGTGCTGTCGCCGTCGCTGGCCCACACCTCGCCGCCAACCACGACGACGCCGTTCGGGCCGGACACACTACTGGTCTTTAATTGTCCTGCGAATCCGCCGGGCAACCGGTCGACCATCTTGCCGCTGGCGCCATCGAACACGTCGATAGCCTTGTTGCTTCTATCGGCCAGATAATAACGGTTGGTCGCCTGATCGACATAGCTGATGTCGAAGCCGTTGAGAGGCTCGCCTGGAACCTCCAATGTGCCGATCTGTTTCAGTTCAGCCGCGCTGACCGAAGCAGCGAGACTCAGCACCAATACTGCCGTCGCGGAACCTAACAACTTTCGCTGCACCATGTGTTTTCTCCTGAAGATCTTCGGGTATTTTTTTATTCGTGTTCATAAACCGCCCCGACCAACCGGGGCGCCTAACCCTTTCACATTCGTTCAGAGATACACGGCCTTGGCCGTCACTGCTGCGACCATGGCACTTTGACCTCAGAAAAGGAGGGCCCACGAGACGATCTCGACCGCAGAATCAATCTCGGCTAGATGCATCCACAATGTCAACATTAGAGAGACTTGCGTACCGATGATGCGATTTTTAGGAAGCATTCCCACTTACACTATTCACGACACAGACTTTCTATATCTGACTCACTACCAGAATAATCTCGCATTTCGAAAGCGTACTACTTTATAAATAGCATTGGCTGACTCAATACTCGCCGCACCGATATACCTCAATTAGTTTTATCATTTCCGCCCGTAATTGCTCACTCTCAAATTCGTACTCCAACCTAAGTGCTGGTAGGATTATGAGTCAGTTCGGTCATTACGAGTCGTCTCCCATGGATGCATCATCACTTGCCAGTTCGCGCTCGATCTGTTCGATGCTGGGCAGGCTGGTTTGCAGCTCTGCCGGTAGCGACTCCACCAATTGATATTCCGCCACACCAATGGGACGGGCGTTATCACGCAGCGCGTATTCGGCAACGACCTTGTTCTTGCTCTTGCACAACAGCAGGCCAATGGTGGGACCGTCCTGCGGGTGCTTGACCTGGGCATCCATCGCCGTCAGGTAAAAGCTCAACTGGCCCAGGTGCTCAGGCTTGAACTTGCCAGCCTTGAGTTCGATGACCACGTAGCAGCGCAGCTTCAGGTGGTAGAACAGCAGGTCGATGAAGAACTCGTCACCGCCCACATCCAGCAGCACTTGCTGGCCAACAAACGCAAAGCCTGCGCCCAATTCCAGAAGGAACTCGGTGACATGCTTGATCAGAGCGTTTTCGATCTCGCGTTCCTGCGCATCGACGGTCAGGCCGAGAAAGTCGAAGCGGTAAGGATCCTTCAGCGACTCACGTGCCAGGTCTGAGTGCGGTTGGGGCAGGAGACTCTCGAAGTTACTGACGGCCTTGCCACTGCGTTCCAGCAGACCACTCTCGATCTGCATGACCAGAATGTTGCGCGACCAGTTGTGTTCTATGGCCTTGGCGGCATACCAGCGGCGAGTTTCGGGGCCCGGCAGCTTGTCCAGCAACGCCAGTTGGTGATACCAGGGCAATTGTGCAAGCACCCCTTGCACAAATTCGGCGTCCGGCCACGCCTCGGCAAACGCGCGCATGTACTTGAGGTTGCGTGGTGAAAACCCCTTCATATCGGGAAAGGCGGCGCGCAAGTCCTGCGACAGGCGCTCAACGACCTTGGTGCCCCAGCCCTGTTGTGCCTGCCGGGTCAAAATATCATGACCGATCTGCCAGTAGAGCAGAACCAGCTCACGGTTCACCGCCAGCGTGGCGCGTTGCTGGGCGTTATGGATACGGCCTTTGAGGTCGGCCAGCCAGTCGCTGTAACCTTCAGGTGGCGTGCTCAGGCTAACAGGAGTATCGCTCATGCCTTTTTCTCTCGTGCTTTTTCGGCTCGGCCTTCACTGCGTTTACAACGCATATTGATATAAGGTCAAACAGCCCTTAGCGGTAACCAATACCTGGATTAGTCCAGCTACAGCGTTACGTCCTTCAGTAGTCGCCGCGCCGATAAGCTTCAATTAGCTTTACTACTTCAGTTCGCAGCCGCTCACCATCAAACTCATACTCCAATCTATCAGAATCTGGACTATACATATCAGCCGCACAAAACACGCTAGATAGACATCCGCTTAAAGCAGGAGCGTCTTGCAGAATCACATCGGTGTCTCTCTCGACTCGCCAACGTTCAATATAAACATCGCAAAACTCATTTGCGGATAGCTTTCCAGCAACAAAAGACTCTGCAAAAGCCAAAAGCTCAAGACTCATCGCAACACTCCATTTTCAATGTAGTTTATCAACTGAGGCGTCTGCGCCTTCAAATTGAACCCCGTCACAAATTCTCCAGCCTCACTCACCACCACAATATTATTTGTGGTCGGATTAAAGTACACCTTCGAACCTTTAACAAAACCGTAAGTACCTTTACGAACAGTTTCTGGAGCACTCATATGTTTCATGATACCTAACTCATACGCCCGAAGCGTCTGAGCATTTTTCTTCGTTGTCACAACACCGAAATCAACTGCATGTTTGAATTTTCGATCAAGCTGCCTCTGAGAAACAACTATCGATGCAACAGGTAGTTTTTTATCAACCCTTCCTGGTTGTACCTGCCTCGGTCGTTCAAGCTCAACAATCCGAGCCCCAGCCCCCATCCCTTCGGCCCTTCCCGCCTTTTTTATTCTAGCGTTCTTGAGGCCCTGGCCGAGCCGTTTCAGCCCATTGCCCAAACGTTGGGTCAATGCCAGGTTTCGCACCGACACTGCGCCTTTCGCCGCCAAACCAGCACCACCGGTATACATGACCAACAGCGCGATCAGCACTATCTCGAAGACCACGGCACCACCGAACTCGGCGATTTCTTCGCGGTTCTGGGCTTTTACATAGTCAACGGCAAATCGCGCCAGCAGGTCCCGGCTCGGCCCGTCCTCCATCACGAAGCACGCCGTTTCGTAGCTTTCGGCCAGTTGTTCACGGGTGATCTTGCTTGGGTCGAAGCCCAGCGCCTCAATCAGTTCACGATGCTGCGCCTGGGAAAAGTTGTCGCGAAAGGAAGCGATCCAACTGCCACCATTGGAAGCGTCGGCGTTCCAGGCGGACACCACGACATTGGAAAAGGTAACGAAGGGATTGATCAGGTCGCCATATTCCTTGGCGCTCTTGACCAATCCCCAAGCGCCATAAAGCGCGCCCTTGCCAATCGCCAAATGGGTATGGAATGCATTGGTGACAACACCACGCTCATCCTGGATAGCCTGCAACGCCGCCGCTTCGGCACGCTCTGCTTCGAGAATCGCCTCCAGCGCGGCCTGCACCTCGGCGCGGCTGCGGACCACCAGATCTTCGGTGTCGACCGAAGCCAGCATCTGCGCCTGATAAGCTCCATCGGGAATACTGCCGACAAACCGACTGTACTCATCCAACCGAGTCCGAATGGGCTCGCCGCTGGCCGGGGTCAGCACGCAAGGCAAATCACACCCCAAGCCTTCGCCGTTATCCCAGATGAACTTCAAACCGACATGGCAGGTGCTGGTCGGAATCTGGCGCTCAATGGTCCGCTTTACCTGGCTGTAGAAGTCGCCGTTATAAGGCTCTGGAGGCGGCACGCGACGCTCGGGATTGCGCGACGGCAAAGGAATACACGGGCCCGGCGTGGGTGAGTAATTGCCCCTGGAATCGTAATGGCCCACGGTTAACGAGATCCCTGTTTCAACAGTCGTTCGCTCCTTCGAGAAGGACCGACAAAAACAGAAAATCAGCTGCTCGGCCCAGTTACCGAAGCTTACGGTCGAGGCCGAAAGGAAGTGACCGCATTGGATGCCAGACAACTCAACGCCATCTGTAGGACCCTGGCCAACAGCCCCCTTTCAACAAGCAGGCAACCCCACGGAGATCCCGCTACAATCCCGCCGAGTGATTGCCAAGATGCTCGCTCACGTGCCAAGTCCTGCTTTCCAACTCGCGGTGTGCCCTGGCACCCACCGCCGCCGTCCCGGGCGCCCCCCGGTAGCCGGCTGAACAGGGTTGCCCGAACATGACGCTGCTGCACATCCCCACCCTGCTGCTGGTCTCGGTCTTCATCTTCTGCCTGATGGGGCTCTTGAGCCTGCACGCCTGGCTGCGGGAAACCCGCGAACGCTGCCTCGCCTACCTGGGCAGCATGATGTTGCTGGCATCCCTCGGCATCCTGCTGGTGAGCTTGCGTGGCTTGGGCGTCGACTTTGTACCGCTGGTGGTGGGCAACGTGGTGCTGTTGCTGAGCGCAGCGATGAACTGGACGGCCATGCGCGTGTTTGCCGGGCGCGCGCCCTCGGTCCCAGGCATGCTCGCTGGCGCGCTGACTTGGCTCGCGCTGTGCCTGGTGCCAACCTTCCTGGAGTCACTGCCATTGCGGGTGGCCGCCTATTCGGTGCTGACGGTCGGCTACGGCGTGCTGACCTTGCTGGAGTTCTGGCGCAGTCGCCACAGCCTCGAAGCCTCCTACCTGCCCGCGCTGACACTGACAGCACTGAATACTCTGTTCTACTGCGTGCGGGCCTTTACTGACGCCGGCATGGGCCTGGACCAGGCCCTCGCGGGTAGCGGCGAAGGCGTGCCGTTTTTCTCCTTCATGCTGTTCGAGTCCATGCTCTACGTGGTCGGGATCGGCTACGTCACCCTGGCCATGGTCAAGGAGCGCGCCGAGCGCCAGCTCAAGGCGGCGGCCTATAGCGATCCCCTGACCGGCGTCGGCAACCGGCGGTCGTTCATGTTCAAGAGTGAAAAGCTGCTGGCCGACTGCGGGCGTCAGGGCACGGCGGCGGCGCTGCTGCTCTGCGACCTGGACCACTTCAAGCGTCTGAACGACACCTTCGGCCATGCCGTGGGCGACCAGGCACTGATCGCCTTCGGCCGGGTAACGACACAGATCCTGCGCCCGGCGGATGTATTCGGGCGCATTGGCGGCGAAGAGTTTGCCTGTGTGCTGGGCGATAGCGACAAAGCCCGCGCGATGGAAGTGGCGGAGCGGATCAGGGCCGGCTTTGCCGGGCTGACGCTGCTGGAACCCGGCTTTCTCAGCGTGAGTATCGGGCTGGTCACCACGGGGGAATCCGGGTACGAACTCTCGCGATTGCTGTCGGTGGCGGATGAGGCACTTTACGCAGCCAAGGGTAAGGGCCGCAATCGAGTAGAGATCGCAGAAAGCTAGCCCTGCGGCAACACCACCAACCGCTGCCCCCGCACCGTCGCCGTCATCTGCCCGGCGTCGGCACAGGCCAGCAGGCAATCGGCAATCGCCGGTTCCAACTCGACCCGCACCCTGCGCACCAGGGCGCGGGCGCCGAAGCGCGGATCGTGATCGCGTCCCAGCCAGGCACGGGCCAACTCATCCACCGATAACTGACGTTGCGGCCCCAGGCGCTGATTGAGCTTGCTCAGTTCGATATCCAACAATGTGTCGAGCCAGCGACCCTCGATGCGTTCGAACACCAGGATACGATCGATCCGATTGAGAAACTCCGGTTCGAAACGGTTGTGCAACGACCGCTCCAGCAGCCGCGATTCAGCCTCGACGAACCAACCCAGCAAACATCTCCAGACCCCACTCAAACGCTGCCGTCGAGCGTTGGCCTGCCGTGCGCCGATATTGCTGGTCATGAAGATCAGGCTGTTACGAAAATCCAGGGTACGGCTACCGCCCGCCAGGGTCAGCCTGCCGCTTTCCAGAATCCCCAACAGGCTACGCAACACCTCGTCGCTGGCCTTTTCCAGCTCATCGAACAGGACGATGCCCGGACGACTGTAAGTGCCCTCGATAAATTCGCTGTCGAACAGACTGACACCCTCCTTGCTACCGACATAACCCGGCGGCGCACCGGTCAGCGCCGCCGCGTAATGTTCCTGGGCCAAGGTCTGCATATCGATGCGGCACATCGCATCGCTACGACCATGAATGGCCAGGGCCAGCAGGCGCACGATCTCGGTCTTGCCAACGCCAGTCGGGCCCATGAACAGGTTGACCCCAAGCGGTCGCTCGCGATCACCGATGTCCGCCTTGAGCACCTTGAGCTGTGCCTCGACCGCCGCCAGTGCCGCGTCCTGGCCGACGATGCGCTTACGCAGCAGCGCCATCACCTGCTGCGGCTCGAAGGTGAACCGCGAAGTCAGCCGGTGCACCTGGGGCTGTCCCGGGGCCGGGACCTGCTGGATCGATGACATGCTTCAGCCCGCGGTCTTTTCTTTACCGCCGTGGGGCAATTGCCCCACCGGACAGTCCGCCACGCCGACCGTGCGCCGGGTGATGTTCTCCACATTCTCCCGGGCCTTCTCTGCATCCAGGACCCAGGTGCGGTAGAACTCGAACGGGCAGTCGGCGATGCCCTTGTCGCCATCGCCGGAATCGTAGATGCCGGTGTAGCCACGGTGCAGCAACTTGAACAGATGGTTCTGCGACTGGTCGTTGGCTCGCGCATCGCGGATCTGTGAGATCGACAACTGGGCGTACTGAATACCCATTTCCTCTTCGCCACACTCACCCAGGGTACGGCCGTCGAAGCCGATGATCGCCGAGTGCCCGAAGTACGAATACACCCCGTCGAAACCGGCGGCGTTGGCCACCGCGACATAACAGTTATTAGCCCAGGCCATGCTCTTGGACATCTGCACCTGCTGCTCCTTGGCCGGGTACATATAGCCCTGGCAACGGACGATCAGCTCCGCGCCCTTCATCGCACAATCGCGCCAGATCTCCGGGTAGTTGCCGTCGTCGCAGATGATCAGGCTGATCTTCATGCCTTTGGGGCCGTCGCAGACATAGGTGCGGTCGCCGGGGTACCAGCCTTCGATAGGACACCAGGGAATGCACTTGCGATAGCGCTGGACGATCTGCCCCTGATTGTCGATCAGCACCAGGGTGTTGTAAGGCGCCTTGTGCGGATGCTCCTCGTGGCGTTCGCCGGTCAGGGAAAACACACCCCAGGTATTGGCCTCGCGACAGGCCGCGGAAAAGATCGCGGTCTCTTCGCCGGGAATGGTCGCGGCGGTGGCCATCATCTCGTCATGGTCATAGAGAATGCCCATGGTGCTGTACTCGGGGAACACCACCAGGTCCATCCCGGGAAGCCCCTGCTTCACGCCCTTGATCACCTCGGCGATCTTGCGGGCATTGTCGATGACCTCGGCCTTGCTGTGCAGGCGCGGCATCTTGTAGTTCACGACAGCAACACCCACGGTATCCGGGCTGCTGGAAATGTCGCCATGGCGCATGGAGAAAAACCTCTGTCAGTGACTGATCATCCAGGGCCGTGGCCCGGTCTTGCTCTTGAGTCCCAGGGGATTGGCCTTGGTCGGCAGCACCGGTTTGCTTGGCGCGCAGCAACCGCAGCCCGCCGGATGGCGCCGCTGCTGGTACTCGGCGACGGTCTGCGGCGCATGGGCGCTGCGCTCGTTGGTGGCGATGGCCTGGCGCTGGCTGCTCGACAGGCAGTTCAAGGCCGGCGCCGATAACTGCAAACCACCGCCCGCGCCGCCGCAATAGGGGCACTGGCAAGGTTCATGGCGCTGGTTCATGGGCCGCAGCATGGTGAAGGTGCCGCAGGCCTGGCACTGGTATTCGTAAGTCGGCATGGTTCGAACTCCCGGAATCTTGATGACGCCTTACAGATCGTGGGCGATAGGCAGGTCGATACTGCCGTCCAGGTGCTTGATCGGGCCGCTGGCGTTGGGGTTGATATCGAAGTCGAAGATCTCGGTCGGCAGCCACAAGGTCGCGCAGGCATTGGGGATATCCACCACGCCACTGATATGGCCCTGCACCGGGGCCGATCCCAGCAGGGCATAACCCTGGGCCGGGGAATAACCGAACTTGGTCAGGTAATTGATCGCATTGAGGCAGGCCTGGCGGTAGGCGACGTTGACGTCCAGGTAGTGCTGTTGGCCGCTCTCGTCCACCGAGATGCCTTCGAAGATCAGGTAGTTCTTGTAGTTCGGGGTAATGGGGCTTGGCTTGAACACCGGGTTCTTGATCCCGTACTTGGCCATGCCGCCTTTGATCAACTCGACCTTCATGTGTACCCAGCCGGCCATCTCGATGGCGCCACAAAAGGTGATCTCGCCGTCGCCCTGGCTGAAGTGCAGATCGCCTACCGACAGGCCGGCGCCGTTGACGTAGACCGGGAAGAAGATCTTCGAGCCGCGGGACAGGTCCTTGATATCGCAGTTGCCGCCATGCTCGCGCGGCGGCACGGTGCGGGCGCCGGTGGCGGCGGCGTCATCGCGGGCCTGGCCCTTGAGTTTGCCCATGTGTGCGGTGGCGGCCAGCGGCGCGTTGGCCAGGGGTGGCACGCGGGTCGGGTTGGTGTCGATCAGTTCCTGTTCACGGCGGTTCCAGTCGGCGAGCATCACCGGGTCGGGCAGGCAACCGATCAGGCCGGGGTGGATCAAGCCGGCGAAGTTGACACAGGGAATGTGCCGCGAGCTGGTGAACATGCCTTTGAAATCCCAGATGGCTTTCTGCGCACTGGGGAAATGATCGGTGAGGAAGCCGCCGCCGTTCTGCCGGGAAAAGAAACCGTTGAAGCCCCACTGGGACTCGGCCTTGGCGCCGATGTCCAGCAGGTCGACCACCAGCAGGTCGCCAGGTTCGGCGCCGTGCACGCCGACCGGGCCGGAGAGGTAGTGCACGGTGGACAGGTCGATATCGCGCACGTCGGAAGCGTCGTCGTTGTTCTTGATCGCCCCGGCGGTCCAGTCGTAGGTTTCGAGAATGAAGTCATCCCCCGGCTTGACCCAGCAGGCCATCGGAATGTCCGGATGCCAGCGATTGTGGATCTGTTCGTTCTCGGTGGCGGGCTGGTTGAGGTCGACTTTGATCAAGGTATCGGTCATGGCAAAGCTCCTGGACAGTAGGGATGTACAGCGTTGCTGGCAGTCTCGAATGGCGGCGCGAATCGGCCAATACGTCGGATGACGTAGCCCCTCGCAACACCGCAATCTGTAGGAGCTGGCTTGCTGGCGATAGCGGCCGAACAGGCGATGCAAGGCTCAAGGGCCTCATCGCCAGCAAGCTGGCTCCTACAGGGGACCGCGTTGACCGGGGTTTCGAGTCCGGGTCAAAGCGGTGCCTACAGAGGGTAGATGTCTATACGGAGAGGTAACGGCTGATCGTCGCCTCGTCGACCTTGTCGCGGGTTTCCTCGATGACGAAACGTCCCTTCTCGATCACCAGAAAGCGGTCGGCGATTTCCAGGGTGAAGGACAGCACCTGCTCGGAAACCACGATGGTCAAATCCCGCAGGGTGCGGATTTCCTTCAGGGTCCGGGCGATGTCCTTGATGATCGACGGCTGGATGCCTTCGGTGGGTTCGTCCAGCAACAACACCTTGGGATTGGTCGCCAGCGCCCGGGCAATCGCCAGTTGCTGTTGCTGCCCACCCGAGAGGTTGCCGCCCTTGCGCGAGCGCATGTCGTGGAGCACCGGGAACAACGCATAGAGGTCTTCCGGCACCTGACCCCGGGCCGAGGCCGGCAAGCCGGTCTGGATATTTTCCAGCACCGTCATGCTGGGAAAGATCATCCGCCCCTGGGGCACATAGGCAATGCCGTGCTCGACCCGCTCATGGGTCTCGAGACTGGACACCTCGTGCCCATCGACACTGACCTGCCCACCCCACTGCGGAAGAATGCCCATCAGGCTCTTGAACAGCGTGGTCTTGCCCATGCCGTTGCGCCCCATCACGGCGACGATTTCCTGCTTGGCCACGGCCAGGTCGAGGTCGTGGAGGATCTGGCTCTGGCCGTAGCCACAGGACAGCTTGTTGACGTTGAACATGCCTGCTTCCTCAATGGCCCAGATAGACTTCGATGACTTTCGGGTTGTTCTGCACCGACTCCATGCTGCCCTCGGCCAGCACCTTGCCCTGGTGCAGCACCGTGACCTTGTGGGCAATGCTCTTGACGAACTCCATGTCGTGCTCGATCACCAGCACCGAACGGCCCTGGCTGATGCGCTTGAGCAACTCGGCGGTCTGCACGCGCTCGTTGACGCTCATCCCGGCGACGGGTTCGTCGAGCATCAGCAGGTCGGGGTTCTGCATCAGCAGCATGCCGATCTCCAGCCACTGCTTCTGGCCGTGGGACAGCAGGTCGGCCTGTTGCTCCAGCAGATCGCCGAGAAATATCTCCCGGGCCACCTCTTCCACCCGCGCAATCACCGCCGCGCTGCGCTTGAAGAACAACGCGCTGAACACCTTGCGTCCGGCCGGATAGGACATCTCCAGGTTCTCGAACACCGTGAGGTTTTCGTAGATCGACGGGTTCTGGAATTTTCGCCCGACGCCGGCACGGACGATGTTGTACTCGTGCATCCTGGTCAGCTCTTTCCCGTCGAACTGGATGCTGCCGCTGGTGGCGCGGGTCTTGCCGCAGATCAGGTCGAGCACCGTGGTCTTGCCCGCGCCGTTGGGTCCGATCACCACCCGCACTTCATTGCGGTCTATATACAGGTTGAGGTTGTCCACCGCCTTGAAACCATCGAAGGACACCGTCAGTCCCTCGATGGCCAATACCGGTTTGTTCATCTGAAAACCGATGGCGGTCATGGCTGTGTCTCCAGGGAAGGACGTTCAGGGGCTGGAGCTTTCGGTTCGACACGTACGGCCTGTGGCAAGGACGCAGCCACCGGTTGTGAGCGAGGAGAACGTCGCAGCAATCGAGCAAGCGCCTGGCGACCATGACTGTCCCAGAGCCCGGCCAACCCATTGGGGAAGTACATGACCACGGCAATGAACAGCCCGCCCATCAGGTACAGCCATAACTCGGGAAAGGACTCGGAGAAATAGGTCTTGCCGTAGTTCACCAGCAGGGCCCCATACACCGCGCCGAGCAGCGACATACGCCCGCCGACCGCGGTGAAGATCACCATCTCGATGGACGGCACGATGCCGACGAATGTGGGTGACATAAAGCCGACCTGCAAGGCGAACATCGCGCCGCCAATGGCCGAGAACCCGGCGGCGATGCAAAACACGAATATCTTGAAGGTCGCCACGTCATAACCGGAGAAGCGCACCCGCTCCTCCTTGTCGCGCATCGCCATCAGCAAGCGCCCCAGCTTGGAAGCGAGGACAAAACGGCCGATAAAAATGCAGCCGAACAGCAGCGCCGCATTGATGAAGTACAACACCAGCTTGGCGCTGTCGGTGCGCAGGTCCCAGCCGAGCAGCGTCTTGAGATCGGTGATGCCATTGACCCCACCGCTCAGGCCCTGCTGACCGACAATCAGCACTGTGAGAATCAGCGCAATGGCCTGGGTGACGATGGAGAAATACACATCCCCGACCCGTCGCTTGAACAGTGCAATGCCGATGATGAAGGCCAGCAACACCGGCACCACAATCACCGCCAGCAGCGTGAAACTGAAACTGTGAAACGGCACCCAGAGCCAGGGCAGTTCGGTGATCTGGTTCCAGTCCATAAAGTCCGGAATGCCCGGCGTGGTCTGGATCTTGGTGCTGACCGGATCGGAGGCTTCCAGCTTGAGAAACATAGCCATGCAGTAGCCGCCGACACCGAAGAACACTCCCTGCCCCAGGCTGAGAATGCCGCCATACCCCCAGCACAACACCAGGCCGACGGCAACGAAGGCATAGGTCAGATACTTGCCCACCATGTTCAACCGGAAGGCATCCAGGGTCAGCGGAAACACCACGAAAATCAGCAGCGCCAACAGCGCCACGCCGAGCAGGTTCGGCTTGCCCGCCAGCATCTTGTCTAGAACGTTCATCGGCTCGCCTCTACTTGCGCACTTTGATGGAGAACAGCCCTTGGGGGCGCAACATCAGGATCAGGATGACCCCGGACAGGGTCAGCACCTTGGCCATCGAACCGCTGAGGAAAAACTCCGAGATCGATTGGGTCTGGGCAATCACGAACGCCGACGCGATGGTGCCGAACAGGCTTTGCGCACCACCGAAGACCACCACCAGGAAGGTGTCGACGATGTACTGCGAGCCGGCGGTGGGCCCGGTGGAACCGATGGTGGTGAAGGCCGCGCCGGCCACACCGGCCACACCGCAACCCAGGGCGAAGGTCATGCGGTCGACCTTGCGGGTATTGATGCCCACGGCCCGGCTCATCAACCGGTTCTGCACCGTGGCGCGCACATGCAGGCCCCAGCGCGAACGATAGAGCAGGACAAAAATGCCTGCCGTCAGCAGCAAGGTCAGGGCCATCATGAACAGGCCGTTGCGCGGAATCTCGATGGAGTCCGTGAGGTTGAACGACCCCATCAGCCACTCCGGTGGCGTGGCGCTGACTTCACGGGCGCCGAACACCGAGCGGAAGATCTGCTGCATGACCAAGGACAGGCCCCAGGTCGCCAGCAGCGTGTCCAGCGGCCGCTTGTAGAGTCGGCTGATCATCGCCCACTCCACCAGCCAGCCGATGGCGCCGGCGATCAGAAACGACAACGCGATGGCGAAGAAAAAATAGTAGGGTTGGAACGCCGGGGCGAAATGGCTGGTCAGGCTCGAACAGACATAGGTGGTGTAAGCACCGATGGTGAGGAACTCGCCGTGGGCCATATTGATGACCCCCATTTGCCCGAAGATGATCGCCAGCCCCAGCGCCATCAACAACAGCACGCAGAACACGGACAAACCGTTGAACCCCTGCATGGCCGCGATGGCACCAAATTCCGATAGCCATTCCATGATGATGGTCTCCTGCGGTGGAAGTAAAAAAACCGCATCCCCGGCAAACCAGCCCCCTGCAGGAGCCGGCTTGCCGACGATAGGGCCCGAACGTTATTGGTAACCTTTAGGGAACGGATTCGGCTCGATCAGACCCGACTCGTAGACCACCTTGAACTGGCCATTGGGCTGCACTTCACCGATACGGGTCTTGCTCCACAGGTGATGGTTGTCGTGCACTTTCACGTAGCCTTCAGGTGCGGTTTTCAGCTCGATGCCTGGCGAGGCCGCGACCACTTTGTCAACGTCGAAACTGCCGGCCTTCTCCACTGCTGCTTTCCACAACCACGGGCCGAGATAAGCCGCCTGGGTCACATCGCCAATCACCG
Organism: Pseudomonas sp. MWU12-2037; assembly: GCF_023242345.1. Classification (NCBI taxonomy): domain Bacteria; kingdom Pseudomonadati; phylum Pseudomonadota; class Gammaproteobacteria; order Pseudomonadales; family Pseudomonadaceae; genus Pseudomonas; species Pseudomonas sp. MWU12-2037. The sequence goes on along the minus strand of NZ_JALLIZ010000011.1, from coordinate 101,022 downwards.
CATCCTTGCCGTACTTGGCCTTGAAGGCTTCGACGAAGGCTTTGTTGTTGGGGTTGTCTAGGCTCTGGAAGTACTTCATCGAGGCATAGAAGCCGGCCATGTTCTCGCCGCCGATGCCCAGCAGTTCGTCTTCGGTTACCGACAGGGTGAGCAGGGTCTGCTTGGTCGAGTTGACGCCCGCCGCATTCAGTTGCTTGTAGAACGCCACGTTGGAACCACCGACCACGGCGGCGAACACCACATCAGGTTTCTTCAGCTTGACCTTGTTGATCAGCGAGCCGAACTGGGTGTTGCCCAGCGGGTAGTAGTCTTCGCCGACCACGGTGCCGTGCAGCACGTTTTCAATATGCTTGCGGGCGATCTTCATCGAGGTGCGTGGCCAGATATAGTCCGAACCCACCAGGTAGAAGGTCTTGGCGCCCTTGGTCTTGGCGATCCAGTCGAGACTGGCAAGGATTTGCTGGGTGGCTTCCTGGCCGGTGTAGATCACGTTCTTCGACTGCTCCAGCCCCTCATAGAAAGTCGGGTAGTAGAGCAGGCCGTTTTCCTTCTCGAAGATCGGCAGCACGGCCTTGCGCGAAGCCGAGGTCCAGCAGCCGAACACCGTCGCCACCTTGTCGTTGACCAGCAGCTTCTTGGCCTTCTCGGCGAAGGTCGGCCAGTCGGAGGCGCCGTCTTCCTGGATCACCTTGATCTGCCGACCGAGGATGCCGCCCGAAGCGTTGATCTGCTCGATGGCCAGGCGTTCGGCCTGGATCGAACCGGTTTCGGAAATCGCCATGGTGCCGGTGGCCGAGTGCAACTGGCCGACGGTGACTTCAGTCGGGGTCACGGCCAGGCCGGTGGTGTTGGCCTCGTCCGCCATCACCCCCTGGCTGAACACACTGGCGGCCAGTAACGACAGGGCCGCCGCTCCCAGCGCCAGACGGCGCGGCAACAGACCTTGGGTGCGGATCAATCGTGGTTCCATGCTGCTACTCCTCTGCGGTGGCGCTGCGGTTCGCCTGGGAGGGCGGCCAGCAACGGTGATGGCATCAGCATGGCGGCGAGCGACGGTGGCCGGTATACGCAGCCTGACGTAAAGGCATACGTCATTTGACGTAGGGAAATTCGCACCAAGCTGGCGCAGGCTAGCGCCCCAGGCCCGTGCCACCTGACCGCCTCACGCGCAGGCACGCGCACGGGTAACCGCTGGTGCGGCCCGCCAGCCTGGGGCATGAAAATTGCTCAATTTTTCACCACTACAACGCCAGGCACGGAGCGCCTTGACCGCAGGAGTCTTTCACCGTGCTACCACCCGGCACCCAGCGCATCGCCAAGATCCGCCGCGACTACAACAGCTGGGTCGCCGACGAGACCATGGAGGACTACGCCCTGCGCTACACGCCGAAGTCCTTTCGCAAGTGGTCGGAACTGCGCATTGCCAACACCGCCCTGGGCGCGGTGTCGTTCCTCGCCCTGGAGGCGATCGGCGGAGTGCTGGCCCTGAGTTATGGGTTCACCAACACCTTCTGGGCGATTCTCGCGGTGAGCCTGGTGATCTTCTTCACCGGCCTGCCCATCAGCTACTACGCCGCCCGCTACGGCGTCGACATGGACCTGCTGACCCGCGGCGCCGGCTTCGGCTATATCGGTTCGACCATCACCTCGCTGATCTACGCCAGCTTCACCTTCCTGTTTTTCGCCCTGGAGGCGGCGATCATGGCGTTGGCCCTGGAGCTGTATTTCCATATCCCGCTGGCCTTCGCCTATGTGATCTGCTCCGTGCTGGTGATCCCGCTGGTGGCCTACGGGGTGACGCTGATCAGCCGCCTGCAACTCTGGACCCAACCGCTGTGGCTGGTGTTGCTGGTGCTGCCCTACCTGTTTGTGCTGGTGAAAAATCCCCAGGCCTTCAGCGACTGGACCAGCTTCCTCGGTCGCAGCTCCAGCGGTGGTGACTTCAATCTGCTGGAGTTTTGTGCGGCCTGTACCGTGGCTCTTTCGCTGGTGACGCAGATCGGCGAACAGGTCGACTACCTGCGCTTTCTGCCGGAGAAAACCTCGGCCAACCGCAAACGCTGGTGGGCCGCCCTGCTCTGCGCCGGCCCCGGCTGGATCATCCCCGGTGCCCTGAAAATGGCCGCTGGGGCCTTCCTGGCCTTTCTCGCCCTGCAACACGAAATCCCCATGGAGCGCGCCGCCGAACCGACGCAGATGTACCTGGTGGCTTTCCGTTATGTGTTCTCCTCGCCGGAGTGGGCACTGGGCGCGATGGTGCTGTTCGTGTTCGTCTCGCAGATGAAGATCAACCTGACCAATGCCTACGCCGGCTCCCTGGCCTGGTCGAACTTCTTCGCCCGGGTCACCCACAGTCATCCCGGCCGCGTGGTGTGGCTGGTGTTCAATGTGGCGATTGCACTGATGCTGATGGAGCTGGGGGTGTTCGATGTCATCGACCAGGTGCTCGGTCTCTACGCCAATATCGCCACCGCCTGGATTGGTTCGGTGGTCGCGGATCTGGTGATCAACAAGCCCCTGGGACTGTCACCGAAACATATCGAATTCAAGCGCGCCCACCTCTACGACATCAACCCGGTGGGCGTCGGCTCGATGGTGATTGCCTCGCTGCTGTCGATCCTTGCCCACTTCGGACTGTTCGGTGCCCTGGCCCAGGCCGCGCCACCCTTTGTCGCCCTCGGTACCGCGCTGATCATGGTTCCGCTGCTGGCCTGGGGCACCGGCAGCCGCTATTACATCGCCCGCACCAGCGACCCATTGCTGCTGCGGCCGGTGCAACCGAGTACGCAGGTCACCTGTGGTCTGTGCAGTAATCCGTTTGAAGTCGCGGATATGGCGTTCTGTCCGGCCTACAGCACGCCCATCTGCTCGCTGTGCTGTTCGCTGGATGCGCGTTGCGGCGATCGCTGCAAACCCCAGGGGCGCCTGTCCGCGCAGTTCGAGTCGCTGTTGCGATGGTTATTGCCCAGCACCATGGTGCCGCGCCTGCACACCCGGTTGATGCATTACCTCGGTCTACTGCTGGTACTGATCCTGATGCTCAGCGGCGCCCTGGCGCTGATTTACGGCCAGGCTTCCCAGGGTTTGCCTCATTCGGCGACCTTGTACCAGGCGTTTTTCAAGGCCTTCCTGACCCTCTCGATGTTGGCGGCTATCCTCGCCTGGTGGATCGTCCTGACCCGGGAAAGCCGCCATGTGGCCCAGGAAGAATCGACTCGCCAGACCCAATTACTGATGCAGGAAATCGCCGCCCACCGTGTCACCGACCAGGCGTTGCAAGATGCCAAGGAAGCCTCCGAGGCAGCCAATGCGGCCAAGAGTCGCTATATCACCGGGCTGTCCCATGAACTGCGCACGCCGCTCAACAGCATCCTCGGTTTTACCCAGAACCTGCAGCGCGACGCGGCCATGCCGGAACAGCACCAGGATGCCCTGGCGACCATTCTGCGCAGTGGTTCGCACCTGCTGTCACTGATCGACGGACTGCTCGATGTGGCCAAGATCGAGGCCGGCAAACTGCGCCTGGAACTGACGGAAATTCCTTTCCCGGAACTGATCCATGACCTGGAACTGATGTTCACTCCTCAGGCCCAGGAAAAGGGTCTGCGCTTTCGCCTGGAACTGATCGGCAAGATGCCGGCGGTGGTGCGTGGCGATGAAAAACGTGTGCGACAGATCCTGATCAACCTGCTGGGCAATGCGGTCAACTTCACCGACAGCGGCGAGGTTTGCCTGCGGGTCAGCTACATGCGCGAAACCGCGAACTTCGAGATTATCGACACCGGTATCGGCATTGATCCCGAGCATATCGAGCGGATCTTCCAGCCGTTCGAACGCGGCGACCTGATGCGCCAGGACAAGGGCGTCGGCCTGGGCCTGACCATCACCCGCATGCTCACCTCGCTGATGGGCGGCGAATTGCAGGTCAGGAGCCAGCAGGACAAGGGCACCTGCTTCCAGGTGCGGCTGTTTCTCTCCCAGGTACGCGCGCCCCAGGCCGTGGTCCATGTCGAGCACGACATCATCGGCTACCAGGGACCACGACGCCGGGTGCTGGTGGTGGACGATCATGTGGACCATCGCAAGGTGCTCAACGGCATGCTCACACCGTTGGGCTTCGAAGTAGTGCAGGCCAGCAACGGCCAGGAAGCGATTCGTCAGGTGGCGTTGCTGGGGCCGGACCTGATTCTGATGGACCTGTCGATGCCGACCATGGATGGCTGGGAAACCAGCCGCCTGATCCGCCGCAATGCGCTGTCCACGGTGCCAATCATCGTGATCTCGGCCAATGCCTTCAGCGACGAGCGCAACCTGGCCAGCGCCTGCAATGACTACCTGGCCAAACCGGTGCGCACGCCGGAGTTGCTGGAGAGGATTCAGAAGCAACTTGATCTGCATTGGGTGCGGCGTGAAAAGCCGGCGCCGGTGGCACTCCCCGAACCCTGGGTCTTGCCCTCACACCCTGACCTTGTTGCCCTCGGCGAACTCAGCGCCATCGGCTATGTCCGTGGCTTGCAGGAAAAGCTCGACAGCATCCAGGCTGAAGCGCCGGACACAGCGGCTTTTATTGGGTCGATCCGCAAACTGCTGAAGAACTTTCGCCTGGACGAAATCAACCGCACCCTCAAGGAGGCAGAAGATGAATGCACTGACCACAGTCGCTGAACCCGGTGTCGTGCTGATTGTGGATGACACGCCGGATAACCTCGCCCTGCTCTCCGATGCGCTTAACGATGCCGGTTATATGGTGCTGGTGGCGCTGGATGGGTTGAGTGCGTTGAACCGGATTGAGCGGCGGCGTCCGGACTTGATTCTGTTGGATGCAATGATGCCGGGGCTGGATGGGTTTGAGACCTGTCGGCGGATCAAGGCGCAGCCGGAGAGTGCTGATATTCCGGTGCTGTTTATGACGGCGCTGACGGAGAGTCGGCATGTGGTGCAGGGGTTTGAGGTGGGTGGCAGTGATTACGTGACCAAGCCTATTCAGATCGATGAGGTGCTGGCTCGGGTTGCGGCGCATTTGCGCACCTCACGCATTCTGCATTCGGCGCGGGCGGCGTCACAGCCAGTGGCGGCCTTGAGCCTGAACGATGGACCGGCCAGCCAGGTGTTGTCGGCGCGCTTTCAACTGACCGGTCGTGAGGTGGAAGTGTTGCGCTGGGTGGCCTGTGGGAAAACCAATCGCGATATCGGCACCATCCTGGACTTGAGCCCGCGTACGGTGAACAAGCATCTGGAACATGTGTATATCAAGCTGGGGGTGGAGACACGTACGGCGGCGACTTCGGTGGTGCTGTCGGCGATGACTGAGCATCGGCGGATGTAGGGCTCTGACAACAGTCACCCGGAGACCGAGGCCAGTGAACCCAATATCCCTAACGCTTTTTAGGCGCCAACAACTCAGAGCGGCCAATCTGTTCCCGATGTCGCTCTGGCGGCCGAGGACCTGAGAATCCCGCGCCCGTAATGGCTGCCTCCAACCCTCGCAAGTGCGGAGCTGATTTCTGACTACGTAATGACTCCATGCCATCGTTCCAGGCATGCACCATATGCTTGGCAACATCTCGCCACGCGGGCTCGTTCTTCGCCGCCTCGATAACTTCGACCCCCACCGCGACTGCTGACTCACACAGCGGCTCGACCATTTCGGCGTAACGACGCGGGGCGATGCCAAGGCGAGCATTGAAGAACATCTCCAGTGTTCGCCCTGGAGTCCAGGTCTGACGCCCACCGATAGATAGCCCGGGCGCATTATCCGCGAAACGCGGATAGGCCTGAGTCGTGACCAGGTCATAGACCGGCGTAAAGGCCACATCGGTTCGCGACGTGTAATAAAGCGCGATGTTCTTGGCGTGGCAGTCTGCGTTACGTACTACATAGTTACTCAGCAGTTGCCAACCGAAATGCTCTCGCTGCTCACGCAAGTGTTGTGCATCAACATAGGCCCGGGTGGCATTCCAGACTCTTTCCATCGTGGTTGCGTACTTCTCGTGGGGTGGCAAGCCCAACAGCCCACAGGCATCTTCCAATCCCCATTGCGGTACGCCGTATTCATCAACATCGAAGCGATCCACGACCAGCACGCGGCCGTCATCTGACATACGGCATTTAGCAACCGGAACGGTATTCAGACGTTCCAGTACCCGCATGGTGTAAAACTCGTTGAAGCCCAGATAAGGCGTGTTGTCATCCGATCCTTTGATGATGTGAAATCCGGTGCGCAACGTGGGTTTACCCAAAGGTAGATCGCCTGCCCGGGCCTGTTGGGCGATGAACTTGGGGACCACTCCCGAGATCGCCGCCCGAGCATAGCGACGGACCAGTTTGGCGAAGTGTTCGGAGGTATTTTCAGCTGTCAAAAGGTGGCCGATATCCAGCGGATCCGCTTCCAGCCCCGGCTTTAGCCCTTCAGGTGTCACCGCAACCCGACCGATACCCGCACCGCCGATGACCGCCAACAGAGACAAGTCAGTACCGTCAAGCAGCGGCCCGAACTCTTCACGAATAACGCCCAGCAAATATCCTTCAGGCAAGTTTTGCCGAAAGAACGGAAAGAGGTCACGCGGCCAACGCCAAGCTTCTTCGCGCACAGGCAGGGTCAAACTGACAAAGTCTGCCGCGTCTGTACCGGGAAAATACTTCAGCACGTATTCGTCCCGTTCACGGTACAGCTTGCCTACCGCTCTCCCACTGACATGGACATCCAGGATCATCGCTCAAACACTCCCTGTCGCTGCTCAGCGAGAATATCCTCGACCGTGCGCTGATGGCCTGCCTTCACCAGCTTCAAGTCATAACCCGCCGCCTCCAGCAATCGCACCAGAGCCGAAACACTCATATCGCCTTTGGCCAAGGTTTCCATGCGAGCGACAGTTGAACGCGCCACGCCTGCACGGCTCGCGATCGCCTCCTGGCTGAGATGTGCCTCACGACGAGCTTCCTTCAGCATATGCGCCACATCGTACAAGGTGCTCATTTGTAGCCCCCGAGCCTCAAAAAGGATAAAACATTCAATTACTGTAGCCCTGAAGGCACAAGCTCGCAATATTCATAGTAGCTCTGGCAGATTTAATTGGACATCAAGACTGAGCGATAAACTGTAGCCCAGGAGACTCAAAAATGCATAAAACCCTTGAAAATGTGGCCCGTGAGCATCACGCCCCGGAGACTGGAGTCTTCGGCGATTGAGGAGCTGCCCTCAGGGGCAGCAAGCTGACGAAAAAGCATGATATGAAGGGAAGCTGTTGCTCCTTTTTTCACACCCGCCTCTGGACACATGACTGACTTCACTGGCTAATACTTCCATCAATCCTTTCGGCTCACTCACTCCGGACTCGTCAATAGTGCTGAACCGCAACGCCCTGATGGCCCAACTCTCTGCCACACCCGATGACATTGCCGCGCGTGCTTCGCTTTATCGCGCTCTGCTCGACAGCGGAGAGGCTTCACTGGATGGTCTACGAGTAGCCGCCGGCCTGCGCGATCCGGCTGCTATCGCTGTTGTTGCGCAGTTGAACGCCACCGCGCATACCAATCGCCCCAAGGCATTGTTGTCGCAGCTTCGTGGACTGCCCGTAGACCATGTCGAGCTGGAGAATGCCGAGCCTGACGGGCTTGATGCCCTGGCTGGGCTGCCACTGCGTACGCTGGTACTCAACAGCCCGAAATTCAGCTTTGATCAGACTGTATGGCAACGTTTGCCAGCCGTTGCCCTCGATACATTGGAAATCAGTGGCTTTTCGCGCGATGACAACGCCAGCAGCCTCCCGTCACTCGAACGGTTGCGCCGACTGAAGTTGGAAACCTACGGCGAAGACTTCGACGACCGTTTCCTCCACCAACTCGGCAGTGGCACGCTGCAGGAGTTGTCGTTGAACCGTTGTGATGAGGTCACCGACGACGGCCTGCTCGGACTGTCACGACTCAAGTTGCGTTCACTCACATTCGAACGCGCGGGGGAACTCACTTCACGTGGAATGCAGCACTTGGGTCATCATCCACTCGAGCAGCTATCGCTAGGCTGGAATGGCGCAATCCTGAAGGACCCTTCCTGGCTCCGCGGCCTGACCGCATTGCGCTCGCTGAGCCTCGATTACTGTTACGCAACCGACACCATGCTCCACGCCATCCAGGGCCTGCCGATCGAACGGCTTTCGCTGCAATCTTCGTATATCGGCGAGGACGACATTGCCGAACTGGAAGGCATGCCACTCGCCGATCTGGATCTTAAATCTTCACAGCAAATGATCGAGCGGCTCGATGTGCTGCACGCGTTTCCACTGAAGCGCCTGGGGCTCTCCGATGTGCAAGGCATCGACGCGCATACATTGTCCGACCTGCGCGGTTTGGAGCTGGAATCGCTGGACCTTTCATTGAACGACATCACCGGGAAGGAACTGAAACAACTGGCGGGTCTGCCGCTGAAGCGGCTTAATCTCAGTTTTTGTCACGGCATTGACGGCAAGGCTTTGCGAATGCTCGTCGAATTGGGACTGCCGTTGGAGCAACTGGAGATAAGCGGTCTGGATCTACGCGACGCCGATTTGGCCTGCCTGCGCGATCTGCCGCTGCAGCGTCTCGGGTTGTATGAAAGTCCTTGGCTCACTGACGCCGGAGTCGCCCACCTGGCGCATTTGCCACTGCGAGATCTGACACTCGCGGCAGGTCCGGGGGAATCGCAGCTCACTTCAGCCGTGGTGTCCGTGTTGGAGCAGTTGCCGCTACAAAAATTGTGGTTGCCGAACAGCTCAGGGATCAGCGCAGAAGGATGGGATCGCTTGGCCAGATTGCCGGCCCATGTGACTGGGCCTGGTATTTGACAGGTCGTGGAAATCCACATAACCACTGAGTCGTATCAGTCCTAAGTACCTGGAAAATCGAGGGCCCAGCAGGAGAATTCGCGCTCCCGGCCAACTGCCCTTTCAGCGTTTTAACACCGTCAAATCAGCTGCGTTTTTTCAGTGATCTTGCAGTGCCAGCAAGACAACTCGCTTTCCTTTGAATGAAGTTTCCTAGAAAATCCTGAGCGCTTGTGCCTGCCAATTTCGCTGGCTAGTCTTCAGTCCGTCACTGCATATCAGTGATCGGGTTTGGTAGCCCGGTATAGATTGGCGCACAGCGCCCCCTTGGAATCAGGCGTTTTTTATTGCCTGCATTTTATGGTGGCTGTGCGCAGGGCACCTTCGGGCGCGCCGGTTTCTCCAATCTTCCGGTCTACCAACCTGTGTACAGCCGCCACCCCAATCGTTTGGTAGCGATACTGGTGACGGCTCCATCCGTGAGATTGGAGATTTGCCATGTACAAAGTCACACCCAACCCACCGGGAACCTCCGGAATCGAAAGCATTGACCCCCAAGCCGCTGATCGCGCCTTGGCGTACTACATGCTGCCTCAGGGCGGCGGTCCAAAACGCCCTGGTATCGCAGGACCACAAGGCAAGCCCCCTGCCTCGCAAAGCCGCGAAGAAGCCCTCTTCAACGCCAGTTCAATACTGGACTCCGCTGCCGCCACCGCCTATGAAAATGCCGACAACCTCACGGGTGCGAACCGCAAGGTGGCGATGGGTGTGGTGCATCTGATTGAGTTGGCTCAACGACAAGTTGATTCCGTGATTGAGAACCAGCCCGCTGGGATAACAAACTGACAGGTACAAGCCCAGTACCATTTAGGGGGGAGCTGTGCTCCCCCTTTTTACTGACGACTAGAAAGCTCTCCCCATCAGGTGCTCGTAAGATTTTTCGTCGAGCCAACAGGATATTTTTCCTTCTCTGGACAGCCATTTCTAAGACTTCGCTTTTTATGTGAGACTCTCCTGCAAATTCACAGGATTTGGCTTACATAGTGGCGCATGACGCGAAATGAATGATCTCTCCAGACTGCAAAGCCCTGCCGCCGTCCAAGCCGCCTTTGACGAGTTTTCAACCCTGGGACGCTCTGCCTTTCTGAAGCGGTATGGCTTCGGAAAATCGAGGTACTTCCTGGTACGCAATCCGCGAAATGGCGAACAGTGCGATATCAAAGCCGTTGTGGCGGTTGCCTACGGAGTGCAATTCCCATCTGACGGCCCACTGAGCGCGACAGCACTTGTGGAAAATGAAGCGACCGTCGCGGCCAAATTGCAGTCGCTCGGGTTCGAGGTGATCCGAATCGGAGAGGACTGGTCCCAGGACGAAGTCGATGCGACCGTAGCCGATTACTTTGAGATGCTGAGGCTTGAAGCGGAACAGCGCCCCTACAACAAAACCGAACACAACAGCGCATTGCGCACCCGCCTCAACGGACGAAGCAAAGGTTCGGTGGAGCTCAAGCATTCGAACATCAGCGCCATTTTGGCCGGTCTGGAATTGCCATTTATTCAGGGCTACAAGCCCCGAGGCAACAGCCAGCTTTTGCTGCGTCAAGCGGTTCAGGCCTATGTCACAGACAACCGCAGCGTCATGCACAAAGTTGTTGATGCACTGGAGGAAGTGAAGGCGCCCGGGGAAAAGACCTACACCGGCACCGTGCTGGTGGATGCGCCCAAGAAGGAAGCTTTACTTCAGGCATCCGAAGCCGCATCGCGCATCCGCATACCCCGTAAGCTCAATTTCGCGGCACGTGACGAAGCCAACCGACAACTGGGTCGCAGCGGAGAAGAATGGGTCATCGGCTACGAGCACCAGCGATTGCAGGAAGCTGGCTACCCGGATCTGATTCAGCAACTGGAATGGATATCGGACACCCGAGGCGACGGCGCTGGATTCGACATTTTGTCGTTCGATACACCAGTGGACCATCGGTACATCGAAGTCAAAACCACCAACAATGGAATAGCGGCGCCCTTCATCATCAGCCACAACGAGTTGCAGTTCTCAAAAGAGATGGATCAACAGTTCTTTCTCTATCGGGTGTTTGAGCTGCGTAACGCGCCAAAGCTCTTCATTCTGCGCGGGGACCTGTCGGATCAGTTGTACCTGAAGCCTTTGGATTTCAGGGCGAGCTTTCGAAATTACGTTGGCTAAATTTTCAGCCGGCCAATCGCACTGAATCAATTTTCAAACAGCTCTAGCAGTGACTTCCATGGTGACTTCCATGGTGACTTCCATGGTGAAAAAGCCTATCCCCTCCCCCTGAACGAGCAACACAAACCGAAAGACATTCCCCTCGACTTCCGCGGTGAGTTCCGCGGTCACTTCCGCGGTTGCATATCAGACCTTTCAGAGATTAGGGATTATTAGGCCGGTTACGGATAACTAAACCGCCGAGCCAACGTCAGCTCCCCCGGTGCTCGCATCGGCACAATGAACGACTCCATCTTCTCGTTCACCGTCCCCTCTTCCGTAATCACCGTGACCTTCGCCGTGGTCAGTGGCTGCACGGCATTCTCCTGCCCGCCGCTCTCGTCATCGTCACTGCGATAACCGCCACCGAAGTAGTTCACATAGATCAGGTACTGGCCCTTGATCGGTGCGGGCATGGAAAAAATCTCCGGGCCGTAACCCGTGGTCACGTCCACATCCAACGCCGCGCCATTGGGAGCGACCCGATCGCCGTACCAGATATGCGCGCCATCCGGCGTCACCACATGCAGGTCCAGGTCAGTGCCATCCGTATCCCAAGACAACAAAATCCGCAACTTGGCCGGTGTAGCCCCACCGCCCACATTCAGAAACTGCACCCGCTTGCGCTGCTGCCCATCCGGGCTACGTACTTCAACGCTGTTGCTCCCAGTGGGAAACGAAAACGGCCGATCAAAATTCCCCGACTCATCGATCTTCAACGGCATGCTCACGCCATTGATGATCAGGTTCCCTGGCACCCTGGCGCTCTTCGGCGCGCCCTTGATCATGCCCCGGATCCGCGCCGTGTCCGCCTGGCCCGCCGGGGTGTTGACCGACGAGGCCGGGTAGTTGACGGTCTGGCGGAAATGTTCGCCGTCCGGGGAGCCGGCGTGCCAGCCGCCCTTGGGCGTGTCGAGCTGGATGCCGCTGTCGGCATGGGCCGCGTTCAGCACAACCAGGGCGCCGAGGAACAGGACAACGGTGGAGATGCGCAATTTCATGGCCTATTCCAGTAACAGGTGACGGGCAAGCCCTTCGACGTAATCTTCGTCCTGGCCATTCGGATGGGCCTCGAACGCCAGGTGCAGGTATTCATGGGTCAGGTCGAGGCGGTCCTGTTGGGTCAGTACGCCGCGCACATAGATGCGCTGGCGTTCGCGGTCGACGTAAGGCCGACCGTAAGACACCCGACAAACAGCAAACTGGCTCAATTCGTTATAGCCGACTTCCTGGTCCAGACGCTGACGCCACACGCGACGCTGTTTGAGCAACCATTCCTGCGCTGCCGGCAAGGGCTCGCACGAAGCCACCGGGTTGTCCCAACGGCTCAGGCTCGCGCGCGGGTAAGCGTGCTGGAGAATCTGGTCGTAACGCTCGCCGCCGTTGGCCTGTTCCACCGCCTGTTGCCAGGACAGCTTGTCCGGGCCGGGCTGGTCAGAGTGATAGGTCACCGGACTGCCCGCCAACACCAGGTCGCTGGTCCAGGCCGCGATGCCCCGAGCTTCGGCAGTGGCCGGACGTGGAGCAACGCGCTGACGTCCGCTACTGTCGTCGATACTCAGGCAGTCGCCACTACGGCCAGCGTTCTGCAACAGGTAGGTGCGGATCGCCACGGCCAGGGCCTTGGCGGCTTCGACGGGTTCGGTCTTGGCTTCGCGTTGCAGAACGCGGGCGACGTATTCCTCGCGATCCAGCCGCGCCACCAGTTGCGGCTGGCCGGCGTTCTGCAACAGGAAGAGTTCGCCCGCGCTTTCAATCTCCAACTGGTTGCCGTTGGCGAAGTCGACCCTATAGTGACCTTGCAAAGCTCCACTGGGAGCGGCTTGGCCGTCGGCGCGAGTGACGCCTTTGAGTGGATAGCGGGAGAACAAGTCGACCTGCACGCAACGCCCGGCATCCTCGGACGACGGCGACGGCAGGAAGCCGCCCAGCACATCCGAGTAATGCCGCAGCACCATCTGGCTGGTACCACGACCACCCACCCAGAGCGGCGTGCCGTCTTCCAGCCAACCGGCAAAACCGCCCTGGCGTGACTGCGAGTCATGGTCGCCAAGCCAGCTCCAGGTCTTGATCCGCACGCGCCCGCCCAACAGTCCCACAGCCTGACCATCGGCGGCATTGAGCACCACGTCCAGCAGCAGTTTGCGCGCAGTCCCCTGAGCCGGAAGCGTGCGTAGCGCTTCCAGCAATTGCACCACGGGCACACGGGTTTGCGGTTGCAGCTGGTTGAAGCTCAGCAGCCAGCTAGGCGCCTGGCGTGCTTGCCAGTAGTCGCGCCATTGGCCGTCATCGATCTTCAAACGCTTGGGATCAAAGTACAAACCACAGGAGCGGACCAACGCAGCATCCCGGGCAATGCTGCCGCCCGGAGTACAACAATAGACTTCCTCGTGATCCTGGCCGTGACAGTCGTAGGCCGGCTCCTGCTGGTTGGTGTCCACCAACCAGGCGTAGACGAAGAGTTTCCACAGGCTGCCCAACGGCGTTTGCAGATCCACCGGCAACGGCTCGCGATTGAGCACCTGGGTGGTGTTCAACTGCACCAGCTCATAACCGTCGACGGTTTTCCAGGCCAGACGCAAGGGCGCTTCCTCTGCCGTCGCCAGCAGAGGAACGATGCACAACAGTAGCCAGGCCAGTGGGCGGGTCATGTCATTCGACCGTGATCTGCCCAAGGGCCGGCTTCTGTTCCTGGGCCTGATGCTCTGGCGCATAGATCTGGCTGAAACGCGCTGGCGGCAGCTTGAACTGGCCCTTCTGCGAGAAGCGGATCAGGTGGCGTAGACGCACTTCGCCGTTGAGGCTGTTGACCGGCACACCGTAGGCCATCTGCCCCGGTTCGAAATGCGCCTTCTCCAACGGCGTCGCTTCAGCACCGGCCAACCCAGCGAGGTTGACACCCCAGGTGGTGCGCTCAACGTCCGCACCTGGCGGCAACGGCACTTCCAGCATGCCGTAGCGCAGCGGTTTAGGGCTCTTGGTAGTGAGGATCACTTCGTCCAGGTAGAGGCTGTCGCTGGACAACGGCTTGTCGCCCACGGCCTTGAGGCTGAAGGTGTAGGCGTCATCGCCCGGCACCAGTTCCAGCAGGCGGCGCTTGATCTGCACCGGCAGATCGTCCGGGACTTTCTGCTGGCTGAGGTAGCTCAGTTTGGCCCGCAATGGACGTTCCTGTGCACCGCTCACGGTCAGCACGCTCGGGATACCCGCGCCCTGCCATTGCCAGTAGTTTTCACCGGTCCCGCCCTGCCGCGCTTGCCAACCTTCGCCCGGGGTCAGGGTGAGCGTTTTCGGAGTCTGCTCGACGCTGCGTTGCAGCCAGGTCAGAGCCAGGGCGCGTTCCAGGGTCGATTGCTGCGGCAACAGGCGCTGCAACAGGTCCTGGGCCAGATCGGCGTTGAACGGTTTGATCGACAGGTTCAAGGCGCTGGCGAACGGTTGCGAGCTGGCACCGAGGCGCTGTTCCGCCGTGGGCAGTTGTTTGCTGAAGGCATCCGGCAAGGCAACTTTGCTCTGGCGGGCCAGGGCGGCGGTCAGCACTCGCGCACTGGCCAGGCCCAGAGCCGAATCCGGTGCGCTCATGATCACGCTGTCCTGGCCATCGTCCATCAGGTTGGCGTCGGCGCCCTCGCCGGCTTTCGCCAGTTCGTCCATCAGGCCGCTCAGCAGGGTGTTCACCGGCAGTTGCATGTCCTTGGCGAACGACAGCACCAGCGCCCGTTGCAGCAACGGCGTGACCGAAGCCTGTTTGCCGTAGACATCCAGCACCCGCTGCCAGTGATCCGGCGGCAGGCTGATGCCCAGCGCCTTGCTGGCGTGCCAGTCGGCGTAATAGGCGTAACCGGTCAGGAAAGCATCCGGAGTGACGTCTTCACCCCACCAGGTAAACCAGGCATCCGGCCCGGCCATCGAGACCAGGCGCAGGCGGCTGTTCTGCATGATCAGGCGCAGACGATCGCGGACCTGGGCGTTGGCCGACAGCGCCGGGTAGGCGATGCTCAACGGCAGCAGTTGGCTGGCGGTCTGCTCGACGCCGCCGTAGGGGTAGCTGAGCAGGTCGTCGAGGTTGGCGCGGAACAGCGCTTGCGGGCTGTCGTCGAGGCGCAGGCGAATATCGCTGGCATCTGCCGGCAGGCTCAGCGGGGTGTCGCCGCTGGCTACGCTGAGGCTCTGGCTTTGTGTCACTTGCCAGCCGTCACCCACTGCACTCAGGCGTACCGCCAGGGCATCCTGGGATTTGCCATCCTGTTGCAGCTCGGCGCTCCAGTCGCCACTGCTCAACGGGGTCGCCGGCAGCGGGATGTAGTTGATGCCTTTGTTCAGGGACAACGGCAGGCGCTGTTCCTGGCCGGCATAGCGAATCACCAGTTCGGTCTTGACCGGTTTGTCGGCCTGGCTGAAAGCGAACAGGCCAAGCTTGGGCTGGTCGCCGCTGCGGAAGTGGGTCGGGCCGCTCCATTTCAGGTACAGCGGTTTGTCGGAACGGATGAACTGGTTCTTCTGCCCCACTTGCCCGGCATCGGCGATGGCCCGGGCGGTGATGCGCCAGCGGGTCAGGGAGTCCGGCATGCGGAAGGTGAAACGCACCTTGCCGTTGGCGTCGGTCACCAGCTCCGGCTGCCAGGCGGCGGTGTCGACGTCTTCACGACGCGGCCGCTCCAGCACTTTCACACCACGCTCGCTACGGTTGGCCTTGCCCGGCGCGCCTGGGCTGCCCGGCAATGCCACGTCGTAGCTGATAAACGACAGGCTGGCGCTGGTGCGCACGTTGTTGCGCCGTGGGTGATAGAAGAACTGGTCGATGCTCGGCGCCACTTCCGGTTGCAGCGCGTAGATCATTTCATCCACCACGCTGACGGTCAGGTGCGCCGGAATCGGCTTGCCGGCGAACTGGGTGGTCAGGTCCACCGAGACGGTGTCGCCCGGCTGGTAGCTGTCCTTGTCAGTGGCGATGGCCACGTCGATCTGCGGCGTGGTGACCTTGAGGCCCGCGTTCTGGAAGCTGTATTCGCCGCCCTTGGTGTAGAGCACCGAGAAGGTCAGGTTGGGGGCGTAGTTGTCCTTCACCGGAATCCGCGCACGGTATTGGGTGTCGCTGATTTTTTCCAGGCGCAACCAGTCGCCGCCCTTGGACAGCAACGCGGTGGCCTCGACCTTGTCGCGTTCCAGAGACAGCAGCGCGTCGGTGACGGGCTCCGGGAAGGTGATCAGCGCCAGGGCTTCGTCGCCGGTCTGGTACTCGGGTTTGTCGAGAAGGATTTCCACAGTGCCGGGCACGGCTTTCACGCCATCGCCGGTCACCGAATGGCCGGTGGCGCCGAGGATGCGTTCGTGGTCATCCTTGAGCGACAGGTTGTAGGTGCCGGGACGGTCGAAGGTGACGCTGAAGCCTTTGTCGCCGGCAGCGAGTTTGCCGTTACCGGTGGACTGGTCTTCCAGGCGGACCCAGCTGTAGGTGCTCGGCGTGCCAGCGTTTGGCTGAGCGACGGTGGATTCGCTGGCGTAGCTGAACGCGACCTTCTCGCCGGTCGCACTGAAACGCTGCGGCGCCGACAGGCGATAGCGAGCCGCACCGCGCTCGATGAGGATTTCCTTGGTGGTCTTGACCCGATACGCCGCGCCATCGCTGGCGAACACGGTGAGCATGTAGCGGCTCGGTTTTTCCGCCGCCGGCAGGTCAAGCACGGCCTGGCCCTTGTCGTCGGTGGTCAGCTCGGCGCTGGTCAGTTCCACCGGGAATTGCCCGAGGTATTGCAGCTCGTTGTCGACCATGGACAGTTGCTGGGCACGCAGGCTCAGTTGCACACGGGCATCGGCCACTGGCTTGCCGTCCGGGTAGAGCAGCAGCAATTTGCCCTTGATCGGCTCGCCAGTGCGGAAGTCCTGCTTGGCCAGGTCCATGGAGATTTCAAAGTGCGGCTTGATGTACTCGGCGACGCGGAAGGCGCTGCTGTAGGTCTGGTCGCGGTAGTTGAAACGCAACTCGTAACCGCCGGCCACGGCGTTGTCCGGCAGTTGGAAGCGGCCTTGGGTACCGGACTTGGCGTCCAGGTTCAGGTCCAACGTCTGCAAGGTGGTGCCGGTCGCATCCAGCACGCTGACGCGCACCGGGGCGGTGGTCGGGTTGACAGAGTCGCGGGCGTTCTTGAATTCGCGACCGACGATCTTCATCGATACCCAATCCCCCGGCCGGTACAGCGGCCGGTCGGTGAAGGCGTAGAGCTTGGTGTCGTAGATTTCGCTGTCGTAGTAGAAGTTCTCGGAGACGAACACACCGCCCTCGTCGTCCTCGCCGATCATGAACGAGCGCTCCGGGCTGACGTGCTTGAGGCGCAGCAGGCCATCAGCATCGGTCTCGCCACTGCTCATCACGCCCAGGCCGTCGGTCCATAGCACTTTGACCTTGGGCACCGAGCTGCCTTCATGCTTGCGCGCGGCCCACACCAGCAACTCGTCGCCGGCGATTTTGCTCACAGCCACGGTGTTGGAGACGAACACCACTGTGGTCGCACGGTATTTGCCGATCAGCGCTTCCACCAGGTACAGGCCCGGCTTGAGTTTACCCAGCGGGATATAGACGTTGCCGGGTGCGACGCTGATGAACTGGCTGGAGGAGCCGGCCAGGTCGACGCCCTTCGGCGGCTGGATCGGTTTGGCGTCCCACAGCGGGTAGCGGAACTGGCTGACCAGTGGCAGGCCGGGCAGCGGCGCGTATTGCGGGTGGTTGTCATACGGGGTCGGCGCGGCGATGGCCTGGCCCATTTTCAGTTCCGGTACTTCCTCGGTCACTTGCTTGCGCGACTCGTAGGAGAACGCCCGCTGCATCACCCGACGGGATTTGCGGTACCAGTTGTCCCACAGGTAGGCCAGGGTGTTGGACAGCCCTTCACCCTTGAACTGGCCGTCGCTGACCACCCGATGCAGATTTTTCTGGCGCTTGAGGAATTCCAGCGGCTGGTCGATGCGGTACACGCGGATATCCGCGCCGCCGTAGGGCTCCATGCGGAAACGCCGATAGTCGCGGCCCGGTGCTTCGAGGCGGACCAACGCCTGCTCGTCGCTGGCGAAGCTGCTGTCGGCCAACAGGAAGAAACTCTCACCGGCCACCGGCGTGTAGTTGCTCGGCGGCACCGAGTCATCGGCGGCGCCGGCGACAACCGGCAGCAGCACGGCCAGGGCGAAAACCATTCGGGAAAACAGACGCTTCATGGGAGACCCGTTCATCGAGAGAGGAAGTTCAGCCGGTAGACGCCGATGAAGTTGGGGTTCGTTGCATCGGGTATCCATCGGGTGTCCTTCCATGTCATGAGTTGCTGCACGCTGGCGGAGCGCATGCCGTTATCGGTGGGGGTGGTGGTGCCGGTGTGATAGGCGATGTTGCGGCCCATCCAGATCATCAGGTGCTGGTCGTCGCCCTGGTCGAAGAACAGCAGGTCACCAGGCCGCGCCTGGTTGAGGTCGCGGCTGACCAGTTGGCTGTTGAACTGGATCAGCTTGATCGCATTGACGTAGGGCCCGACCTTGCCGCCGCCCTGCTGCCATTGCTGGGCCAGGTTGCGCTGGCCCTCGCTCAGGACCAGTTCGGGCGGCAGGTAGCGGTTGGACAGGCCATTGGCCCGCAACCATTTGTCGTCATGGGTTTTCAGCGCTTCGTTGGCGGCGAAGCGCACCAGGCCGGCGCAGTCCTGCTGGTACCAGCGCGGACTCGGGCCCTGGGTCAGTTGCTCCTGGGCGATGCGTACGAACCAGGCGCGGAACACCTGGGACTGCTCGACATCCAGGGGCGGTGTTTCGAGGGCGAACGCGGGCGCACTGAACGCGGTGTTCAGTAGTAGCGCCAGCAAGCCCAACCTCTTGAACAGAGGAATCACATTGCACGCCATTGCAAAGGCAACCACTGCCAGTGGCCGTCCGGCTCACTGCCTTCCGGCAGGGTCAGGGCATACTTACCGAAACCGGCGAGCTTTTGCAGTTTGGGAATCAGGTGGGTCTGGGCGGCGTTGCGGAACACCGGTTCCATGTCCTGGGGCAGGCTGTCGAGGGTTTCCTGCTGCATCAGTTGCGCCAGGGAGTCCGGGCCCAGGTAGACCGGCATCAGCACGTCCTTGGGCAGCACGTCGGCCAGCGGCGGGAAGTGCTTGTCGAGGGTGCCGAGGGCCTTGTCCACCAGCTTGTCGTCCAGGGAGAACAGCAAGGTCGAACCGTGTCGCGCCAGGCTTACGCGGAAGAAACCCTTGCCGGTGATGGCGTCGGGGTTCTCGGCTTCCTTGGCGGCGTACTGGCCGAAGCTCGAACTGACCTGGCGCTTCCACTCATGGACGCCGTCTTTCTGTTGCTCAGCGATAGGGAACAGACCGCCGTCGACATTGCTTTCCTTGCTCCCGACCATGGAGCCGAAGAGTTTGCCCAGGTCGGCGTCGAGGCTGTCGTTGTCCTTGGTCAGGTTGGCCACCAGCAACGGCGTATAGAGGCGCGAGTCGGCGTACCAGCAGAGTCCGGCGGCACCGCTCATGTGTTCGGTGAGCTTCTTCGCGGTGGCCTCGTCGGCACCGAGTTTGACCAACAGCGGTTGTTGCTGCTCGGCGGCCAGTGGCAGGGCAACGCAGGCGCTGGCGCCTACCGGCATGGCTTGCCAGATCGGCTTGAAATCGAAGTCGGCGGCTTTGTCCTGCTCATCCAGGGCGAGAAAGCTGTGCCAGCCCTTGTCGTCCATATCCAGGCGCAGGCCGGCGAAGTTGGGGATAAAGCGCTGGTAACCCATGGCCAGGACGCTGGACGCAATCGAGATGCGCTGCTTCACGACCGTTTCGCGGGGCTTGAGACCGAAGGCTTCGGGGAACAGTTTGTCGCCATTGAGCAACGCCGCCAGGGCCTGGGTCGAAACCTCGCCCGGTGCCACTTCGCTGTCGTCGCTGGTTTGCTCATAGAGCCTGTCCGGGTTGGACAGCACCACCAGCTTGTCGCCACGGGAGGCGAACAGCAGGGCTTTGCTGGCGTTGTAGGCCAGGCGATAGAGCGGCACGCTGTCGCCGCCGACTTTCACTTCGCCGACCTTGGTCAACTGGGTGTCGTCCAGGGCGACATGGGCCAGGGGCTCAAGCAGTTTGGCCAGGCCGCCGCGGTCCATCACCAGCAGGAAGTCCTTGAGCCGACCATCGGCACCGCGCCACAGGGCGATATCCGCCGGCTGGTCGAAGAGTTGCTCGATCAGGTTGTCCTGCAGCTTGAGGTCATGCTCGTAGATGATCCGCCGCAGGCTGCCGATCAGGCCGAGACGGTCGCCGTGGGTTTCGTAGTAGAAAACGAAATCCTCGGTCAGGGTGTCGCGCAGGAACGGCACGCTGAGCAGGTCCTTGGGCAACTGGCTCAGCGACGCGGTTTCCAGCAGCGCATCCGGGCGACTGACGCCGAGCTTTTCCAGGGCCAGTTCCGGCGCCGGGGCGGCCGGCTTGTGGTGGAAAAACCAGCCCAGGCCGCCCGCCACCGTACCGGCCACGCAAAGCCCGAGCACAAGGCCCAGCCAACGGCGCGAGCCGGCAGGTTGAGGGGCAGCCGGTACAGCGGCGTCCGGGGAAGCTGTGTTATCGCTCATGTTCGCAAAGCCCATTCATCCGTGGAGCGGGATGTTCAATAGTTGAAGGTCTTGACCAGCAGCAGGTCGCCGATGGCTCGCAGGGGCACGGTGAAGCTCTCGCGCTTTTCATCGACGGTGTTTTCGTTGAGCACCAGGTTGATCTGCGAGGTGATGACCTCGTTCTGATTGGCGCGCTCGGTAAAGTTATAGCCGTCGCTGGCGCTGTAGTTGCCCCAGTAGTTCACATAAATCAGGTAGGTGCCGTGCAGCGGCGCGGTCATGGTGAACATTTCCGGGCCCGG
The DNA here is from genome assembly GCF_023242345.1 of Pseudomonas sp. MWU12-2037. NCBI lineage: Bacteria > Pseudomonadati > Pseudomonadota > Gammaproteobacteria > Pseudomonadales > Pseudomonadaceae > Pseudomonas > Pseudomonas sp. MWU12-2037. Next base: position 80,106 of record NZ_JALLIZ010000011.1, on the reverse strand, counting down.
GCCGTCGACGCCGTCCGGGTCGAGGCCGCCGCCATTGGTCAACGCGGGATGCGCGTAGAAGGCGTGCTGGCCGTCGGGGGTGATGATATGCAGGTCGAGTTCGGCCTTGGGGTCGTCCCAGCCGAGGACCACGCGGATACGCGCCGGGGTGATCTGCTTGTTGGCTTCGTAGAACTGCACGCGCTTGAGGGATTTGCCCGTGGAGCTGCGGACTTCGACGCTGTTGGAGCCGGCACCGAAGGCATAGGGGCGCACGAAGCGGCCGGCGTCGTCGGTGTAGAGATTCAAGGGGTTGCCGTTGACCGACAGGATATGGGGCTCACGCGGGCCGGAGGGCGGATTGATCCGGCCTTCGATGGGGGTGCGGCTGCGCTGGATGCCACGGTCGATGGGCGGAGTGGGATAGGCCACTTGCGGCGCATCCTTGCGGTCGAGGAGACCTGCGTAACGCCAGCCGCCGGTCGGTTCCTGAAGCTCGGCCGAGGGCTCGGCCCAGGCGGTCGTGGCCCAGAGGGCAATCAGGATGGGAAAAAACCGGCGCATCAACAGCCTCCTTGCCATGCTTTATAAAACCCTGCGCGGAATCCACAGCGCCCCCCCGACACGGTATCGGTCAGAGAAGACCTGTCGATGACAGGTAGGGGAAGCCGCAGAGGTTAGCGATTCGAAGGTTGTTAGACAATGGAGACAAAGCGGTATTTGTGAGGTGGCTCATCAAATGAGCCTAGATCGTCGTTTTTGAACCAAAAATCGCCGAAAAACAAGGCGAAAGGCCATTATCCTTGCAGGATTTCCTGATCGCCCCGTCGCACTTGCATCAATAGGAAACAGGTAGACGATGCCACCCAATCAACCTGCCGGAGCGGCCGTTCGACATTGGTAGCTGCAGTCAATGTCACCCCGGTGACGCGCGCTTCTTTACCCGCTTTCATCTGCCGGACTGAGGCCAGCAGATCCTTCTGGAACTGCTCCCGCTCATCACTCATCACTGAGTTCCTCTTTCCATGGCTTCAAAACCGCGGAAGGCAAGTTGTTGGATTAAGCCATTTGTAATGGCGTGCATGAATAAAAAATACGACATTGCCGTACCTCAGGACAAACCTGTGCCTGTATCGCATTATTACAATCGCGACAGCATCAGCCCTTATCGGCACTCAAATTGGACGCGGGCGCCGAACGACTTCAGGACGCCGCGTCAGCCGCCTGAAGGCGCTCCCGCCGACGGGCATGGCGCGAGGTGAAAAACACCACCAGCAGCGCCAACCCAAAAAACGTCGCCGAACTGGTGGCGCCCACGGACAGCGCATGGCTCAAGGCAAAGCGCGCCTGGGCGTCAGCATCCAGCCCCACCGGAGCCGGCGACAAACGCGCAGCCATGCCGACAATCGCCACGATCACCGCCGTCCCCAGCGAACCACCGACCTGATGCGCAACATTGACCAAGCCCGACGCGGCCCCGGCATTCTGTGGTTCCACCCCGGCGATCCCGGCGCTGGTCAGCGGCACGAACGCCGCGCCGCAACCGATCCCGAGGATGATCAACGGCAGCATCAGATGTGGAAAGTACGCCACGTCCGAGCCCAGCCCGGTCAGCAATGCCATCCCCACCAGCGCCGTCGCCAGCCCGCAGAACAGCATCACCGCCGAACTCATGTACCGCGCCAGCCATTTCACACCATACACCGACATGGCGAACTGGGTCAGGGTCAGCGCCAGAAACGCCTCACCGGCCTTGAGCGCGGTGTAGCCCAGCACTTCCTGCACATACTGGATCAGGAAGAAGTAGGTGCCGACCATCCCTCCCACCAACAGCATGCGGCTGATATAGGCGCCGGAGCGCTCGGCACTGGCGAACAGATGCAGCGGCATGATCGGTTGTTCGGCGCGCCGTTCAATCCAGACAAACAGGCTCAGCAACACCAGGGCGCAGGCCAGCGCGCCGAGGGTCAGCGCATCATCCCAGCCCTGGGCTCCGGCCCGGACGAAACAGTAGACCAGCGCGCTCATGCCAAAGGTAACGGTCAACGCCCCCGCCAGATCGAAGTGACCGGTATGCCGTTCGGTTTCCTTCAGATAGCGCCAAGCCAGGGCCAGCAGCGCAATGCCCACCGGCAGGTTGATAAACATCACCCAACGCCAGGACAGCAGGTCAGTCAGCACCCCGCCAAGCACCAGCCCCAGCGCACCGCCACCACCGGACACGGCGGTGTAGAAGCTGATGGCCCGCAGACGCTGAGGCCCCGGCGGGAAGTAGGTCATCATCAGCGCCAGGGTCGAGGGCGCGAGAAATGCCGCGGCAATCCCCTGCACGCCCCGAGCGATCAACAGTTCATGGGCCGACTGGGCCAGGCCGCCCAGCAACGAGGCCAGGGTGAACACCGTCACCGCCACCAGGAACACCCGGCGCCGGCCCAACAGATCGCCGGCCCGGGCGCCGAGCAGCATCATGCCGCCAAAAGCCAGGGTGTAGGCGTTCTGCACCCAGGTCAGGTCGGGAAGCGACAGGTCCAGGGCCTTCTGAATATGCGGCAAAGCGGTATAGAGCACAGTAACGTCGAGCACGATCATCAACTGGCAGGCCAGGATGATCAGCAGCAGTACGCCGGAACCGGGAATACGAGCGGAAGAAGACGCCATGGATCACAGCCTTATGGGTAGAAGCGCAGGAGAACATCGGAGGCGACGAGAGGGAGGTCCGTATCGATCATTCATCCTTGATCGATGAACTACTATAAAAGAGACAACTTTGTGCCGACTAGCAGGACAAACAGGGATACCCATCATCGAAAATCAGGATAATCATCCAGCACGGGTCAACACTTGACCCATGATTGCCAACCCCTCGCATTTGCCCCTAAACCCGCCGTCTGCTAGTGTCGCGCCCGTTCAACGCCTACCGAGATCGCCGCCATGGCCCGCAAAAAAGCTTCCCTGGACTTCGAGCAATCCCTTGCCGACCTGCAAACCCTGGTCGAACGCCTGGAGAACGGCGAATTGTCGTTGGAAGACTCGCTGACCGCCTTCGAACAAGGCATCCGCCTGACCCGTGACTGCCAGGGCGCCCTGGCTCAGGCCGAGCAGAAGGTGCAGATCCTCCTCGAGCGCGACGGCGAGCTGGCCGAAGAGCCCTTCGACGCGGAACAAGCAGAATGATCAAAGCTTATCAGGCCAGCAGCCAGGCCCGGGTCAACGCCGCACTCGATACCCTGTTCAGCGCCCCCAGTCCCGAACTCGCCCGTCTCTATGAAGCCATGCGCTACAGCGTGATGAATGGCGGCAAACGCGTCCGCCCGCTACTGGCCTACGCCGCCTGCGAAGCCCTCGGCGGCAAGCCGGAACAGGCCAACGGCGCGGCCTGCGCGGTGGAGCTGATCCACGCCTACTCGCTGGTCCACGACGATTTGCCGGCCATGGACGACGACGACCTGCGTCGCGGCCAGCCGACTACCCACAAGGCCTTCGACGAAGCCTGCGCGATCCTCGCCGGCGACGGCCTGCAAAGCCTGGCCTTCAGCGCCTTGCTCGACCCGAGCCTGAGCGACCTGAACGCCGAGATCCGCCTGAACATGGTCACCGCCCTGGCCCAGGCCGCCGGCCCGGCCGGCATGGTCGGTGGCCAGGCCATCGACCTCGGTGCGGTGGGTCTCAAGCTCGACCAGAAAGCCCTGGAAACCATGCACCGGCACAAGACCGGCGCGCTGATCGAAGCCAGCGTCAAGCTCGGCGCCCTGGCCAGCGGCCTGGCGCAAAAAGACGAATTGCGCTCGCTGCAGACCTACGCCCAGGCCATCGGCCTGGCTTTCCAGGTGCAGGACGATATTCTCGACGTGGAAAGCGACACCGCCACCCTCGGCAAACGCCAGGGCGCCGATATCGCCCGCGACAAACCGACCTACCCGGCCCTGCTCGGACTGGACGCGGCCAAGGCCTACGCCCTGGAACTGCGCGACCAGGCGCTGCACGCCCTGCGACCGTTTGACGCGTGCGCCGAGCCGTTGAGAGAGCTGGCCCGTTATATCGTCGAACGTCGCAGCTGAGCCAAACGCCGCGCCCAAGGCCGCATATCGGCCAACTTCGACGCTCCGCGTGGGCAGCGTGCGATGCATCAGGTAAACTGCCGCCTCTTCTATACCTATAACGATTCGCCTGATGCCCACGACGTTCCATGAGATTCCCCGCAAGCGCCCGACCACGCCCCTGCTGGACCGTGCCGACACGCCGGCCGGCCTGCGCCGGTTAGGTGAAGCCGAGCTGGAAACCCTGGCCGATGAACTGCGCCTGGAATTGCTCTATTCGGTCGGCCAGACCGGCGGGCACTTCGGTGCCGGCCTCGGCGTGATCGAACTGACCATCGCGTTGCACTATGTCTTCGACACCCCGGACGACCGGCTGGTGTGGGACGTGGGTCATCAGGCGTATCCGCACAAGATCCTCACCGGTCGGCGCGAGCGCATGCACACCCTGCGTCAGAAAGGCGGCCTGGCCGCCTTTCCGCGCCGCTCGGAGAGCGAGTACGACACCTTTGGCGTCGGTCACTCCAGCACCTCCATCAGCGCCGCCCTGGGCATGGCCATCGCCGCTCGCCTGCAGAACAGTGATCGCAAGGCCATCGCCGTGATCGGTGATGGCGCGCTGACCGCCGGCATGGCCTTCGAGGCGCTGAACCACGCGCCGGAAGTCGACGCCAATATGCTGGTGATCCTCAACGACAACGACATGTCGATTTCGCGCAATGTCGGTGGTCTGTCGAACTACCTGGCGAAGATTCTCTCCAGCCGCACCTACGCGAGCATGCGCGAAGGCAGCAAGAAAGTGCTGTCGCGCCTGCCCGGTGCCTGGGAAATCGCCCGTCGTACCGAAGAATACGCCAAGGGCATGCTGGTCCCCGGCACCCTGTTCGAAGAGCTGGGCTGGAACTATATCGGCCCGATCGACGGCCATGACCTGCCGACCCTGATCGCCACCCTGCGCAATATGCGTGACCTCAAGGGCCCGCAGTTCCTGCATGTGGTGACCAAGAAGGGCAAGGGTTTCGCCCCGGCGGAAGTCGACCCGATCGGTTACCACGCGATCACCAAGCTCGAACCCCTGGACGCCCCGGCCGCCGCGCCGAAGAAGGCCAGCGGACCGAAATACTCCGGCGTGTTTGGCGAATGGCTGTGCGACATGGCCGCCGCCGACCCGCGCCTGGTGGGCATTACCCCGGCAATGAAGGAAGGCTCCGATCTGGTGGCCTTCAGCGAGCGTTTCCCGCTGCGCTACTTCGACGTGGCGATTGCCGAGCAGCATGCGGTAACTTTCGCCGCCGGCATGGCCTGCGAAGGCGCCAAGCCGGTGGTGGCGATCTACTCCACCTTCCTGCAACGCGGTTACGACCAGTTGGTGCATGACGTCGCGGTGCAGAACCTCGACGTGCTGTTCGCCATCGACCGTGCGGGCCTGGTGGGCGAAGACGGCCCGACCCACGCCGGCAGTTTCGACCTGTCGTACCTGCGCTGCATCCCCGGCATGCTGGTGATGACGCCGAGCGACGAGAACGAACTGCGCAAGATGCTGACCACCGGCCACCTGTACAACGGTCCGGCGGCAGTGCGTTACCCGCGCGGCACCGGACCGAACGCGACCATCGAGAAAGACCTGGAACCGATCGAGATCGGCAAGGGTGTGGTTCGCCGTCGGGGCAGCAAAGTGGCCTTGCTGGTGTTTGGCGTGCAGTTGACCGAAGCCCTGATCGTCGCCGAGAAGCTCGACGCGACCGTGGTCGACATGCGTTTCGTCAAACCCCTGGATGAAGCCCTGGTACGCGAGATGGCCGGCAGCCATGAGCTACTGGTGACCATCGAGGAAAACGCCATCATGGGCGGTGCCGGCGCGGCGGTCAGCGAGTTCCTGGCGCGGGACAACCTGCTCAAGTCGGTACTGCACCTGGGTCTGCCAGATGCTTATGTCGAACACGCGAAGCCAGCGCAGATGCTGGCGGAGTGCGGGCTGGATGTGGCGGGGATCGAAGCATCGGTCAGCGAACGCATGCAGCTTTTGAATCTTTGACTCATACCCAGCGAGAGCCTGCCTCGCTGGGTACAGGTCTCAAACCAACGTCAGTTATTGCGCTTCATCGGGCCGTCCGAGTTGAGATAGCCCGCGCGAATGGCGTCCCCGCAAGTGGAAAAACCATAGGCATTGACGAAGCCCGTTGACGTGAAGCCGACATAGAGCGGTTGGCGCTTGCCACTTTCATTTTGCAGGTCGTAGTCAAAGCATTGCGCGGTTCCACCCCGAATAGCCGTGATCTGCGAGGGGTTTTGTATTGCCAGCATGTCTTGTTTGCTGACGGTACTACCTTGGGCTGCCTTGCTCGTAACCGGATGATCGCCGAAGTCGAGCAACGTCGAGATACCGCCTAAACAACCACTGAGTGTCAATATCGCAGCCACTCCCGCCAATATCAGACGCATGGTTTCCCTCCTGATCAAACTCAATGACTGTCTGCATGCAAACAGAGCTCAAGGCTTGAGCAGAAGAATTTTAGGGAAACCTTCTCAAAGCGTATTGACGGACGCCTCTGAGTATCAAGTAGGAGTATTGGCAGAAGAGCGGCTGATGTGTGCCTGCCAATGGCTCGAGAGCAGCCACCCGCCAGCGAAGCATCAGCCGAGTTGGCGCGGAATGCGATAGAGGTAGAACAGCACCACGCTGGATAACACCAGCAACATCAACGGGACTGCTTCCAGCCCGACGAACACCGCCAGGGTGCCGATCCAGGTCGGCAAGGCGGCTACCACCAGGGCTTTGCGCCGCACGCTGGCCAGCTCGATCCAGGCCGCCGGCTCTTCCGGGCTATCCAGCGCCGCCTGCGTCGCGATCAACGAGCGCTTGTAAGCCCCGAAAAACCGCAAGCTGACAAACATCGAGGCCACGCCGGTAATGAAAAACGGCATCGCCAGCACTGGCAGCAAGGGATCGGCCTGACCAAAAAGCCAGTTGGCGACAAACAGCGGCAACACACTCAGCACCAGCTGTTTCCACCAGCCCACCGACAGCCGACGCTTCACCTGGCCGCGGGTCACGCCGGGTCGGCCTCGCTCTGGTGCTCGTTGCCCATCATATGGCCGAGCTTGCCGGCCTTGGTCGCCAGGTAGAGTTTGTTGTGCGGGTTCTGTCCGGTTTGCAGCGGCACGCGCTCGGCCACGGTGATGCCCATATCGGTCAAGGCCTTGACCTTGCGCGGGTTGTTGGTCATCAATCGCAGGGACTGGATGCCCAGATGTTCGAGCATTGGCCGGCAGATAGCGTAGTCCCGCAGGTCGGCAGCAAAGCCCAGGCGCTCGTTGGCCTCGACGGTGTCGGCGCCGCCGTCCTGCAATTCATAAGCGCGGATCTTGTTCATCAAGCCGATGCCACGCCCTTCCTGACGCAGGTACAGCAAGACACCACGACCTTCACGGGCAATCGCTCGCAGGGCCGCCTCGAGCTGGGAGCCGCAATCGCAGCGCTGGCTGAACAAGGCATCGCCAGTCAGGCATTCGGAATGCACGCGGCCAAGAACCGGTGCGCCATCCGCCACATTCCCGAGGGTCAGCACGACGTGTTCACGGCCGGTGGCTTCTTCGAGAAAGCCATTCATGGTGAAGGTCGCAAAGGGGGTTGGCAGCTTGGAAGCGGCGACGAAAACGACGGGCACCGTGTGCTCCTGATCAGTATGAGGACTGGAAATTCGCAGAGGTCGCATTGTAACAGTAGGTTCCTACAGACGCTTAGGCTGAATTGTCCATGATAACTATCAATAAGTTTGATTCGTCGGCACCGGTGCCGGCAGGGTGTCAAACGGATAAGGTTGCGTCCAGTGCTTGAAAATGGCCCGCAACTCGCCACTTTTGACCAGTTCTTCCATACGCTGATCATACAGGGCCATCAGTGCACGCCCCCGCGCATTGTCGGCAAACCCCAGGTACAGCGGCAGGTCGAGCACATGGCTGCTCCGGAACATTTCAGGGTGCGCGGCATGCCCCAGTACCTCGTTCACCTCGGACAACGCATCGATGTAATAGTCGGCACGACTGTGGGCCAGCATCGACAGGACACCGTCACGCCGCACGATTTCGTTGTAATGGCGGACGTTGGGCAGGTAATCCTGGTATTTGTAGCCGCGCATCCAGGCCAGACGATAAACACCCAGGGTTTCCAGGCTCGGCTGCGGGTTGCTCGCCAGCCCCAGGGCATAGAGATGATCGACGTCGAAATGCCAGCGCGGATAAAGAGCGCCCTTCACCTCGCGCCGATAAGCCGCGACCCAGGCGTCCGCCTCCCCCCGCTGCACCAGTCCGATGGCCCGAACGTAGGGCTCGGTACTGATCAGCACCTTGACGCCCTTGGGCTCGAAGATCTCGCGCATGATATCCCAGGCCATGCCACGTCCGTCGGCGCCGGTGTAATCGACCCACTCCTCACTGGCAAGATGGATCACACCTGGCAGAGAGGTTTCCTCACGGGCCTGAACGACATTGCCTACAACGCTACCCGCCCACAGACAGAGCAGCACGACCCACAACCGACAGCCAGACATGCCTGAATCCTCAGCTAAAGAGGTGCACCAGCCCTTGCATGGCCAACCAGGCAAAAACCCCGGCCAGGACGTCGTCGAGCATGATGCCGACACCGCCATGGACATGCCGGTCGATCCAGCGGATCGGCCAGGGCTTGAGGATGTCGAAAAAGCGGAACAGCGCAAAACCCACCAGCAACCAGTACCAACCGTCCGGCACCAGCCAGAGGGTGATCCACATCCCGACCATCTCGTCCCAGACGATGCCTTCGTGGTCGTGTACCCGCAGATCGTTGGCGACCTTGCCGCACAGCCAGAAGCCGAACAGCATGGTGACGCCAAGCATCAGCCAGTAGCCCCAGTCGGGCAACATCTGCCATAACGGTATAAAGGGTAGCGCAACCAGCGACCCCCAGGTGCCCGGCGCCTTGGGCAAGGTCCCGGAACCGAAGCCGAAGGCCAGGAAATGCCAGGGATTGCGCCACACCGAGGGCGGCACGAACTCGGCCGGGACCTGCTTGGGATGATCTGTCACGGTGTCTCCGGAAAATGTTGGTAGCCCCGGCGTGCCGGCGTGATATCGCGACCGACGCTGTCCACCAGGACCACGCCCTGCCCGGCCAGCACCTGTCCGATTACCCGCACCGAGCCGTGCACCGCCAGCAACCCGGGCAACTCGACAGGTGGTAGGGTGAAGGCCAATACGTAGTCATCGCCACCGCTGAGGGCCGCCTCGCGGGCGTCGTCCTGGCCGAGAAAGGCCTGCAGCGCCGAAGACAAGGGCAGCGCGTCGCGTTCCACCTGCAATCTGACGGAGGATGCCGCCGCGATATGCCCGCAGTCGGCCAATAGCCCATCGGAGATATCCAGTGCCGAGGTCGCCTTGTTGCGCAGGAACTGACCCAGGGCCAGTTGCGGCTTGGGCGACCAGTAGTGGTCCAGCAGCGGCCCGGCAATCGCTGGCTCCGCCGTACGCTGCCCCAGCACCAGCGGCAAGGCGCCCGCCGCATTGCCCAGCTCGCCGCCGACACACAGCAGGTCGCCGACCCGTGCGCCGCTGCGGGTCAGCGCCTGGCCCGTCGGCACACGGCCGAATACCGTCAGCGTCAAGCACAGCGGCCCACGGGTGGTGTCGCCGCCCACCAGGCGCAAGTCGCAGTGTTGCGCCATCAGGTTCAAACCACGGGCAAAGCCTTGCAGCCAACCGGCATCGTTATGCGGCAAGGTCAGGGCAAGGGTAAAGGCCAGGGGCGTGGCGCCCATGGCGGCCAGGTCACTGGCGGCCACAGCCAGCGCGCGCTGGCCGAGCAGGAAAGGGTCGCAGGGATCGGCGAAATGCACACCGGCCACCAGGGTGTCGGTGGAAATCGCCAGTTGCTCCCCGGCGGGGACGCTCAGCAGGGCGCAGTCGTCGCCGATGCCCAGGGCAACGCCCTCGCCGGCCTGCGCACAGGGCGCGGCGGCGAAGAAATTGCGGATCAGCTCGAACTCGCCCATGCACAGGTCAAGCGCGGATCAGCGCTTGAACGCCTTCACTTCAGCTTCACGCAGGCGCGGCGCCAGTTTGTCGAGCACGCCGTTGACGAACTTGTGACCGTCGGTGGAACCGTAGACCTTGGCCAGTTCGATCCCTTCGTTGATCACCACGCGGTAGGGCACGTCGACGCGCTTGAGCAGTTCCCAGGTGGACAGGCGCAATACCGCCAGCTCAACCGGATCCAGTTCCTCGATCTCGATATCCAGGCACGGCTTGAGAACAGTGTCGATCTCGCTCTTGAACTGCGGAACGCCGTGGAGGATTTCACGGAAGTAGGCGCCATCGACGTCGCTGAAATCGTTGTCGACCCGGAACTGCGCTTCGATCTCGTTCAGCGACTGCTTGGCCATGTGCCACTGGTACAGGGCCTGGGTCGCGAGCTGACGGGCTTCGCGACGCTTGACGCTTTTGGAAGGCTTGCCGGCGCCTTCAGGCTTCGGATCGCGCGGGTTGAAACGATCGCTTTCGTCGCTAATCACACAGCCTCCAATTGCGCCAGCAAGCTGACCATTTCCAGGGCGGAAAGGGCGGCTTCGGCGCCTTTGTTGCCGGCTTTGGTGCCGGAACGTTCGATGGCTTGTTCGATGGAGTCAACGGTCAGCACGCCGAAGGCCACTGGCACGCCGAATTCCATGGAGACCTGGGCCAGGCCCTTGGTGCATTCGCCGGCCACGTATTCGAAGTGCGGAGTACCGCCACGAATGACCGCGCCGAGGGCGATGATCGCCGAGAAGTCGCCTTTCTGGGCGACTTTCTGCGCAACCAGTGGGATTTCGAAGGCACCCGGTGCGCGGATGATAGTGATGTCGCTTTCGCTGACACCGTGGCGAACCAGGGCGTCAACGGCGCCGCTCACCAGGCTTTCGACAACGAAGCTGTTGAAGCGGCCGACCACCAGGGCGTAACGGCCTTTGGGGGCGATGAAGGTACCTTCGATGGTCTTCAGGGTCATTCGACAATTCTCTTAAAGAGCCGGGGCGCGCCTAGTACGCGCCCCTCAGGGATATTTGAACCGCGAATCAAGGGCCGCGAGCAGCCAGTCTTTATTCGGAGGGCACGTATTCTACTACTTCCAGGTCGAAACCGGATATCGCATTAAACTTCATCGGCGCACTCATCAAGCGCATTTTCCGCACGCCCAGGTCCCGCAGGATCTGCGAACCGGCACCGACGATGCTGTAGGTGGTCGGTTTTTTCGCCGGCACCTGCTCGGCGGTCTCACGGATATGCGCCAGCAGGACGTCGCCATCCAGCGGATGACCGAGCAACAGCACCACACCGCTGCCGGCCTCGGCCACCGCGGCCATGGCCGCGCGCAGGCTCCAGCGCCCGGGTTGCTTGACCATCAGCAGGTCGCGCAGCGGGTCCATGTTGTGCACCCGCACCAGGGTCGGCTCTTCGGCGCAGAAGCTGCCCAGGGTCAGGGCCATGTGCACGTCGCCTTCCACCGAATCACGATAGGTCACCAGGTTGAAATGCCCCAGTTCGCTGTCCAGCGGCTGCTCGGCAATCCGCTGAACGGTACGTTCGTGGATCATCCGGTAGTGGATCAGGTCGGCAATGGTGCCGATCTTGATGTTGTGTTCGGCGGCGAAGGTTTCCAGTTCGGCGCGACGGGACATGGTGCCGTCATCGTTCATCACCTCGCAGATCACCCCGCTTGGCTCGAAACCGGCCATGCGCGCCAGGTCGCAGGCGGCTTCGGTGTGGCCGGCGCGGGCCAGGGTGCCGCCGGGCTGGGCCATCAGCGGGAAGATATGACCAGGGCTGACGATGTCTTCAGCCTTGGCGTCCTTGGCCGCGGCCGCTTGCACGGTGCGGGCGCGGTCGGCGGCGGAGATGCCGGTGGTCACCCCTTCGCTGGCTTCGATCGACACGGTGAACTTGGTGCCGAAACCGGAACCGTTGCGCGGCGCCATCAGCGGCAGCTTGAGCAGTTCGCAACGCTCGCGGCTCATCGGCATGCAGATCAGGCCACGGGCGTGCTTGGCCATGAAGTTGATGTGTTCGGCCTTGCAGCATTCGGCGGCCATGATCAGGTCGCCTTCGTTCTCGCGGTCTTCGTCATCCATGAGAATGACCATCTTGCCCTGGCGAATGTCTTCGACCAGTTCTTCAATCGTGTTGAGCGCCACGCGGCACCCTCCTTCTTTCAAAATTTGAGTGTCAGGATTTGAGGTAGCCGTTGGCGGCCAGGAAACTTTCGGTAATACCGCCGCTCGACGGTTCCGCGGCCTTGTCGCCCAGCAGCAGGCGCTCCAGGTAACGGGCCAGCAGGTCGACTTCGAGGTTGACCTCACGACCAGGACGGTAGTCGGCCATGATGGTTTCAGCCAGGGTGTGTGGGACGATGGTCAGTTCGAACTCGGCGCCGTTCACGGCGTTGACCGTCAGGCTGGTGCCGTCGACGGTGATCGAGCCCTTGTGGGCGATGTACTTGGCCAGGTCTTTCGGCGCGCGGATACGGAACTGGATGGCCCGGGCGTTTTCTTCACGGGCGACGACTTCGCCGACACCGTCGACATGGCCGCTGACCAGGTGCCCACCCAGGCGGGTGGTCGGGGTCAGGGCTTTTTCCAGGTTGACCCGGCTGCCGGCCTTCAATTGGTTGAAGGCGGTGCAGTCCAGGGTTTCACGGCTGACGTCGGCCCAGAAGCCGTCGCCCGGCAGCTCGACGGCGGTCAGGCAGACGCCGTTGACCGCGATGCTGTCGCCGAGCTTGACGTCGGCCAGGTCCAGCTTGCCGGTTTCCACGTAGACGCGGACGTCGCCGCCCTTGGGGTTCAGGGCACGGATACTGCCGATGGATTCGATAATGCCGGTAAACATGAAGTCCTCCTCGAGAACAGGCCCGCGCGTGGCGCAAGCCAAAAATTATACGCCGGGTGCGGGATCAGGTATTGCGGTGACTCGCCAGTCACTACCGACAGCGCGCATTTCGGTGATTTTCAGCCGCGGCGCCTGGTTCATCCGCTCCAACGGCCAGTCCAACAATGGGCGCGCCGTGGAGCCGAGAAACTGACCGGCGACAAACAATTGGTATTCGTCCACCAGGCCTTGCCGGGCAAAGGCGCCCGCCAGACGTGGGCCGGCTTCCACCAGCACTTCGTTGATGCCACGGGCGGCCAGTTCCGTCAGCAACCGGCGCAGGTCGACATGACCTTCGGCGCCGGGGACTTCCAGCAATTCATGGCCCAGGGCTTGATAGCGTTCGGCGGCGCCCGGAACGCAGGTCACCACCAAGGCAGGACCTGCCGTGAAGAACGGGGCATCCAGCGGCACCCGCAGGCGACCGTCGATCAACACCCGCAGGGGTGGACGGCGTTCGGCCAGGGCGGTCAGTTCGGGATCGAGGCCCAGCTCGGCGGGGCGTACGGTCATCCGCGCATTGTCCGCCAGCACGCTGTCGGCGCCGGTCAGCACCACGCTGGCCTGGGCCCGCAGGCGCTGCACGGCGGAACGCGCCTCGGGGCCGGTGATCCACTGGCTTTCGCCGCTGGCCATGGCGGTGCGACCGTCCAGGCTCATCGCCAACTTGACCCGCACAAACGGCACGCCGTGTTCCATGCGCTTGAGAAAACCCTGGTTCAGCGCCCGCGCTTCACCTTCCAGCACACCGCTGTGTACGGCGATGCCGGCATCGGCCAGGCGCTTGAGGCCGCGACCGGCAACTTCCGGATTGGGGTCCTGCATGGCCGCGACCACCCGCCCCACGCCGGCCTTGACCAGCGCATCGGCACACGGCGGTGTACGGCCGAAGTGGCTGCACGGCTCCAGGGTCACGTAGGCCGTGGCCCCGCGAGCGTTTTCGCCCGCCTCGCGCAAGGCATGCACCTCGGCATGGGGTTCGCCGGCGCGCACGTGCCAGCCTTCGCCGACCACCACGCCCGCCTGCACGATCACACAGCCGACCCGTGGGTTCGGGTGCGTCGAGTAGCGGCCCTTGCGGGCCAGCTCCAGGGCACGGGCCATGTAGTGGGCGTCGAGGACGGCCTGCTCGGTGGAAAGGCTCATTCTTTGGCGGGCTCGCGGGCAAGGCGGTCGATCTCTTCGCGGAACTCGTTGAGGTCCTGGAAGCGGCGATAGACCGAAGCGAAACGGATATAGGCGACTTCATCGAGTTTCTGCAACTCGGTCATCACCAGTTCACCGACGACCAGCGACTTGACCTCGCGCTCGCCGGTGGCCCGCAGCTTGTGCTTGATGTGCACCAGTGCGGCCTCCAGGCGTTCGACACTGACCGGGCGCTTTTCCAGCGCGCGCTGCATGCCCGCGCGGAGTTTTTCTTCGTCGAAGGGTTGGCGGCTGCCGTCCTGTTTGATCAGGCGTGGCAGGACCAGTTCGGCGGTCTCGAAGGTGGTAAAACGTTCACCGCAGGCCAGGCATTCGCGCCGGCGGCGCACCTGCTCGCCCTCGGCGACCAGACGCGAGTCGATGACTTTGGTGTCGTTGGCACCGCAGAAGGGACAGTGCATGGTGGCAGGCAACAAAAAATGGGAGGGCCATGGTAGCGCATCCCCGTGGCAAGACAAGCCATAGGGTTTACGGTATACAGTCGCCCGACTACCTTTTATCCATAGAGATGCACCGGATTTCGTCTTGCGTTGGAGCCGTTCATGTCAGTACGACCGCTTGTTTTGCTCAGTCTCGCCGGCCTCCTGGCCGCTTGCGGCAGCCCGCCGCCCAAGCCTGCTCCGGTGGCACCGGCCCAACAGCAGGCGAGCAAACCGGTCAGTCCCTATGAAGAGCTCGGGCCCTTGCCCGCTTTTCAGCGTGAATTGAGCGGCACCTTGCAGGGCGTGCCCAAGGGCGCGGAGGTGGAACTGGCGCTGTTGGTGATCGACGAACGCGGTCGTCCGCAGCAATTGCTGGCCAGCAGCAAGATCAACGGCACCGGCCAGATCCTGCCGTTTCGCCTGCGCTTCAACCCGGAAGTGTTCCCGGTGGGCAGCCGCGTGGAATTGCGCGGGCGGGCCAGCCTGTCCGGGCAATTGATCCTGCATCTGCCATCGCGAAGTATCACCGAACCGACCACCCAGGCCCTGGGCCAGTTGCAATTTTTTACCGCGCCATGAGTGCACCGCCAAGCCTGCAACACTCCTTGAGCGAGTTGCTGGGCGATGCGCAATTGGTGGCCTGTGAGTTGCCAGGGACCGCATTGCAGTTGTGGCTGATCGACGCGCACAACATGGATCGCGCTTTTACCCCCGAGGAAACCCGGCGAATCCTCCATGAGCCGCCCTACTGGAGCTTCTGCTGGGCGAGCGGCCTGGCCATGGCCCGCTACCTGGCTGAAAACCCCCACTGGGTGGCGGGCAAGCGGGTGCTGGATTTCGGCGCCGGCTCCGGCGTGGCGGCAATTGCCGCAGCCCGGGCCGGGGCAATCGAAGTGGTGGCTTGCGACCTCGACCCGCTGGCCCTCGCGGCCTGCCGGGCGAATGCCACGCTCAACGGCGTGGAGCTGAGCTACAGCGAGGACTTCTTTGCCGAGAGCGATCGCTTCGACCTGATCCTGGTGGCGGATGTGCTCTATGACCGGGAAAACCTGCCGTTGCTCGATCAGTTTCTCAGTCGCGGCCAGGAGGCCTTGGTGGCCGATTCACGGGTACGGGATTTCCGTCATCCGCTGTATCGCCGCCTGGAAATGCTCGAAGCCTTCACCCTGCCGGACCTGGCGGAGCCGGAAGAGTTTCGCCATGTCAGCCTTTACCATGCTCAGCGTCAGCCTGCTTCCGGCCATCGGGCCCAGGCTTTATAGTGGCTCCATTCCCCGTTTTCCGAGATTCCGATGACTCAGCCCTCCCCCTACATTTTCGACGCCACCACCGCTGACTTCGACCAGTCGGTAATCGAGAACTCGTTCCACAAGCCGGTGCTGGTGGACTTCTGGGCCGAGTGGTGCGCCCCCTGCAAGGCCCTGATGCCGATGCTGCAACAGATTGCCGAGAGCTATCAGGGCGAACTGCTGCTGGCCAAGGTTGATTGCGATGCCGAGCAGGACATCGTCGCCCGCTTCGGCATTCGCAGCCTGCCCACCGTGGTGCTGTTCAAGGACGGCCAGCCGGTGGACGGTTTTGCGGGTGCCCAGCCGGAATCGGCGGTGCGCAAACTGCTTGAACCCCATGTGCAGATGCCACCGCCGGCGGAGGCCGATCCTCTTGAACAGGCCGAGGCGCTGTTTGCCGACGGTCGGATCGGCGATGCCGAAGCTGTGCTCAAGGAACTGCTGGGTGAAGACAACAGCAACGCCAAGGCGCTGATCCTTTATGGCCGTTGCCTGGCCGAGCGCGGTGAGTTGGGTGAAGCCCAGGCAGTGCTGGACGCAGTGAAGAGCGACGAGCACAAGGCCGCGCTGGCCGGGGCCAAGGCGCAGTTGACGTTCTTGCGTCAGGCGGCTGACCTGCCGGAGGTCGCTGACTTGAAAGCGCGCCTGGCGCAAAACCCACAGGATGACGAAGCGGCTTATCAGTTGGCGGTACAACAACTGTCGCGCCAGCAGTACGAAGCGGCACTGGAGGGTTTGCTCAAGCTGTTTACCCGTAATCGCGGCTACAGCGAAGGCCTGCCGCACAAGACCTTGTTGCAGGTGTTCGACCTGCTGGGCAACGACCATCCGTTGGTGACCACCTACCGTCGCCGGCTGTTTGCTGCGTTGTACTGACCTTGTGGGGAGCTGGCTTTGTCTGTGAAGAGGCCCTTGAGGCCGTCAACAGCTTCGCGGGCAAGCTCCGCTCCCACACTCAAAGACTGTTCCGCCCTCAGACCTCAGCCCAGCTGTAAAGCGGCGAATCCGTTCCGCTCAGCACCTTGACCTCGCTGCAATGACGCAAGCGCACCAACAGGCGCTTGGCCGCCGCCGTGCTCCCCGCCAACGCTTCCAACTGCCCGAGCAACTGCGGCCCGTCGATCTGCCCGGCCTGGCGCACCAGGTCCCTGGCCGTCTGCCACAGCGCGTCGTCCTGGCTCACCGGCCTTGCCGCTACCGTAGCGCCCGCCTCGGCCGGCACCGTCACCTGCAACTGCGCCCCCAAGCGCGCCCAGTCGCTCTCATCCAGCTCCAACGTCAAATCCACCGGCCATTGGCCAATGGTGCCTCGAATTCGCACCATGATGCTCACCTCGCGATTGCAGGCACCCATGCTCCCACGCGCCACCCGAGACGCCAAGTCAGTGGCCGAACAAGCCATAAATTGTTATAAGATCACATAACAAAACACCCTTATTGCCGTTCCTGGAGAAACGCCATGCGCCACCTGCTGCTCGCCCTGCCTTTTGCCCTGCTCCCGCTGGTTGCCGCCCAGGCCCATGAAGCCCACGAACATGGCAGCCTCGGCGCCCACGAGCACGGCGTTGGCCGGCTGAACGCCGCGCTGGACGGCCAGACCCTGGAACTCGAACTGCAAAGCCCGGCGATGAACCTGGTGGGCTTCGAACACCCGGCCACCAGCGACGCCGACAAGGCCAAGGTCGCCGCCGTACGCGCGCTGCTGGACAAGCCGCTGGAGCTGTTCAACCTGCCGAAAGGCGCCGGTTGCGTAGTGGCCAACCAGGAACTGGAAAGCCCGCTGTTCGGCGATCCGGCGCCTGAAGAGGCCGATGACGATGATGACGACGATCACGCTCCGGAGGCCGCCGCCGGCACCCAACCCGCCGTGGCCGAGCATCATCACGATCACAGCGAGATCCACGCCCACTACCAGTTCACCTGCACCACCCCGGCCGCGCTGAAGACCCTGGACCTGGGCCAGGTGTTCAAGACGTTCCCGGCTACCCACAAGATCCAGGTGCAGTTGATTTCCGGCAGTGGTCAACAAGGGGTTGACGTCACGCCTGAGGCTGCCACCCTGAAATTCTGATCGACCTCAATCCTTGTGGAATCCGGCTTGCCGGCGATGATCGATAACGCGGTCTGCATGAAGCACTGCGCCGCCCGCATCGCCGGCAAGCCGGCTCCTACAAGAGCACACCACCTGTGAATCGGCCTTTATGACCCAAGCACTTATCGAACTGTCCGACCTGGGCTTCAACTGGCCCGGTCATCCGCAGTTGCTGGACATCCCGGCGTTCCGCCTGGAACCGGGCGAAACGCTGTTCCTCAAAGGCCCCAGCGGCAGCGGCAAGACCACCTTGCTCGGCCTGCTCGGCGGCGTGCAGAAACCCAGCCGCGGCAGCATCCGCCTGCTCGGCCAGGAACTCACCGAACTGGGCGCCGGTGCCCGCGACCGTTTTCGCGTCGATCACACCGGTTATATTTTCCAGCAGTTCAACCTGTTGCCGTTCCTCTCGGTACGCGAGAACGTCGAGCTGCCTTGCCACTTTTCCAAACTGCGCGCCAGCCGCGCAATCCAGCGCCACGGCAGTGCCGACCAGGCCGCCGCGACCCTGCTCGCCCACCTCGGCCTGAGCGATCCGGCCCTGCTGGAACGGCGCGCCGACTCGCTGTCCATCGGCCAGCAGCAACGGGTCGCCGCCGCCCGCGCGCTGATCGGCCAACCCGAACTGGTGATCGCCGACGAACCGACTTCAGCGCTGGACTACGATGCCCGCGAAGCCTTTATCCGACTGCTGTTCGCCGAATGCCGCGAAGCCGGTTCCAGCCTGCTGTTCGTCAGCCATGACCAGAGCCTGGCGCCGCTGTTCGATCGTCACCTGTCGCTGTCCGAATTGAATCGCGCGGCCACGCCCGCGGAGGTCTGAGATGTATCTGTTTCGTCTGGCCCTGGCCAGCCTGGCCAACCGCCGCTTCACCGCCCTGCTCACGGCCTTCGCCATCGCCCTGTCGGTCTGCCTGCTGCTGGCCGTGGAGCGCGTGCGCACCGAAGCCCGCGCCAGCTTCGCCAGCACCATCAGTGGCACCGACCTGATTGTCGGCGCCCGCTCGGGTTCGGTGAACCTGCTGCTGTACTCGGTGTTTCGCATCGGCAACGCCACCAACAACATCCGTTGGGACAGCTTCGAGCACTTCGCCAATAACCCGAAAGTCAAGTGGGCGATCCCGATGTCCCTCGGCGACTCCCACCGCGGCTACCGCGTACTGGGCACCAGCGAGGCCTATTTCGAGCATTACCAGTACGGCCACCAGCAGAACCTGCAACTGGCCGAAGGCCGCCCGTTCGCCACCGATCCGTTCGAGGTGGTGCTCGGCGCCGAAGTGGCCGACGCCCTGCACTACAAGCTTGGCGACAAGCTGGTGCTGGCCCATGGCGTGGCCGCCATCAGCCTGGTCAAGCATGACGACAAGCCCTTCACCGTGGTCGGCATCCTCAAGCGCACCGGCACGCCGGTGGACCGCACGCTGCATATCAGCCTCGGCGGCATGGAGGCGATCCATATCGACTGGCACGATGGTGTACCGGCCCACGGTGCCGGGCGCATCAGTGCCGATCAGGCCCGCAATATGGACCTGACGCCGCAAGCCATCACCGCCTTCATGCTCGGCCTGAACAACAAGGTCTCGACCTTCGCCCTGCAACGGGAGATCAATGAATTCCGGGGCGAGCCGATGCTGGCGATCCTCCCGGGCGTGGCCTTGCAGGAGCTGTGGAGCCTGATGGGCACGGCGGAAAAGGCGTTGTTCGTGGTGTCACTGTTTGTGGTCCTGACCGGGTTGATCGGCATGCTCACGGCGATCCTCACCAGCCTCAACGAGCGGCGCCGGGAGATGGCGATCCTGCGCTCGGTGGGCGCGCGGCCTTGGCATATTGCCAGTCTGCTGATACTGGAAGCCTTTGCCCTGGCGTTGTCCGGGGTGGTGGCCGGGGTCGGCCTGTTGTACCTGTGCATCGCCCTGGCCCAGGGATATGTGCAGTCGAATTACGGGCTGTACCTGCCACTCTCCTGGCCAAGCGAATATGAATGGACGCTGCTCGGCGGTATCCTCGTCGCCGCCCTGTTGATGGGCAGCGTGCCGGCGTGGCGCGCCTATCGACAATCCCTGGCCGATGGCCTGTCCATCCGTTTATGAGTGTTGCGATGAAGAATAAAGTCCTGGCCGCTGTGCTACTGGCGCTGTCCGTGGTGACGGCCACGCCGTCGTGGGCCGATGACAAGCCCAAGGAACTGGCCTGGCAGGACATGATTCCGCCCGATGCGCCGCCGGAAATCCCGCAGATGACGCCGCTGCATGATCTGTCGAAGATCGGCAGCATGAACATCGAAGCGGCACCGGCGGCCAAGCAGTCGCTGCCCGATGCGCCAGTGGTCAAGGCGCTGGACGGCCAGCATGTACGCCTGCCGGGGTATATCGTGCCGCTGGAAGTGAGCGAGGAAGGGCGGACCACGGAGTTTCTGCTGGTGCCGTACTTCGGCGCCTGCATCCATGTGCCGCCGCCGCCGTCGAACCAGATCGTGCATGTGACCAGCGAGCTGGGGGTCAAGGTCGACGAGTTGTACCAGCCGTACTGGATCGAGGGTGACATGCAGGTCAAGCAGAGCACCAGCGACCTGGCGGATGCGGGGTACAGCATGGAGGCGCAGAAGATCTACGTGTACGAATTACCGGAGTAAGACTGGTCGCTCAGCGGTGCCTGGTCGGACCTCTTCGCGGGCAAGCCCCCACAAAAGTTCCCGACTCGCCCCCGCCATTGGCCTTTCATTGAGCTGAGTCAACGACCGACCCGGGGCGCTCTTTACCATTGGACACAGTAAATTCAAAACGTCCTTTGGAGCCCCCATGCACAAGTCCCTGCTCAGCGCCTCTCTCGTTGCGCTCGCCCTCGCCGCGCCCCTTGCCCACGCCCACCAGGCCGGTGATTTCATCGTCCGTGCCGGTACCGCCACCGTCGCACCGAACGACAGCAGCGGCGACCTGAAGCTCGACGGCACTCGAATCTCCGGCACCAAGGCCACGGTGGACAGCGACACCCAACTGGGCCTGGCCTTCGCCTACATGTTCACCGACCATATCGGCCTGGAACTGCTGGCCGCGACGCCTTTCCACCACGAAGTCGCCGTCAAGGGCCTCGGCCCGGCGCTGGACGGCAAGCTGGGGGATATCAAGCAACTGCCACCGACCCTGTCGCTGCAGTACTACCCACTGGATGCCACCTCGAAATTCCAGCCTTACGCCGGTGTCGGCATCAACTACACCATGTTCTTCGGTGAAGACCTGACCAGCAAGCGCAAGGATGAAGGCTTCAGCAACCTGAAGCTGCAGAACTCGGTAGGCCTGGCCGGCCAACTGGGCTTCGACTACATGCTCACTGATCGCATGCTGCTCAACGCCTCGGTCTGGTACGTGGACATCGACACCAAGGCCACCGTCGACGGCCCGACCGCCCTGGGCGTCGGCCAGACCAAGGTGGATGTGAAAGTCGATCCGTGGGTCTACATGGTCGGCATCGGCTACAAGTTCTAGGCAGAACCCGCTTTCCATCACCCCATGAAAAAGGCGCCGGGATCAGGCGCCTTTCTCATTTCAGATGATCGACCTCAACGCCCCAGCAAACGCGCCAGGCCGACACTCATGGGCGTCGGCTCGGCCAGCTCGAAACGTTCCAGCATCCGCTGGTTATTCGCCCGCGAATGACGAATATCCCCAGAGCGCGCCGGTTCGTAGGTCACTGGCGGCAGCGCACCCACCACCTCGCCCAGCGCCAGCAGCATCTGCTTGAGCGTCGTCGCCCGGTTCAGGCCAACGTTGATCGCGCCTTCCTGCACCTGCGAAGCCTTGAGCGCCTGCAGCAGGATCTGCACCAGATCACCGACGTAGATAAAGTCCCGGGTCTGCTCGCCATCGCCGAAAATGGTGATCGGCAAACCTTTCAAGGCCCGCTCACAGAAAATACTGATCACTCCGGAATACGGCGAGGACGGATCCTGGCGCGGCCCGAAGACATTGAAGAAACGGAAGATCACCGGTTCCAGGCCATGCTGGCGGCGGTAGAAGTCCAGGTACTGCTCGCTGGCCAGCTTGTCCGAGGCATAGGGTGTCAGCGGCGACTTGGCGGTGTCCTCGATGATCGACTCGCCCTCGCCGTTATTGCCGTAAACCGCCGCGCTGGAGGCGAACAATACCCGCTTGACGCCCGCCTGACGCATGGCCTCGCAGACATTCAGCGTGCCGATGAAGTTGCTCTGGTGGGTCCGCACCGGGTCCTCCACCGAAGCCTGCACCGAAGCCACCGCCGCCAGGTGCACCACGGCCTGACAACCGCGCATCACCTGGGCCACCAGGGCGGCATCGGCCACATCGCCTTCGATGAGCTCGACCCGGGGATTGTCCAGGGCCAGGTTGCTGCGCTTGCCGGAAGACAGGTCGTCGAGGATACGCAGCGAGTAGCCTTGCTCCAGCAGTGCTTCGGCCAGGTTCGAGCCGATGAAGCCAGCGCCGCCGGTGATAAGAATGGGGGCATCAGCCATGACGATAGAACCTGTCGAGTAGCGCCGGCAACCCCGCACGCCAGGCACGCGGCTTGATGCCGAAGGTATGGAGGATTTTCTTGCAGGCCAGCACCGCGTGCTGCGGCTCTTCCGCCGCATCTGGACGCGCGGCATGAGCCTGGGCGGTAGGCGCCTCGATCGCCAGCGGGTGCAACTGCCGGGCTTCGGTGAGAATCGCCTGGCCCAGGGCCAGCGGCGTGGTCGCCTCGTGGCCGGCGTAGTGGTAGGTGCCCCACAGCGGCGCGGCACAATCGAGTTGCTTGAGCACCGAGATGATCACCCGGGCCGCGTCGTCCACGGGCGTCGGGTTGCCACGTCGGTCATCGGCCATCAGCAGTTCGTCGGGTTTCTCGGCCCGGGCCAGGAAACGTCCGAGGGTGCCCTCGGTACTGTCGTCGAGCAACCAGCCGAAGCGCAGCAACACATGTTGCGGGCAGGTGGCGCGCACGCTCTGCTCGATCCGCCACAACGCCTGGCCACGCAGCCCCAGAGGAACGGGTTCGTCTTTTTCGCTGTAGGCGGTGGCCCGCGAGCCGTCGAACACCCGATAACTGGAAGGTTGCAGCAGGATGATGTTGTGGTGCTGGCAAAGTTCGGCCAGCCGCTCGACCGCACGCTCCTGGTCGGCCAGGCGCGCCTCGCCGACCGTCTCCGCCTGGAACCAGTCGAAGTAGAAGGCGAGGTTGATCAACGCATCCGGACGGGTGTCGTCGAGCAGTTGCGTGAGGCTCGCGGCATCCCAGCCATCTTGTGGCGGACGGGGGGCGAGGAAACCGATGTCTTCCTCCGCACCGAGGCGAATCAGCGCCTGCCCAAGGGCATTTCCGCCGCCCAGTAACATAAGGCGCATTCGCATAGAGTCAGCAGGCCCAGGTCTGTTCAGAACGATGGTGATTGGCGGCCAGCTTGTGGCCGACCGCTGGCAATAGCCAGAATCCTTGCATTTTGCGGGTTTTGCGCGCAACCGTCACGGATAAAGTGCCAGAGAGCGCCCATCGGCTTGCAACTTGGGCCGGACGACCGCATAAATAAACCCATGAATCTTCCCGAATCGGCCCATGACGCCCTGGCAGGTTTCCACCCGGCCGTCAGCGCCTGGTTTCGCAACACCTTCCCGGACGTGACCGGCGCCCAGGCCCGCGCCTGGCCGTTGATCCGCCAGCGCCGCTCGACGCTGGTCGCCGCGCCCACCGGCTCGGGCAAGACCCTGACGGCCTTTCTCGCGGTAATCGACGACCTGGTTCAGCAGGGTCTGGCCCAGGGCGGCGAACTGCCGGACGAAACCCTGATCGTCTATGTCTCGCCGCTCAAGGCGCTGTCCAACGATATCCGCATCAACCTGCAGGACCCGCTGGCGGGTATTACCGCGCAGCTTGAACGCCTGGGCCTGCCGCCGCTATCCATCACCACCGCGGTGCGCACCGGCGACACCCCGCAGAACGAACGTACGCGCCTGCGCAAGACCGCGCCGCATATCCTGGTGACCACGCCGGAATCGCTTTATGTGCTGCTCGGTTCCGATTCCGGCCGACGCATGCTGGGCACTGTTCGTACGGTGATCGTCGATGAGATCCACGCCATCGCCGCCAGCAAGCGCGGCAGCCACCTGGCCCTGAGCCTGGAGCGTTTGCAGGCATTGTGTGGCGAGTCGTTGCTGCGTATCGGCCTGTCGGCCACGCAAAAGCCCATCAACGCGGTGTCGCGCTTTCTGGTGGGCACGGGGCGCGCCTGCGAAATCATCGATATCGGCCACGCCCGCCCCCGGGACCTGGGCATCGAGGTGCCGCCAGTACCGCTGACGGCGGTGATGGCCAACGATGTCTGGGAGCTGGTCTACGAACGCCTGGCCGAACTGGCCCGGCAGCACCGCACCACGCTGATTTTCGTCAATACCCGACGCCTGGCCGAACGCCTGGCCCGGCACCTGAGCGAGCGCCTGGGCAAGGAGGCGGTGGCCGCCCACCATGGCAGCCTGGCCAAGGAACAGCGCCTGGATGCCGAACAACGGCTCAAGCGCGGCGAACTGCAGGTGCTGATCGCCACCGCCTCGCTGGAACTGGGGATCGATATCGGCGAGGTGGAACTGGTCTGCCAGATCGGCTCGCCACGCTCCATCGCGGCCTTTCTGCAACGGGTCGGACGCTCCGGCCACCAGGTCGGCGGCACGCCCAAGGGTCGGCTGTTCGCCACTTCGCGGGACGAACTGATCGAGTGCGCCGCCCTGCTCGACTGCGTGCGCCGGGGCGAACTGGACACCTTGCTGATTCCCCGCGCGCCGCTGGACGTGCTGGCCCAGCAGATCGTCGCCGAGGTCAGTTGCCAGGAATGGCAGGAACAGCCGCTGCTGGAACTGATCCGCCGCGCCGCGCCCTATGCCGAGCTGGACGAGGCCCACTATCAGGCGCTGCTGCGGATGCTCGCCGAAGGGTTCAACAGTCGCCAGGGTCTGCGCAGCGCCTATATTCACCGCGATGCCCTGAACCAGAGCCTGCGCGGCCGCCGTGGCAGCCAACTGACCGCCCTCACCAGCGGCGGGACCATCCCGGACAACGCCGACTACAGCGTGCTGCTCGAACCCCAGGCCCTGAATATCGGCACGGTGCATGAGGACTTCGCGGTGGAAAGCATCGCCGGCGATGTGTTCCAGCTGGGCAACAGTTCCTATCGCATCCTGCGGGTCGAGACCGGCAAGGTGCGGGTCGAGGATGCCCACGGCCAGCCGCCGAGCATTCCGTTCTGGCTCGGCGAGGCACCGGGGCGCAGTGCCGAGCTGTCCTTCGCCGTGGCGCGCCTGCAGGCCCATCTGGACAAATTGCTGGGCGCCACACCGGGGGACTTGCAGCCGAGCCTCGACTGGCTGCGCCAGACCCTGAGCCTGGACCCGGCCAGCGCCGAACAGATCGTCGAGTACCTGGCCCGCGCCCGGCAAAGCCTCGGTGCCCTGCCTTCGCAGGATACCCTGATCATGGAGCGTTTCTTCGACGAGTCCGGCGGTACCCAGTTGGTTATCCACACACCGTTCGGCAGCCGGATCAACCGCGCCTGGGGCCTGGCCTTGCGCAAGCGTTTCTGCCGCACCTTCAACTTCGAATTGCAGGCTGCCGCCAGCGAAGACGCCATCGTGCTGTCGCTGTCCACCAGCCACAGCTTTGCCCTGGACGAGGTCTGGCGTTACCTCAACAGCCGCACGGCCGAACACATCCTGATCCAGGCCGTGCTCGACGCCCCTTTATTTGGCGTGCGCTGGCGCTGGAATGCCGGGGTCGCGCTGGCGCTGCCGCGTTTTGTCGGCGGACGCAAGGTGGCGCCGCAGATCCAGCGGATGAAAAGCGAAGACCTGACCGCCTGCGTCTTCCCGGACCAGATCGCCTGCCTGGAAAACCTTGCCGGCGAGCGCGAGATTCCCGACCACCCGCTGGTGGAACAGACCCTCGACGACTGCCTGCACGAGGCCATGGACTGCGAAGGCTGGCTGGCCCTGTTGCGGCGCATGGAGGCCGGCGACGTGCGGCTGATCGCCCGCGACCTGCCGGCGCCCTCGCCCCTGGCGGCGGAAATTCTCAGCGCCCGGCCGTACACCTTTCTCGACGATGCACCGCTGGAAGAGCGTCGCACCCAGGCGGTGCTGAACCGTCGCTGGAGCGATCCCACCAGCACCGACGACCTCGGCGCCTTGGATGCCGAAGCCATCCGGGCCGTGGCCGAGGAAGCCTGGCCCGCACCGAACGGCGAGGATGAAATGCATGAGGCGTTGATGAGCCTGGCCGCGATCACCGACGCCGAAGCCCTGGCCAATCCCTCGTGGTCAGCCTGGCTGGCGGTGCTCGCGCTACAAGGTCGCGCCACACGTTTGCAAGTCGATAAATCCCACGCACTGTGGACCGCCCTGGAACGCCTGACCTGCCTGCAAGCACTTTATCCACAGGCGTTGCGGCACCCGCCCTTGCAACCGCCAGTGGGTTTCGATCAGCCGTGGGAGGCCGATGAGGCTGCCGTCGAAGTGGTCCGCGCCCGCCTCAGCGGTTTTTCCCCGCTGACGCTGCCCGAGATCGCCGAGCCCCTGGCGCTCTCCAGCGCCACACTGACCCAGGCCCTGGCGAAGCTGGAAAGCGAAGGTTATGTGCTGCGCGGTCAGTTCAGTCCGGGGGCACCTCGGGAACAGTGGTGCGAACGTCACCTGCTGGCGCGCATCCACCGTTACACGGTCAAGCGCCTGCGCCGGGAAATCGAGCCGGTGGCAGTACAGGATTTCATGCGTTTCCTGTTCGACTGGCAACACCTTTCCCCCGCCTGCCAGGGCCAGGGCAGCGCGGCCCTGGCGATGATCGTCAGCCAGTTCGAAGGCTACCCGGTTGCCGCCGGGGCCTGGGATCGCGATGTGCTGGCCGCGCGGCTCAAGGAGTATTCACCGACCTGGCTCGATGAGTTGTGTCGCTCGGGCAAGCTGGTCTGGGCCCGCCTCGGTGTCCGTGGCAAAAGCGCCAGCGCGGCATCGCGCAGTACGCCGGTGGTGTTGCTGCCCCGGGGCCAGGTCGCGCTGTGGAGCAGCCTGACGGAACAGACGGCGGTGGAAGAGTTGTCGCCGCGCACGCAAAAGGTTCATGCCGCGCTGACGCAACAGGGCGCGCTGTTTTTCGATGAGTTGCTGCACGAGGCGCATCTGCTGCCCACCGAGCTGGAAACCGCCTTGCAGGAGTTGGTCGGCGCCGGTTGGGTAAATGCCGACAGCTTTGCCGGCTTACGGGCGCTGATCACTCCGGCCAGTAAACGCCAGGCCCGCGGTGCTCGGCGTGGGCGTGGGGCGTTTGTCGGCGGGATGGACGATGCCGGACGCTGGGCCTTGCTGCGGCGCTCCGCAGTAGTCGTGCCGACGGGTGGTCAAGTGCCAGCCGAAACCCTGGAACATATCGCCATGACCTTGCTGCGGCGTTACGGCGTGGTGTTCTGGCGCTTGCTGGAGCGTGAGGCGGACTGGTTACCGAGTTGGCGGGAATTGCTGCGTACCTTTCATCGATTGGAAGCCCGCGGCGAGATTCGTGGTGGGCGTTTTATCAGCGGTCTGGCGGGTGAGCAGTTTGCCTTGCCAGAGGCGATTCCGTTGTTGCGCGAAGTGCGTCGGCGCCCTGCGGACGGTAGCCTGATCACGGTGTGCGGCGCCGATCCGTTGAATCTGGCGGGGACCTTGCTGCCGGGCGCCAAGGTGCCGGCGCTGGCGGGGAATCGCCTGGTGTATCGCGACGGTGTTCCGGCTGCGGCAGAGATCGCCGGGCAGCAGTCATATTGGCTGGAACTGGATCAGGTAGCCGCCGCCGAAGTCCGAAAAAAACTGACCCAGTACCGTCTCTGAAAACGCCTACACGGCCCCTGGGGGCGCGGGCTCTTGCTCTACCGTCGGCACCCTCGGCGCCAGCATCACCGGCTGTGGATAAGTCTGCGCGAAATGCACCCACGGACTCTGGTCCACCAGCTTCTTCAGCCGCTCGTTGAACGCCCGGTTCACGCTGTACTGGCCGCCCGAGATCGTGCGGAACTGCGCCGTCAGCACCACGCCGTTGAGGTCCATGCGATCGATCCCGAACACCTCCAGCGAACCTTGCAGGTTGAACTTGAGCAGGGCGTCCTCGCTGATCGAGCGCCCGGCCTCGCGAATCAACTCGGTGGCCTTGTCGACATCGGTGTCGTAGGTGAACTGCACCGAGAAAAACGCAAAGGCGAATTGCCGCGATTGATTGGTCACCGCCTTGATCTGGCCGAACGGCACCGAGTGCACGAACCCCTTGCCGTCACGCAGGCGCAAGGTGCGAATGGTCAGGCCCTCCACCGTACCGGCATGACCGGAATCGAGCACCACCCAGTCGCCGATGGACAGGGTGTCCTCGATGATGATGAACAGCCCGGTGATCACATCCTGGACCAACTGCTGGGAACCGAAACCGATAGCCAGCCCCACCACCCCGGCACCGGCCAACAGGGGCGCGACATTGATCCCCAGGTTGGCCAGGGTGGTGATCGCACCGATCACCAGCAGGATCACTTTCAACGCATTGCGCAGCAGCGGCAGGATGGTTTTTGCCCGCATGCTCGGCTGGCGCGAAGCGCGGCGGTTGATCGGCGGCTTGAGGGATTCCTGGATCGCGGTGTCGAGCACCACCCAGAGCAACCAGGTCGCCAGCAGGATCAGGCCGATGCGACTGAGGGAATCGCTGATGGCCCGGCCCACGCTGTTCTGCTCGGCGAATTCATACAACGAAAAACCCCAGATCCGCCCCAGCAGTTCAATAAAGCCCACCGCCAGGGCAATACGCAGCACGGCATGCAGTACGCTGAGCAAGCGCTCCTTGTACACGCTGCTGCGCTGGATCGACGCCGCCCCACGGGCTTTGAACAGGTGTTGGAACACGGTGCTGAGAAACACCGTGGCAATCAGCAGCACGGTGGTCAGCAAGGCGCAGCGCAAGGCCTTCTGGCTGTCTTCGCCGGCACCGATCAGATTGACCGTCGAGACCAGCACCATCAACAGGATCGGCCAGTACCAGAGCCCGGAAAAGATCCGCAGCGACTCCTGCAGCGCCGGTTGCTTCAGGCGCTGGCTCAACGGGCGATTGCGGATCAGGTGCGCCACCGGTCGCCGCAACCTGAAGACCAGCACGCCGAACAGGATGGAGGCGAACAGCCCGGTGAACACGGCAATGCTGCTGGTGATATTGCCACCCAGTTGCAAGGCAATCTGCGGGCTGGTCAGGGCATCGCTCAAGGCGGCCAGGAAACCGATCTCGAACAACTGGCGCGGGCTGTCGGCGCGAATGATCCGCACCGCCGGGCGCTTGTGGCCGAAATCGAACAATATCGTCAGGCCAAGCAGCACCGCGCTGGTGAAAATACCGCTGCTGGTGGCGTAGGACAGGCACAACGCCAGCGCTCGCCCCACCGAGGCTTGCAGAAAATGGCTGACGTAGAGGGTCAACGGCAGGGAGAGCAACGCCGGTAGCAAGTAGGGCAAGGCGTAACCCAGCACCGACTGGCTGCGCTCACGGGGCTGTAACCAACGATGCCGGTTGATACGCCGGGCGACAAGACGTCCTGCCGTGTTCAAGGCCGCGAAACTACCCAGCCACACCAGCGACAGCAGCAGGAAGTCGCCAGCCACCCGCCAGGGCGAACGTTCGTGGGTCTGGCTGACCAGCTGGTCCACCTCATCGGCCGCCCGGTCGGCACGCAGGCGCCAGGTATCGAGCAGGTGACCATTGAGGTCGAGCTGGTTCTGCGCCTCGTCGATGCTCGAACTGAGGGTGCCGAGCAATCCGCCCTGCACCAGCACCTCGGGTTTGGCGGGCGTGCTGGCGGGTGCGCTGGCAGGCAGCGGCAGCGCCGTGGCGGCCCCGGCCCCAGCGCAGGCACACAAGAGCAACAGGGTTAGCAGTAGCGTCGTATTGAGTCGGGACAAAACCGGACACCTCATCAGCCATCTCTGTAAGAGACTGAGTGCCAATGGGGCGGCAAAGTTCGTTTGTTCGTCCCGATAGGTATTTGGACGGTTCGATATCGTATGAATATTTGCCTACAGATCAAATATGTTGTGCCTTTACCTGTATTTTTCCGCACAAGTGAAACCCCGACACTGCGCTCCTGATCAAACCTACCGGAGTTGCAGCCATGCCCATTGCCTTGCTGGCGCTGACCCTCAGCGCCTTTGCCATCGGGACGACCGAGTTCGTCATCGTTGGCCTGTTACCCACCATCGGCGCCGACCTCGGTGTCGACCTGCCTTCCGCCGGCCTGCTGGTCAGCCTCTATGCCCTGGGTGTCGCCATCGGCGCCCCGGTGCTGACCGCCCTCACCGGCAAGGTCCCGCGCAAACTCCTGCTGTTGTCGCTGATGGTGCTGTTCACCCTCGGCAACCTGCTGGCCTGGCAAGCGCCGAGCTACGAGTCGCTGATCCTCGCGCGCATCGTCACCGGCCTGGCCCACGGGGTGTTTTTCTCCATCGGTTCGACCATCGCCACCAGCCTGGTGCCGAAGGAAAAGGCCGCCAGTGCGATCGCCATCATGTTCACCGGCCTGACCGTGGCCCTGGTCACCGGCGTACCCCTGGGGACTTTTATCGGCCAGCATTTCGGTTGGCGCGAAACCTTTCTCGCCGTGTCCGCCCTGGGTGTGATCGCCTTTATCGGCAGCCTGATCTATGTGCCGAAGAACATCACGCACAACAAGCCGGCCTCACTGCTGCAACAACTGCAAGTGTTGAAGCAACCGAGTCTGCTGCTGGTGTATGCGATGACCGCCGCCGGTTATGGCGGCACCTTTATCGCCTTTACCTTTCTGGCGCCGATCCTTCAGGACATCTCCGGCTTTCAGCCCGGCACCGTCAGCCTGGTACTGCTGGTCTACGGCATCTCGGTGGCGGTGGGTAATATCTGGGGCGGGAAACTGGCGGACAAACGCGGTCCCATTGGCGCGCTGAAGCTGATCTTCCTGCTGCTGGCGGTCGTGCTGTTCGTGCTGACCTTCACCGCCGGCAATCCGTGGCTGGTCCTGCTGACCGTGCTGGCCTGGGGCGCGGTGGCCTTCGGCAATGTGCCGGGCCTGCAGATCTATGTAGTGCGCCAGGCCGAACATCACACACCCCATGCGGTGGATGTGGCTTCGGGCCTGAATATCGCCGCCTTCAACCTCGGCATTGCCGGCGGGGCCTGGATCGGTGGCCTGATCGTCGCCAACCTGGGCCTGATCCATACCACCTGGATTGGCGGATTGGTGGTGCTGGTGGCCCTGGCACTGACGGCCTGGAGCGGTCGACTGGATCGACTGGGGCCGGTGTATGCCGAGCCTGCTGATGGTTCGGCGCGGGTGGTAGCTGGCCACTGAGGCCAGCCCCCACACCACAAGACTCACCTTGGAAACACGCTCCCTTGTAGGAGCCTGGCTTGCCAGCGAAGAGGCCTTCAAGATCGCCAAAAGCTTCGCGGCGATGCGGCGTCCCGACAAGCCCTGCTCCTACAGACCGTGGTTAACCGCGTCCTGATGCTCGGCAGACGCGAATCGGTTCGCCCCCCTATTGGACCCGATTTTATTCCTTGGACTTGCGGTGCTCCGTGACGCTCAAGCCGGCATGCCCCCAGTTATCGGTATCCACCTCCTCGATCACGATATGGGTCACCTCCGGCGGTTTACCGAGCACCCGTTGCAGGGTCTCGGTGATTTCGGCGATGACCTGGGCTTTCTGCTCGCGGGTCACGCCCTCACGGGTAATACGAACGCTGACAAAAGGCATGCTGTGCTCCAGTGGTTGAAAGAAGGTTTGGCGACGCGCTGGTGGAACTCACTTTATTGCCCCACACTCATTTGATAAATACGGATGCCCGTACCTCATTTGATCCCCCAGTGTAATCAATCATGCAACGACAGTTCGACGACCTCATGCTCGGCAGCATCGAGCTGTTTTGCCTGGCGGCCGAGGCCGGCAGTTTCACCGCCGCCGCCCAGATGGCCGGGGTCACGCCGGCGGCGGTGAGTCGCTCGGTCTCGCGCATGGAAGAACGCCTCGGCGTGCGCCTGTTCACCCGCACCACCCGCAGCGTACGCCTGACCGAGGGCGGCCGCGGCTACTTCGAACAATGCAAGCAGGCCCTGACCCAACTGACCGAAGCGCAACGGGAAGTCATGGGCAAGCAACAGGAACCGGCCGGCACCTTGCGCATCAGCATCCCGACGCCTTACGCCCATCACCGTATCCTGCCGTTGCTACCGGCCTTTCGTGAGCGCCATCCGGCGGTGAAGGTCGAGGTGCATATCAGCAACCGCAATATCGACTTCGTCGAAGAAGGCTACGACCTGGCGATCCGCGTTCGGGTGCTGCCCGACTCGGGGCTGATCGCCCGGCACCTGGAAGACGCCGCGCTGGTGGTGATCGCCACGCCTGAATACCTGCAACGAGCCGGCACGCCGCAAACCCTGGAAGACCTGCCACAGCACGAGTGCATCCAGTTCGAACTGCCCAGCAGCGGTCGGCGGATTGCCTGGTTGTTCAAGGATGCCGAGGGCAAGGAGCGGGAGCTGCTGGCCGAGAGCAGCTACTGCTGCTCCGATGATGTATTGGGCGGAGTGACACTGGCGAAGAACAGTGCCGGGTTGTTCCAGACCTATCGTTTCATTGTCGAAAAGGAACTGGCCGACGGCTCGCTGGTGGAAGTGCTCAAGCCTTTCGCCGGGCGCTCGCGGCCGTTCACCCTGCTCTATCCCCATGGTCGACATGTGCCGTTGCGGTTGAAGGCGTTTGTCGATTTTCTGCTGGAGTATCGGGAGCGCTGGAGCGCCTGAGGCCTGTAGATAACACCCAACGCGACCCATTGTAGGAGGCGGCTTGCCGGCGATAGCATTTCAGCCGCAATAGGTTATCCGTGCAGATCGGCTCGAGGTCGCCAGGCTGACACAGCGCAGCGCCAGAACGGAAGTCGGGTCCACCAGCGCCACACGGTGACCGCGCACTTGGAAGTCGTCGCAATGGCTGAGCACCAGGGGCAACTCCGTGCAGCCGAGGATAATCACCTCGGCGCCCAGCTCACACAGGTGCTCGACCGCCAGCAGCAACTGCTCCTTGCACAGGCCATCGGTGAACCCGGCCTTGATGCCACGCTCGCCATAAATCGCGCTCATCACCAGCTCCTGATAATCGAAGCCGGGAATCAGCAAGGGCAAGCCGGCATGGCGGGCGGCCTGGTGGTAGACCTGGCTTTGCACCGTGCCCGAGGTGGCGAGCAGGCCGATATGCTTGCCACTGCCGTGCTGGTGGGCAATCGCCTCGACGGTTTCACTGAGCATATTGATGATCGGCACCCGCAAATAAGGCTGGAGCCGCTCGACGAAGGCATGGGCGGTGTTGCACGGAATCGCGATAGCCTGCGCGCCGGCACTTTCCAGGCGCTTGCAGGTGGCATAGAGCGCCAGGGTCGGGTCGGCTTCGTCGAACAACAGATTGGCCGTGCGGTCCGGGATCTGCGGATTCTGCTCCACCACCATCTTGATATGGTCCTGGTCGCGTCCCGCCGGGGTGTGACGGACCACCTTGGCCATAAAGTCCACGGTGGCCGCCGGACCGACACCGCCGACGACTCCCAGTTTGAATGGCGCATGTGGCGGCTCATCGTCGGCAGTGGTCACGGCGGCGGCATAGATCTCGTTGATGTCGAGCACCCTCAGGCCGCGCCGCTGCAAATCGGCGCAAACCAGCGAAAGCTCGGTCAACCCCGGAACGATCAGATTCGCGCCCAGTTCCTGTAGCGACAGGCTAGCTTGGTACACACCTTCCAGCGGAACACCTTGCAGATAGCCGTCCTTGATGCCGTTGAGACCATACATGGCGTCCATCAGGCCGCGTTGATCCGATTCGGGGGGATAGACCAGCTGGAAATCCCCGCCCAGATAGCGCTCGAACAAACCGGAGTGACGCACATAGTCCGAGGCCAGAACGCCCAGTCGCGTGCCCGGCTCGGCGATCCGGCGAATGTGTTCGGCCAGGGCCGCCATCAGGTCGAGGACCGGAATCCCCAGTTCCTGCTGGATCTCTTCACGGAACGTCTGGCTGGCGAAACACGGCAGCACTACCGCGTCGATCCCACCCGCCTCGAATGACTGGCAGACCCGGAACACATAGAACTTGCGCGCGGTCATGCTCGCCTCGCGGTCCAGGGGCAGCAGCACGTCCTTGAACGGATGCTGTTCGAAGAGGAAGTGATAGCGCCCCTGGTCCGCCAGCACCGCCCTGGACTTGACCAGTTTGAAGAACAGATCGCCGCCGGCCAGGGAGCCGAGGCCGCCGACGATGCCCAGCTTGCGGGCGACTGGCGGCGTTTCGGATTTTTTGCCTTGGGTGTTCATGGTCGAGGTTCTCAAACCGTGGTCGCTGGGGTACGCGTCAACGCGACGGAATGGGCGACGGGCAACTCGTCCTGCTGCTCCTCGGACTCATATTCCTGTTCGGCGCGGGCAACCACTGCGGTCGCGATACTGTTGCCCACCACATTGGTCGCGGTTCGCGCCATGTCGAGGAACTGGTCGATACCGATGATCAGCAACAGGCCGGCTTCAGGCAGATTGAACATCGGCAAAGTCGCAGCCACCACCACGACCGAAGCCCGGGCGACACCGGCCATGCCTTTGCTGGTGACCATCAGCGTCAGCAGAATCAGCAACTGCTGGGTGAAACTCAGCTCGATGTTGTAGGCCTGGGCGATAAACAGGATGGCAAAGGATTGATACATCATCGAGCCGTCGAGGTTGAACGAGTAACCCAGGGGCAGGACGAAGCTGGAGACACGTTTCGGTGCGCCGAACTTCTCCAGGGCCTCCATGGTTTTCGGGTAGGCGGACTCACTGCTGGCGGTGGAAAACGCCAACAGTATCGGCTCCTTGATCAGCTTGCCGAGGGTGAACACCGAACGCCCGAGAAACAGGTAACCGGCGCCGAACAACACCGCCCAGAGAATGGCTATACCCAGGTAGAACTCGGCGATCAGCTTGCCGTAGTCCAGCAACAGGCCGAGGCCTTCGGTGGTGATTGCACTGGCAATGGCGGCGAACACGCCAATGGGCGCGAAGGCCATGACGTAGTCGGTGATCTTGAACATCACCTTGGCCAGTTCATCCACCAGGCTGGTGATGCGGGTAAAACCGGCCTGCTTGAGCCCCGCCAGGGCGAAACCGAAGAACAGCGAGAACACCACGATCTGCAGGATTTCGTTGTTGGCCATGGCCTCGGCAATGCTGCGCGGGAACACATGGCTGACAAACACCTTGAGGCTGAAATCGCCGGTATTCACCACCTGGGCCGCAACCGCAACGTGATCGACGTGCAGGTTCATCCCGGCGCCGGGCAGGAACAGGTTGACCAGCAGCATGCCGATCAGCAGGGAGATCAGCGACGCGCTGATAAACCAGGCCATGGCGCGGGTACCGATACGCCCCACCGAGCGTGAGCTGCCGAGGCTGGCGATACCGCCCACCAGGGTGGCGAACACCAGGGGCGCGATAATCATCTTGATCATTCGCAGGAAGATATCGGTGACCATCGAGAAGTAGGCGGCGATGTCCTTGGCCGACTTGGCGTCCGCCGCGAAGTGATGGCACAGCCAGCCGACCAGGACCCCGGCGGCGATGCCGATGGCGATATGACGGGGTAATCTGTTTTTGCTCATGGTGTTTCCCTCAAGTCTGTTGTCGGTTTTTTTGCTTGGCAGGAAAAGAATCGTCGGCCCGGCCGCTCTGCGGCGCCGCGCCCAAATGCATAACTCACAAACACCTCGGTCCTGTAGGAGCAGGGCTTGCCCGCGAAGCTTTTGGCGGCCTCAAGAACGCCTTCGCGGGCAATCGAGCGTCGACCGGCCGTTCCTAC
This sequence comes from Pseudomonas sp. MWU12-2037, assembly GCF_023242345.1. NCBI lineage: Bacteria > Pseudomonadati > Pseudomonadota > Gammaproteobacteria > Pseudomonadales > Pseudomonadaceae > Pseudomonas > Pseudomonas sp. MWU12-2037. The sequence continues at coordinate 44,259 of NZ_JALLIZ010000011.1, read as the reverse complement.
AGGTTCCGTGTCCATGGCCCGATTCTAGGGTGAGCCCGCCCAGCAGATGATGAGTAATCGCCATCACCCGATGCGCTTTTGGAATAGTTATGAAAAATCCGGAGAAGCCCGACAGGCACTGACGTAGACTCGTGATCACCGCGACCAAGGTGGGCAGCATGCAAATCAAGTGGCTGGACGATCTGCTCGCGATCGAGCAACACAAGAATTTTTCCCGGGCCGCCGAAGTTCGCTGCGTCACCCAGTCGGCGCTGTCCCGGCGTATCCGCTCGCTGGAAGACTGGGTCGGCGCGCAGCTGGTCGACCGCGGCACCTACCCGGTACAACTGACTCAAGCCGGCCAACTGTTCTGCGAACAAGGCCGCGAGGCGCTGGCGGCGCTGCTGGAATTGCGCTCAACCTTGCGCCAGGACGAAAAAATGCCTGGGCGTTCGATTCAGATCACGGCAGGCCACAGCCTGTCGATCACCTTCCTGCCCAAATGGCTGGCGCAATTTCAAAAGCACCACGAGCCGTTCAACGTGCGGGTGGTCGCGGCGAATATCCACGACGCGGTGATTGCCCTGGCGGAAGGCAATTGCGACCTGATGATCGTTTACCACCACCCCCAGGCGCCGATCCTGATCGACGCTGACAAGTTCGCCAGCCTGCCCCTGGGCCGGGACGCCTTCCTGCCGTTCTGTGCACCGGACCGTAGTGGTAAACCTCTGTATCGACTGCCCGGAAAGGCTGGAAAACCGGTCCCCTACCTGGCCTACACCGCCACGACCTTTCTCGGACGCGTGGCCGACCTGATCCTCAAGAACGCGGCCACGCCTTGCGAACTGACCCGTTGCTACGAGGCCGACATGACCATGCTGCTGATGCAGATGGCCATCGAAGGGTATGGAGTGGCCTGGCTACCGCAGAGCGCCGCTGCGCCAGCCGTGGATAACGGGCAACTGGTGAAAGCCGGGGGCAATGAATGGAACACCGGTCTGGAGATTCGCGCTTATTGTTCGCTGGCCAATCAGAACCCGACCATGCGCGAGTTGTGGGAAACCTTGGGCAAGGCTTCGCGGGAAGTGGGTGAGTAGAAGATCACTGAACAACCCTCTATGCCAGTTGAAACTTTTCGACTTAAATACCCCCCGCCAGTCACATTGCAGCTCCTCATCGTGCGCGCTACCTTTTCCCTGTCGCTGCCAATTCAGCGGCCGGGCTTGGAAACCCGAATTGAGGGTATAGGCGCACCAGCGCCCCAACCACGATGGCAGGCGCTGTTTCTTTGTCTGCAATGTCGTGCAATGGCGGCTGTGCGTGGGAGGACTTCGGTCCTGCCGGGACCTATACCCCCGGTTTTCCAACCTGCGTACAGCTGCCACCCACTCGCTTGGAAACGAACGTGGCGGCTATTTCCCCAGGTATAGGAGTTAGCGCATGGACGGTTTCACTCAAGCAAAGACTTACCTTCAAACAGCCAGCACCCTGGCCCATGCCGGAGGTGTCCAATGACCAATCCCCCACCAAACAAAACACTCGGCGTCATCACCTTCTCCCAGTGCGGCTCCCAAGGTCGTGAACTATTTCGCGTAAACCCTGGCGTTCCCATTCTGGAAGCCATGGAGCACGCGTCCCTCCTGCTCTACTGCGCCAAAGCACTCTCCCTCGATGCTGCCCTGGAAAGCGATGGCGAACGTTATGCCTGGGCTTCGCATTACCTGGGCGAGATGGGCAAGGCGGTCATCGATGATTTGACGCAGGGAATGTTGCGCGGGGCGTCGGTGTAAGCGGGTAATAACAGGCAATAAAAAAGCCCGTGACATTAATAGCCACGGGCTTTTGACTAGCGCTTTCGCCACGTGTCGCATACCTAGTGGGCACCTCCACAAGGGCTGCCCAGAGCCTTGGCACCATAAAGCCACCGCCAGGGAGCGCTACGTGTCAAAACCCCACGCCCCAGTCGCATCGTCGGTCTATACAAAGGATCTTCATCAAGACGACTTCATTCTGCACCCAGAGACTGAGCATCAGAGTTTTGGCTACGCACCAGAAATGTATCGCCCCGGGCATCACGGGTTGCGCAACACCGAACGGTACCCAGTTGCAGATCCAGCTTCGCTCAGACAGCGTGGAGCTGGAGCATCATGTCGATCTGGCGGTGCCCCATGTTAAGGACCGTTGATGGCTATTAGATTTGAACCCAAGATAGGGCAGATTCTGGAGTGCAACTATGGGGACTACCAGTACGATGAAGACGGTGACATAGCTTTCAAGAGCTACGACTATCGCTTGAAGCCAGAAATGATCAAGAACCGTTTGGTTGTCGTGCTAAATGCGCGGATTGACCCTAATGCCTGCATAGTCGTGCCGCTGTCGACAACAAAGGACATGGGGAAGCTCAGCCGTGGTTTGCATGTCGAGCTGGGGAGCGAGCTGATAGACGAGCTGCCTTACTTTAAGCAACAAACCAGGTGGGCAAAAGCCGACCTCATTGAACAGGTCAGCAAACAACGCCTCTTCAAGCCCAGGGCTATGCGTGGGCACCTGGAGCAGGTGCTATCCCGGGAGGTGGTGACTCTCATTCAGAAAGCCGTAATAAAAGCTGTAAACGCTGGGGCATTGCTCAAAGAAAATTGACATGCGCGTCAACCAGCCATAGAATTTTTCACGTAGCCCTTGAGGCACTTGAGTTTTATCCCCCTAGAGGGACCTGCAAAGCCCGGTTAACAACCGGGCTTTTGCCTTTCTGAGAATCGTGTTTCTGTTCCGGTGGCGACCTTGCGGACTCCATCGTCGGCAACCCGGCTCACGCAGGGACGGTATTCGGCCTTAGCTGAATGGCATTAGCCCGTCGGGCGCCTTTTAGAAAAGTCTAGAGGGCTGGTAGTCGCAGCGCTTACTTAGCTAGTCTCAAGAGACTGGGTCGCAAGCCAACCGTTGTTGCCTGGTTGCCGCTACCGCAGGATGGTGACGTCCTGCAATCCGCACTGTCGGTCAATAGACACCGTGACACCGAACAGCAATGCTCTTATTGAGCCCTCGCTGGCAAATTAGCAACAGCTAACCATTTGATCAATCCCCGGCACTTGCGGGTCTTACTAACGAGAAACCCCCGCAATGCGGGGGCTCCAGACCTAAACTTTACAGAAAAGTCTCAGGTAAGTCCTAGAACGGAATATCGTCATCAAAGCTGTCGAAATCCGGAGCCGGCTGCGGTGCGGCCTGCTGTGGCGCCGGGCGCGATTGCTGCGGGGCCGACTGCTGTGGGCGCGACTGCTGTGGACGCGGAGCCTGTTGGCGTGGCGCGGACTGGTCGTAGCCGCCGCCTTGTTGGTCGCCCTGTTGTGGACGGCCACCCAGCAGTTGCATGGTGCCCTGCATGTCGACGATGATTTCAGTGGTGTAGCGCTTGATGCCGTCTTTTTCCCACTCGCGGGTCTGCAGCTTGCCTTCGATGTAGACCTGCGAACCTTTACGCAGGTACTCGCCGGCAATCTCGGCGACCTTGCCGAACATCGACACACGGTGCCACTCGGTCTTCTCGACCTTCTGACCAGTCTGCTTGTCGGTCCACTGTTCGCTGGTCGCCAGACTCAGGTTGGTCACGGCGTTGCCGTTAGGCAGGAAGCGAACCTCAGGATCCTGGCCGCACGTGCCGACCAATATGACTTTGTTAACCCCACGGGCCATAACGTTCTCCTAGGCTTCGCACGCTTGGGGCGCCGGTTCATTGACCAGGCGCTCAAGGGTCGTGCGATCCAACAATTCGGTGTCCAATTTGATGTAAATGGCAGCCTCTTCGGCCACCATGACTGCATCGGTTACCCCTACGATCGCCTTGAGGCGCTCGACCAGACCGGCTTCGCGGATCGCTTCAGGCGATAACGGCACGCGCAGGCTCGTCACATAGGGTGGTTCGCGCATGGTAACAGCAAAGGCCAGCCAGAGTGCAGCCAGACCGGCGCATCCAAGGAAAACCGCCGACAAACCGCCATGCTGGAACATCCAGCCGCCCATGATCCCGCCGAGCGCGGAGCCGAGGAACTGGCTGGTGGAATACACCCCCATCGCCGTGCCCTTGCCGCCCGCCGGTGAAACCTTGCTGATCAACGACGGCAACGAAGCTTCCAGCAGATTGAACGCGGTGAAGAACACCACGGTACCAATCACCAGCGCCCGCAAACTGTCGCCGAACTCCCAGAAGAATAGCTCAGTGAGCATCAAGGTCGTCACGGCGCCGAGTAAAACTCGTTTCATTTTGCGTTTTTTCTCGCCATAGATGATGAACGGGATCATGGCGAAAAAGGAAATCAGCAGCGCGGTCAGGTACACCCACCAGTGCTGCTCCTTGGGCAACCCGGCTTTTTCCACCAGGGCCAGGGGCAAGGCAACGAAGCTGGACATCAGCATCGCGTGCAGGACGAAGATCCCCAGGTCCAGGCGCAACAGGTCAGGATGCTTGAGGGTCGGCAACAACGCCTTACGGGCCACGCCGGACTCACGGTGCTGCAACGGCCCCGTTGAGTGCGGGACCATAAAGGCGATGATCAGGATCCCCAGCAGCGCCATGCCGCCAGTGGCCAGGAACAGGCCGGACAGACCGAAGGCGCGGGTCAGCAAGGGGCCGACCACCATCGCCACGGCGAACGACAGACCAATGGTCATGCCGATCATCGCCATGGCCTTGGTCCGGTGCTGCTCGCGGGTCAGGTCCGAGAGCAGCGCCATGACCGCCGCGGAAATCGCCCCGGCACCTTGCAGGATCCGGCCGGCGATCACGCCCCAGATCGAATCGGCGTTGGCCGCCAGCAAGCTGCCCAGGGCGAAGACCACCAGCCCGAGGTAGATCACCGGGCGTCGGCCGATGCGGTCGGAAATGATCCCGAAGGGAATCTGGAATACCGCCTGGGTCAGGCCATAGGCGCCGATGGCCAGGCCGATCAGGGCCGGTGTCGCCCCCGCGAGATCCATCCCGTAAGTAGCCAGAACCGGCAACACCATGAACATGCCAAGCATACGGAAAGCGAACACCAGGGCCAGACCGCTTGCCGCGCGGGTCTCGCTGCCACTCATGCGTTCGCTGTGGGGATCGTGCATGGAAAAACCTCGTGTGAACCGGCGGCGATTCTACCAGTCCCATCGATAGAGGGGATACATGGCGACGCTTTGTCGCGAGCTGTCATGCAAGACTGAAATACTGTCGGCCGATAGTGTGCATCCATCCAGTATTTAGCCTTATACTCTTGCGTTTACCGCCCGCCGTGCGAGGCCATCTTGGACAAGATCCTGATTCGTGGGGCTCGAACCCACAACCTGAAGAACATCGACCTGACCCTGCCCCGGGACAAGCTGATCGTGATCACCGGCTTGTCCGGGTCCGGCAAGTCGTCCCTGGCCTTCGACACCTTATACGCCGAAGGGCAACGCCGTTACGTGGAATCACTGTCGGCCTATGCCCGGCAATTCCTCTCGATGATGGAAAAACCCGACGTCGACACCATCGAAGGCCTGTCGCCGGCGATCTCCATCGAGCAGAAGTCGACGTCGCATAACCCGCGTTCGACGGTCGGTACCATCACCGAGATCTACGACTACCTGCGTCTGCTGTATGCCCGCGTAGGCACCCCGCGCTGCCCGGACCACGACATCCCGCTGGAGGCCCAGACCGTCAGCCAGATGGTCGACCTGGTGCTGGCCCAGCCCGAAGGCGCCAAGCTGATGCTGCTGGCGCCGGTGATTCGCGAGCGCAAGGGCGAGCACCTGTCGGTGTTCGAAGAGCTGCGGGCGCAAGGTTTTGTCCGCGCCCGGGTCAATGGTCGGCTCTGCGAGCTGGACGAAGTGCCCAAGCTCGACAAGCAGAAGAAGCATTCCATTGATGTGGTGGTCGACCGCTTCAAGGTTCGTGGCGATTTGCAACAACGCCTGGCCGAGTCCTTCGAGACCGCGCTGAAGCTGGCGGACGGCATCGCCCTGGTAGCACCGATGGACGACGAACCCGGCGAGGAGATGATCTTCTCCGCGCGCTTCGCCTGCCCGATCTGCGGTCATGCCATCAGTGAGCTGGAACCCAAGCTGTTCTCCTTCAACAACCCGGCTGGCGCCTGTCCGACCTGTGACGGCCTGGGGGTCAAGCAGTTCTTTGATATCAAGCGCCTGGTCAATGGTGAGCTGACCCTGGCCGAAGGGGCAATACGCGGCTGGGACCGGCGCAACGTCTATTACTTCCAGATGCTTGGGTCGCTCGCATCCCACTATGGCTTCAGTCTGGAAGTGCCGTTCAACACGTTGCCGGCGGACCAACAGAAGTTGCTCCTGCAAGGCAGCGGCAGCCAGAACGTCGACTTCAAGTACCTCAACGACCGCGGCGATATCGTCAAGCGTTCCCACCCGTTCGAAGGCATCGTGCCGAACCTGGAGCGTCGTTACCGCGAAACCGAATCGGCCACCGTGCGTGAAGAGCTGGCCAAGTTCCTCAGTACCCAACCGTGCCCGGATTGTCGTGGTACCCGCCTGCGTCGCGAGGCGCGGCACGTGTGGGTGGGCGAGAAGACCCTGCCGGCGGTGACCAACCTGCCGATCGGCGATGCCTGCGAATACTTCGGCGTGCTGAAGCTGACCGGCCGCCGCGGGGAAATCGCCGACAAGATTCTCAAGGAAATCCGTGAGCGCCTGCAGTTCCTGGTCAACGTCGGCCTGGATTATCTGTCCCTGGATCGTAGCGCCGACACCCTGTCCGGTGGCGAAGCGCAGCGCATTCGCCTGGCCAGCCAGATTGGCGCCGGCCTCGTGGGGGTGTTGTACATCCTCGATGAACCGTCCATCGGTTTGCACCAGCGGGACAACGACCGCCTGCTCGGCACCCTGAAGCACCTGCGCGACATCGGCAACACAGTGATCGTGGTCGAGCACGATGAAGACGCGATTCGCCTGGCCGATTATGTGGTCGACATCGGCCCGGGTGCAGGCGTGCATGGCGGCCATATCGTCGCCGAAGGCACACCGGCCGAGGTCATGGCCCACCCTGACTCGTTGACCGGCAAGTATTTGTCCGGCCGGGTGAAGATCGAAGTACCAGCCAAGCGCACACCGCGTAACAAGAAGCAGGTGTTGACGCTCAAGGGCGCTCGCGGCAACAACTTGCGCAACGTCGACCTGGAGATCCCGTTGGGTCTGCTGACCTGCGTGACCGGCGTGTCCGGTTCCGGCAAGTCGACGCTGATCAACAACACCCTGTTCCCCCTGAGTTCTACCGCGCTGAACGGCGCGACGACGCTGGAAGCCGCGGCCCACGACAGCATCAACGGCCTGCAACACCTGGACAAGGTGGTGGATATCGACCAGAGCCCCATCGGTCGTACCCCGCGTTCGAACCCGGCCACCTACACCGGCCTGTTCACGCCGATCCGCGAGCTGTTCGCTGGCGTACCGGAGTCCCGTTCACGGGGTTACGGTCCGGGGCGTTTCTCGTTCAACGTCAAGGGCGGCCGCTGCGAAGCCTGCCAGGGCGATGGCCTGATCAAGGTGGAGATGCACTTCCTGCCGGACATCTATGTGCCGTGCGACGTGTGCAAGAGCAAGCGCTACAACCGCGAAACCCTCGAGATCAAGTACAAGGGCAAGAGCATCCACGAGGTGCTGGAGATGACCATCGAGGAGGCGCGGGAGTTCTTCGACGCGGTGCCGGCCCTGGCGCGCAAGCTGCAGACGCTGATGGATGTGGGCCTGTCGTATATCAAGCTGGGGCAGTCGGCAACCACCCTGTCCGGTGGCGAGGCGCAGCGGGTCAAGCTGTCCCGCGAACTGTCCAAGCGCGATACCGGCAAGACCCTGTATATCCTCGACGAGCCGACCACCGGCCTGCACTTCGCGGATATCCAGCAACTGCTGGACGTGCTGCACCGCCTGCGCGACCACGGCAATACCGTGGTGGTGATCGAGCACAACCTGGATGTGATCAAGACCGCCGACTGGTTGGTGGATCTTGGGCCTGAAGGTGGCTCCAAGGGCGGGCAGATCATTGCCGTTGGCACGCCGGAGCAAGTGGCGGAGATGTCGCAGTCTCACACCGGGCATTACCTGAAGCCGCTGTTGCTGCGCGATCGGGCGTAAACCGGCGGAATGAAAAAGCCCCTGTCATTGAATGATGACAGGGGCTTTTTTGTGGTCGCTGAAATCGCTGTCTCAGAACTGCGATTGCAGGTAATTCTGCAAACCGATGGACTTGATCAGCCCCAACTGCTTCTCCAGCCAGTAGGTGTGATCTTCCTCGGTATCGGCCAACTGCTGGCGCAGGATCTCGCGGGTGACGTAATCCTTGTGCACTTCACAGAGCTCGATGCCCTTGCACAGCGCGGTACGCACCTTGTACTCCAGGCGCAGGTCGGCGGCGAACATGTCAGGCACCGTGGTACCGATGTCCAGGTCGTCCGGGCGCATGCGTGGCGTGCCTTCCAGCATCAGGATCCGGCGCATCAGCGCATCGGCGTGTTGTGCCTCTTCTTCCATTTCGTGATTGATGCGCTCGTAGAGCTTGCTGAAGCCCCAGTCCTCGTACATCCGCGAATGGATGAAATATTGATCACGTGCCGCCAGCTCACCGGTCAGCAACGTGTTGAGGTAATCGACTACGACCTGGTTACCTTGCATAGCCCTACATCTCCCTGCTTGAAAGGCTGTATTTTGAACCAAGCTGACTGCAAGGTCACTGGAAAAACGCAAACAAAGTGAAGATTTTCCGAGAAAAGCAGCCTAAAAAACGCAAAAACCGCCCTGAGTGAGGGCGGTTCTGCTTCTCGTTTAGACTTAGTTCAGCACTACGCCCAAGGCCTTGGCGATGCCTTCTCCGTAAGCCGGATCAGCCTTGAAGAAGTGCTGCAACTGACGCTCGACCACATCGCTGGAAACACCCGCCATCGCACCGGCGATATTGCTGATCAGCAGCGCTTTCTGCTCGGCGCTCATCAGCCGGAACAAGGCACCGGCATGACTGTAGTAGTCGGTATCTTCGCGGTGATCGTAACGATCCGCCGCACCACTGAGGGCCAAGGCCGGCTCAGCGTAGCGAGGAGCCTGTTTGGGCGCGTCGACGTAGCTGTTGGGCTCGTAGTTCGGCGCGGCGCCACCGTTGCTGCCAAAGGCCATGGAGCCGTCACGCTGGTAGCTGTTGACCGGGCTGCGTGGGGCGTTCACCGGCAGTTGCTGGTGATTGGTGCCGACACGGTAGCGGTGGGCATCCGCATAGGCGAAGACACGCCCTTGCAGCATGCGGTCCGGCGACAGGCCAACACCCGGCACCATATTGCTCGGAGCGAAAGCGGCCTGCTCGACTTCAGCGAAGTAGTTCAGCGGATTGCGGTTGAGCTCCAGCTCGCCGACTTCGATCAACGGGAACTCTTTCTGCGACCAGGTCTTGGTCACGTCGAAGGGGTTCTCGTGATGCGCCGCGGCTTGAGCCTCGGTCATGATCTGGATGCACACGCTCCATTTCGGGAAATCGCCGCGTTCGATGGCGCCGAACAGATCACGCTGGGCGTAGTCAGGATCGGTACCCGCCAGGCGTGCCGCCTCGGCCGGTGCCAGGTTCTTGATGCCCTGCTTGGTCTTGTAGTGCCATTTCACCCAGTGACGCTCGCCCTTGGCGTTGATCAGGCTGTAGGTGTGGCTGCCGAAGCCGTGCATATGACGGTAGCCGTCCGGGATCCCGCGGTCCGAGAACAGGATGGTGACCTGGTGCAACGCCTCGGGCGAGTGCGACCAGAAGTCCCACATCATCTGCGCGCTTTTCAGGTTGCTTTGCGGCAGGCGTTTCTGGGTGTGGATAAAGTCGGGAAATTTCAGCGGATCGCGGATAAAGAACACCGGCGTGTTGTTGCCGACGATGTCCCAGTTGCCTTCCTCGGTGTAGAACTTCAGGGCGAAACCCCGTGGATCGCGCTCGGTGTCAGCCGAACCGCGTTCGCCACCCACGGTGGAGAAGCGCAGGAAGGTCGGGGTCTGCTTGCCCACGGACTCGAACAGCTTGGCGCTGGTGTACTGGGTGATGTCCTTGGAAACGGTGAAGGTCCCGTAGGCACCCGAGCCCTTGGCGTGTACACGGCGCTCAGGGATGTTTTCACGGTTGAAGTGGGCGAGCTTCTCGATCAGGTGAAAGTCGTCGAGCAGCAGCGGGCCACGGGGGCCGGCGGAACGGGAATTCTGGTTGTCCGCAACGGGCGCACCGCTGGCGGTGGTCAGCGTTTTGTTCTGGCTCATGCTTGTCCTTCCTCTCTCGGTCTTGGTGCTGCCGGCTAATCGGCTGAGAGGGAGTATTGACCATCAATATGACGGGGACAAATTCATTAAGTAATTGTCACCCATAGAAATACGCTATCGAAGGTCAATTGCTTAATAGCAGGCAACAAAAAACCGGGCACTAGGCCCGGTTTCTTGTTTCAGACTGACGTCTTACTCGGCAGATACAGCTTCGCCGGCAGTAGCACGATCAACCAACTCGACGTACGCCATAGGCGCGTTGTCGCCAGTGCGGAAACCGCACTTGAGGATGCGCAGGTAGCCACCCTCACGGGTAGCGTAACGCTTGCCCAGGTCGTTGAAGAGCTTACCAACGATAGCTTTCGAACGAGTACGGTCGAAAGCCAGACGGCGGTTAGCCAGGCTATCTACTTTGGCCAGAGTGATCAGCGGCTCAGCAACGCGACGCAGTTCTTTGGCTTTTGGCAGAGTCGTTTTGATCAGCTCGTGCTCGAACAGCGACACCGCCATGTTTTGAAACATGGCCTTGCGGTGCGAGCTGGTGCGGCTCAGGTGACGACCACTTTTACGATGACGCATGGTTCATTCCTTACCAAACACTACGTTCGGTGATTACGACGATCAGGCAGTCGCCTTGTCGTCCTTCTTAAGACTTGCAGGCGGCCAGTTGTCGAGGCGCATGCCGAGGGACAGACCGCGGGAGGCCAGAACGTCCTTGATTTCAGTCAAGGATTTCTTGCCCAGGTTCGGAGTCTTCAACAGCTCTACTTCGGTACGCTGAATCAGGTCGCCGATGTAGTAGATGTTTTCCGCCTTAAGGCAGTTGGCCGAACGTACAGTCAGTTCCAGATCGTCAACCGGGCGAAGCAGGATCGGATCGATCTCGTCTTCTTGCTCGATAACCACTGGCTCACTGTCACCTTTGAGGTCGACGAACGCAGCCAACTGCTGTTGCAGGATGGTTGCAGCGCGGCGGATAGCCTCTTCAGGATCCAGGGTACCGTTGGTTTCCAGATCAATAACCAGTTTGTCCAGGTTGGTACGCTGCTCGACACGGGCGTTTTCCACCACGTAAGCGATACGGCGAACCGGGCTGAACGAAGAGTCGAGCTGCAAGCGACCGATGCTGCGGCTTTCGTCTTCATCGCTCTGACGCGAGTCTGCTGGTTCATAACCACGACCACGAGCTACGGTGAGCTTCATGTTCAAGGCGCCGTTAGACGCCAGGTTGGCGATTACGTGATCGGGATTAACGATCTCGACATCATGATCCAGCTGAATATCGGCAGCGGTAACCACCCCCGAACCCTTCTTCGACAAGGTCAGCGTAACTTCGTCACGGCCGTGCAGCTTGATAGCCAGACCTTTAAGGTTCAACAGGATTTCAATGACGTCTTCCTGTACACCTTCGATGGCGCTGTACTCGTGGAGCACACCGTCAATCTCGGCCTCGACTACTGCACAGCCTGGCATTGAGGACAACAGGATGCGGCGCAGCGCGTTGCCCAGGGTGTGGCCAAAACCACGCTCGAGAGGCTCGAGGGTGATCTTAGCGCGGGTTGGACTGACAACCTGCACGTCAATGTGACGGGGTGTCAGGAACTCATTTACCGAAATCTGCATGGATGCACCTATTTTCTAGCCCTTACTTGGAGTAGAGCTCGACAATCAGGCTTTCGTTGATGTCGGCGGAGAGGTCACTGCGAGCAGGCACGTTCTTGAAAACGCCCGACTTCTTCTCAGTGTCCACTTCTACCCATTCTACGCGGCCACGCTGGGCACACAGATCGAGAGCCTGGACAATGCGCAGTTGATTCTTAGCTTTCTCACGAATAGCTACCACGTCACCAGCACGAACCTGGTAGGACGGGACGTTGACGGTTTTGCCGTTAACGCTGATCGACTTGTGCGATACCAGTTGACGGGATTCGGCACGAGTCGAGCCAAAACCCATACGGTATACAACGTTGTCCAGACGGCATTCGAGCAGTTGCAGCAGGTTTTCACCGGTTGCGCCTTTACGGCCGGCAGCTTCTTTGTAGTAGCCGCTGAACTGACGCTCAAGAACGCCATAAATACGACGGACCTTCTGCTTTTCACGCAGTTGGGTGCCGTAGTCGGACTGGCGACCGCGGCGTTGGCCGTGGATACCAGGTGCTGCTTCGATGTTGCACTTGGATTCGATAGCGCGCACGCCGCTCTTCAGGAAGAGATCGGTGCCTTCGCGACGAGCCAGTTTGCATTTTGGACCAATGTAACGAGCCATTCTTTACAATCTCCTGGATTACACGCGGCGCTTCTTCGGCGGACGGCACCCGTTGTGCGGGATTGGCGTCACGTCGGTGATGCTGGCGATCTTATAGCCACAGCCGTTCAATGCACGGACAGCGGACTCACGACCTGGACCTGGACCTTTGACGTTAACGTCGAGGTTTTTCAGGCCGTATTCCAGCGCAGCTTGACCAGCACGTTCAGCAGCTACTTGAGCAGCGAACGGGGTGGACTTGCGGGAACCGCGGAAACCCGAACCACCGGAGGTAGCCCAAGAAAGAGCGTTACCTTGACGGTCGGTAATGGTCACGATGGTGTTGTTGAAAGACGCGTGGATGTGGGCGATGCCATCAACCACTGTCTTTTTAATTTTCTTACGAGGACGAGCAGCAGGTTTTGCCATGACTAGATTCCTGTCGATTCGCTGGTGCGATTACTTGCGGATCGGCTTACGCGGACCTTTGCGAGTACGCGCGTTGGTCTTGGTACGCTGACCGCGTACTGGCAGACCACGACGATGGCGCAGACCGCGGTAGCAGCCCAAGTCCATCAAGCGTTTGATTTTCATGTTGATTTCGCGACGCAGGTCACCTTCAGTGGTGAACTTCGCCACTTCGCCACGCAGCTGTTCAATCTGCTCGTCGCTCAGATCCTTGATCTTTGCGGCTGGGTTGACCCCAGTCACTGCACAAATTTTCTGTGCAGTAGTGCGACCAACACCATAGATGTAGGTCAGCGAGATAACAGTGTGCTTGTTATCTGGAATGTTAACGCCTGCAATACGGGCCATTCAGTGGGACTCCAATTGACAGCTACCTACGCCCCGGAAGCCAAGAAATAGGGCGCGAGATAATATCGCTGTAATAACAAATAATCAACCCAGCAGCGCACTAGCTGCTGGGCTTTTAGCAGATCACACTCAGCCTTGGCGCTGTTTGTGACGCGGTTCCGCGCTGCAAATTACTCGAACCACACCTTCGCGGCGAATAATCTTGCAGTTACGGCACAGCTTTTTCACCGATGCACGAACTTTCATCACCAACTCCTCGAACCTTATGGGTCAGCGCAGCATGCCGCTGCCGTAACCCTTCAGGTTGGCTTTCTTCATCAGGGATTCGTACTGGTGCGAAACGAGGTGCGATTGTACTTGGGACATGAAGTCCATCACAACCACGACCACGATCAGCAACGAGGTCCCGCCAAGGTAGAACGGAACGTTTGCCGCAACCACCAGGAACTGGGGAAGCAGGCACACGGCCGTCATATAAAGAGCACCGAACATGGTCAAACGGGTCAGAACGCCATCAATGTAGCGCGCCGACTGCTCGCCTGGACGGATACCCGGAATAAAGGCACCGGACTTCTTCAGGTTTTCCGCTACGTCTTTCGGATTGAACATCAACGCCGTATAGAAGAAGCAGAAGAAAATAATCCCTGCACTAAACAGCAGAATATTCAACGGCTGACCAGGAGCGATCGACTGCGAGATGTCCTGCAACCAGCCCATACCTTCAGACTGACCGAACCAGGCACCCAGCGAAGCCGGGAACAGCAAGATGCTGCTCGCGAAGATAGCAGGAATAACACCGGCCATATTCACCTTCAGCGGCAGGTGGCTGGTCTGCGCAGCAAAGACCTTGCGGCCCTGCTGACGCTTGGCGTAGTGAACAGCAATACGACGCTGGCCACGCTCAATGAACACCACGAAACCGATGATCGCTACTGCCAGCAAACCGATGGCAACCAAAGCGAAGATGTTGATATCGCCCTGACGTGCAGACTCGAAAGACTGCCCGATTGCTCTCGGAAGACCGGCGACGATACCCGAAAAAATCAACATCGAGATACCGTTACCAACACCGCGCTCGGTAATCTGCTCGCCCAACCACATCATGAACATCGCGCCGGCCACAAAAGTGGACACCGCAACGAAATGGAAGCTGAAGCCAGCACTAAACGAGACGCCCTGGTTAGCCAGGCCAATGGACATGCCAATGGCTTGAACCAGTGCCAGGACGACGGTGCCATAGCGGGTGTATTGGCTGATCTTACGACGACCAGCCTCACCTTCCTTCTTCAACTGCTCCAGCTGCGGGCTGACGGCGCTCATCAACTGCATGATGATCGATGCCGAAATGTACGGCATGATCCCCAGTGCAAAGATGCTCATCCGCTCCAGCGCGCCGCCGGAAAACATGTTGAACAAGCTAAGAATGGTCCCCTCATTCTGTCGAAACAGGTCCGCCAGCCGGTCCGGGTTGATACCAGGAACTGGGATGTGCGCGCCTATCCGGTAGACGATAATCGCCAGGAATAGAAAACGCAGTCGAGCCCAGAGCTCGGATAACCCGCCTTTGCTGAGCGCTGAGAGAGCACCTTGCTTAGCCATTTATTCCTCGAACTTGCCGCCAGCTGCTTCGATAGCCGCACGCGCACCTTTGGTGGCGGCGATGCCCTTGATAGTTACTGCGCGAGTCACTTCGCCCGACAGCATGATTTTCACACGCTGTACGTTCTGGTTGATCACGTTGGCATCTTTCAGGGACTGCACGGTGACGATGTCGCCGTCCACTTTGGCCAGCTCGGACAGACGCACTTCTGCGCGGTCCATGGCTTTCAGGGAAACGAAACCGAACTTCGGCAGGCGACGATGCAGCGGCTGTTGGCCGCCTTCAAAGCCTGGAGCAATGGTGCCACCGGAGCGGGAGGTCTGACCTTTGTGGCCACGGCCACCGGTCTTACCCAAACCGCTACCGATACCACGGCCCGGACGATGCTTTTCGCGGCGGGAACCCGGCGCTGGACTCAGATCATTGAGTTTCATCGATTAACCCTCTACACGCAGCATGTAGTAAGCCTTGTTGATCATCCCGCGATTCTCGGGAGTATCCAGGACTTCTACAGTGTGACCGATGCGACGCAGACCCAGACCCTTAACGCACAGTCTGTGGTTAGGGATGCGGCCGGTCATGCTTTTGATCAGCGTTACTTTTACAGTTGCCATGATCAACGGATCTCCGCTGCAGTTTTGCCGCGCTTGGCAGCAATGGACTCAGGGGACTGCATCGCTTTCAAACCCTTGAAAGTGGCGTGAACCACGTTTACCGGGTTAGTCGAGCCGTAGCACTTGGCCAGAACGTTCTGTACACCAGCGACTTCGAGGACAGCACGCATAGCGCCGCCAGCGATGATACCGGTACCTTCAGAAGCAGGCTGCATGTAAACCTTCGAAGCGCCGTGGGCGGACTTCATGGCGTACTGCAGGGTGGTGCCGTTCAGATCAACCTGGATCATGTTGCGGCGAGCAGCTTCCATAGCCTTCTGGATCGCAGCAGGCACTTCACGTGACTTGCCACGGCCGAAGCCTACACGGCCCTTGCCATCACCTACCACGGTCAACGCGGTGAAGGTGAAGATACGGCCGCCTTTAACGGTTTTGGCTACGCGGTTAACTTGAACCAGCTTCTCGATGTAGCCTTCGTCGCGCTTTTGGTCGTTATTTGACATAACTTAGAACTCCAGCCCAGCTTCACGAGCAGCATCAGCCAGCGCCTTGACGCGGCCGTGGTACTTGAAGCCAGAGCGGTCGAAAGCCACCTGCGAGACGCCAGCGGCTTTAGCACGCGTAGCGACCAGCTGGCCAACCTTAGTGGCCGCGTCGATGTTGCCAGTGGCACCATCACGCAGTTCTTTGTCCAAAGTCGAGGCACTTGCCAGGACTTTGTTGCCGTCGGCCGAAATGACCTGGGCGTAGATGTGCTGCGAAGAGCGGAACACGCAGAGACGCACGACTTCGAGTTCGTGCATTTTCAGGCGTGCTTTGCGAGCGCGACGCAGTCGAGTAACTTTTTTGTCGGTCATTTGCTATGCCCTACTTCTTCTTGGCTTCTTTACGACGGACGACTTCGTCCGCGTAGCGCACACCTTTGCCTTTGTACGGCTCTGGTGGACGGAAGTCGCGGATCTCAGCGGCCACCTGACCTACCAGCTGCTTATCGATGCCCTTGATCAGGATATCGGTTTGGCTAGGGGTCTCAGCGGTGATGCCTTCCGGCAGTTCGTAATCCACTGGGTGCGAGAAGCCAAGGGCCAGGTTCAAAACCGTGCCTTTTGCTTGCGCTTTGTAACCAACACCGACCAGCTGGAGCTTACGCTCGAAGCCTTGGCTTACGCCTTGGACCATGTTGTTTACCAACGCACGCGTGGTACCGGCCATTGCGCGAGTTTGTTGATCGCCATTGCGAGCAGCGAAACGCAGCTCACCAGCTTCTTCAACGATCTCAACGGACGAATGGATGTTCAGTTCAAGAGTACCCTTGGCACCCTTCACCGAAAGCTGTTGGCCTGCGAATTTGACTTCGACACCGGCTGGCAGCTTAACGGGGTTCTTAGCGACGCGAGACATGCTTATCCCCCCTTAGAACACAGTGCAAAGAACTTCGCCGCCGACACCGGCAGCGCGCGCAGCACGATCCGTCATCACACCTTTGTTGGTGGAGACGATAGACACGCCGAGACCGCCACGAACTTTCGGCAGATCCTCAACGGACTTGTACTGACGCAGGCCTGGACGGCTAACGCGCTTCACTTCCTCGATGACCGGACGGCCTTCGAAGTATTTCAGCTCGATGGATAGCAACGGCTTGGTTTCGCTGCTGATCTGATAACCCGCGATGTAACCTTCGTCCTTCAGGACTTTTGCTACAGCCACCTTCAACGTGGAAGACGGCATGCTTACGACGGACTTTTCAGCCATCTGGGCATTACGGATTCGAGTTAGCATGTCCGCTAACGGGTCCTGCATACTCATGGGCTAGACGCTCCTGATACAAAAAGAATTAGCCTCGCGGCTACAACTGTCGCCGAGTATCTCCACACGTAAAAAGTGCAGGCTCAGGCGAGCCGGTCATTCTAGACACACCCCAGAAATGAATCAAGCCCCAAAAGGGGCTTGATTCAAACTCAAGGTCACCGGTGGTCGGTTCTTGCGAGACCGACCACCGTGACTTGGGCGGTGTGGCTTACCAGCTGGCTTTAACCAGACCTGGTACGTCACCACGCATGGCCGCTTCACGCAGCTTGTTACGGCCGAGGCCGAACTTGCGGTAAACGCCGTGCGGACGACCAGTGATGCGGCAGCGGTTACGCATGCGCGAGGCGCTTGCGTCACGTGGCTGCTTCTGCAGGGCTACCGAAGCTTCCCAACGTGCTTCTGGACTTGCGTTCAGATCGACGATGATAGCTTTCAGTGCTGCACGCTTGGTGGCGTACTTGGCAACGGTGAGCTGACGCTTCAGCTCACGGTTTTTCATGCTCTTCTTGGCCATTTTCCTACTCCAATCAGTTGCGGAACGGGAATTTGAAAGCACGCAGCAATGCGCGACCTTCATCATCGTTCTTGGCAGTGGTGGTCAGGGTAATGTCCAGACCGCGCAGAGCATCGATCTTGTCGTAATCGATTTCCGGGAAAATGATCTGCTCTTTCACGCCCATGCTGTAGTTGCCACGACCGTCGAAGGACTTGGCATTCAGGCCGCGGAAGTCGCGAACCCGAGGCAGGGAGATCGACAGCAGACGATCCAGGAACTCATACATACGATCGCGACGCAGGGTCACTTTGACACCGATCGGCCAACCTTCGCGGACTTTGAAGCCAGCGATGGATTTGCGAGCGTGAGTCACAACGACTTTCTGGCCGGTGATCTTCTCCAGGTCAGCCACAGCGTGCTCGATGACTTTCTTGTCACCGATCGCTTCGCCCAGACCCATGTTCAGGGTGATCTTGGTAATGCGCGGAACTTCCATCACGTTCGCCAGCTTAAGTTCTTCCTTAAGCTTCGGAGCGATTTCCTTCCGGTAAATCTCTTTCAGTCGTGCCATGGTCTTCTACCTAGCAGTGTTCAAGCATCAACCGCTTTTTGGGTCGACTTGAAGACACGAATTTTTTTGCCGTCTTCTACTTTGAAACCAACGCGGTCAGCCTTGTTGGTTTCGCCGTTGAAAATGGCGACGTTGGAAGCGTGCAGTGGCGCTTCTTTTTCGACGATACCGCCCTGTACGCCCGACATCGGGTTAGGCTTGGTATGACGCTTGACCAGGTTCAGACCACCGACGACCAGACGGTCATCAGCGAGAACCTTAAGCACCTTACCGCGCTTACCTTTGTCTTTGCCGGCGATCACGATGATCTCGTCGTCACGACGAATCTTTTGCATGTCGGATCTCCTTACAGCACTTCTGGGGCGAGCGAGACGATCTTCATGAACTTCTCATTACGAAGTTCACGGGTCACTGGCCCAAAGATACGGGTGCCGATCGGCTCTTGCTTGTTGTTCAACAGAACAGCAGCGTTGCCATCAAAGCGGATAATGGAGCCGTCAGCACGACGAACGCCATGGCGAGTGCGGACTACGACAGCAGTCATCACTTGGCCTTTCTTCACTTTACCGCGCGGAATTGCTTCCTTGACGGTTACTTTGATGATGTCACCGATACCAGCGTAACGACGATGCGAGCCACCCAGCACCTTGATGCACATAACGCGGCGAGCGCCGCTGTTATCGGCCACATCGAGCATGGATTGAGTCTGAATCATATAATTTCTCCGACCCCTAGCCCTTAGACTTCCACAGCGCGTTCGAGAACATCAACCAGCGCCCAAGACTTGGTCTTGGCCATCGGACGAGTTTCACGAATCGTGACCTTGTCGCCAATGTGGCACTGGTTGGTTTCGTCGTGCGCGTGCAGCTTAGTCGAACGCTTAACGTATTTACCGTAGATCGGGTGCTTTACGCGACGCTCGATCAGAACGGTGATGGTCTTGTCCATTTTGTCGCTGACAACACGGCCAGTCAGCGTACGGACGGTCTTTTCGGCTTCAGCCATGATTACTTACCTGCCTGCTGGTTGAGCACAGTCTTCACACGAGCGATGTCGCGCTTAACTTGCGAGAGCAGGTGAGACTGCCCCAACTGGCCAGTTGCTTTCTGCATACGCAGATTGAACTGGTCGCGCAGCAGGCCGAGCAGTTGCTCGTTCAGCTGCTGTGCTGATTTTTCACGAAGTTCATTCGCTTTCATCACATCACCGTCCGTTTAACAAAAGCGGTGGCGAGCGGCAGCTTTGCAGCAGCCAGGGCAAAAGCCTCACGCGCCAGCTCTTCAGTAACACCCTCGATTTCATACAGGACTTTGCCTGGCTGAATCTGGGCAACCCAGTACTCCACGTTACCCTTACCTTTACCCATCCGAACTTCGAGGGGCTTTTTGGAGATAGGCTTGTCCGGGAACACACGGATCCAGATCTTGCCGCCACGTTTTACGTGACGGGTCAGAGCACGACGCGCTGACTCGATCTGACGAGCGGTGAGACGACCACGAGCAACAGACTTCAGCGCGAACTCGCCGAAGCTGACTTTGCTACCGCGCTGAGCCAGACCACGGTTGTGGCCTGTCATCTGCTTGCGGAACTTCGTACGCTTTGGTTGCAACATTTGGCGTACCCCTTACTTAGCAGCTTTTTTACGAGGCGCTGGTGCTTGTGGTTTCAGTTCTTCTTGGCGACCACCAATTACTTCGCCTTTGAAGATCCAAACCTTTACACCGATCACACCGTAGGTGGTGTGAGCTTCGTAGTTGGCATAGTCGATGTCGGCACGCAGGGTGTGCAGTGGCACACGACCTTCGCGATACCATTCAGTACGTGCGATTTCAGCACCGCCGAGACGACCGCTCACTTGGATTTTGATGCCTTTGGCACCAATGCGCATGGCGTTCTGTACGGCGCGCTTCATGGCGCGACGGAACATCACACGACGCTCCAGCTGCTGAGCTACGCTCTGGGCAACCAGCATACCGTCGAGCTCCGGCTTGCGGATCTCTTCGATATTGATGTGCACAGGCACACCCATTTGCTTGGTCAGGTCCTGACGCAGTTTCTCAACATCCTCACCTTTCTTCCCGATAACGATACCTGGACGAGCGGTGTGGATGGTGATGCGTGCAGTTTGGGCCGGACGATGGATATCGATACGGCTTACGGACGCGCTTTTTAGTTTGTCTTGGAGGTACTCACGCACTTTCAGATCTGCGAGCAAATAGTCCGCATAAGTCCGACCGTCTGCGTACCAGACGGAGGTGTGCTCCTTGACGATTCCCAGGCGAATGCCAATGGGATGTACTTTCTGACCCATCTCTTCGACTCCGTTACTTGTCAGCAACCTTGACAGTGATATGGCAAGACCGCTTGACGATGCGATCAGCCCGGCCTTTGGCACGCGGCATGATGCGCTTCAGCGAACGCCCTTCGTTGACGAAAACGGTGCTGACCTTCAGGTCATCAACGTCTGCGCCTTCGTTATGCTCGGCGTTGGCTACGGCCGACTCCAGCACTTTCTTCATGATCTCGGCGGCTTTCTTACTGCTGAAAGCCAACAAGTTGAGCGCTTCGCCCACCTTCTTCCCGCGGATCTGGTCGGCGACCAAGCGGGCTTTCTGGGCGGAGATTCGAGCGCCCGACAACTTAGCGGCTACTTCCATTTCCTAACCCCTTAACGCTTGGCTTTCTTGTCAGCCACGTGCCCACGATATGTGCGGGTACCGGCAAACTCGCCCAGTTTGTGGCCGACCATGTCTTCGTTCACGAGAACGGGGACGTGTTGACGACCGTTATGCACAGCGATGGTCAAACCGACCATTTGTGGCAGGATCATGGAACGGCGCGACCAGGTCTTAACTGGTTTGCGATCGTTCTTTTCCGCCGCCACTTCGATCTTCTTCAGTAGGTGAAGATCGATAAAAGGACCTTTTTTCAGAGAACGTGGCACTGTCGTATCCCTCTATTTACTTGCGACGACGGACGATCATTTTGTCGGTACGCTTATTACCACGAGTCTTCGCGCCCTTAGTCGGGAAGCCCCACGGCGATACCGGATGACGACCACCAGAGGTACGACCTTCACCACCACCATGTGGGTGGTCAACCGGGTTCATGGCAACACCACGAACGGTTGGGCGAACGCCACGCCAGCGTTTGGCACCGGCTTTACCCAGGGAACGCAGGCTGTGCTCGGAGTTCGAGACTTCGCCCAGCGTTGCACGGCATTCCGACAGCACTTTACGCATTTCACCGGAGCGCAGACGCAGGGTCACGTAGACACCTTCACGAGCGATCAGCTGAGCCGAAGCACCAGCGGAACGGGCGATCTGTGCACCTTTACCTGGCTTCAATTCGATGCCGTGTACGGTGGAACCCACTGGGATGTTGCGCAGTTGCAGAGCGTTACCCGGCTTGATTGGAGCCAGAGCGCCTGCGATCAGCTGGTCGCCAGCACTCACGCCTTTAGGCGCGATGATGTAGCGACGCTCGCCGTCTGCGTACAGCAGCAGAGCGATGTGAGCAGTACGGTTTGGATCGTATTCGATACGCTCGACAGTGGCAGAGATGCCATCTTTGTCGTTGCGACGGAAATCGACCAGACGATAATGCTGCTTATGACCACCACCGATGTGACGAGTGGTAATACGGCCATTGTTGTTACGACCACCAGTCTTCGATTTTTTCTCGAGCAGCGGTGCGTGAGGAGCGCCTTTATGCAGCTCCTTGTTGACCACCTTGACCACAAAACGGCGGCCAGGGGAAGTCGGTTTGCATTTAACGATTGCCATGATGCACCCCTTCCTTACTCAGCACTGCTGCTGAAATCGAGATCTTGGCCTGGCTGAAGGGAGATAACTGCCTTCTTCCAGTCATTACGCTTGCCCAGACCGCGAGCAGTGCGTTTGCTTTTACCCAGGACATTCAGGGTAGTCACACGCTCTACTTTCACGCTGAACAGGCTTTCGACGGCCTTCTTGATTTCCAGCTTGGTTGCGTCAGTCGCAACCTTGAAAACGAACTGACCTTTCTTGTCTGCCAGGACCGTAGCCTTCTCGGAAACGTGCGGGCCAAGCAGAACTTTAAATACGCGTTCCTGGTTCATCCCAGCAGCTCCTCGAATTTCTTCACGGCCGACACGGTGATCAACACCTTGTCGTATGCGATCAGACTAACTGGATCGGAACCCTGTACGTCACGGACATCAACGTGTGGCAGGTTACGAGCAGCCAGGTACAGGTTCTGATCAACAGCGTCGGACACGATCAGAACGTCGGTCAGACTCATGCCAGTCAGTTTGTTCAGCAGGTCTTTGGTTTTCGGCGTTTCAACAGCGAAATCCTGAACCACGACCAGACGATCAGTACGCACCAGCTCAGCAAGGATGGAACGCATTGCTGCGCGATACATCTTCTTGTTCAGCTTCTGGGAGTGATCCTGAGGACGAGCTGCGAAAGTGGTACCGCCGCCACGCCAGATTGGGCTACGGATGGTACCGGCACGAGCACGGCCAGTACCTTTCTGACGCCATGGGCGCTTACCGCCACCGGAAACGTCGGAACGGGTCTTTTGCTGCTTGCTACCCTGACGGCCGCCAGCCATGTAGGCCACGACTGCTTGGTGAACCAGCGTCTCGTTGAATTCGCCGCCAAATGTCAGTTCGGAAACTTCGATTGCCTGAGCGTCATTTACATTTAATTGCATGTCAGCTTCCCCTTAACCGCGAGCCTTGGCTGCTGGACGTACAACCAGGTTGCCGCCAGTAGCGCCAGGAACAGCGCCCTTGACCAACAACAGATTGCGTTCAGCGTCCACGCGCACTACTTCGAGGGACTGCACGGTCACGCGCTCAGCGCCCATATGACCGGACATTTTCTTGCCCTTGAATACACGACCAGGAGTCTGGCACTGGCCGATAGAGCCTGGAACGCGGTGGGACACGGAGTTACCGTGGGTATTATCTTGCCCGCGGAAGTTCCAACGCTTGATCGTACCCTGGAAGCCTTTACCCTTGGACTGACCGGTTACATCAACCAGTTGACCAGCGGCGAAGATTTCAGCGTTGATCAGATCGCCGGCCTGGTAGTCGCCGTCTTCAAGACGGAACTCCATTACGGTACGACCAGCGGCAACGTTCGCTTTAGCGAAGTGGCCAGCTTGAGCAGCTGTAACACGCGAAGCACGACGCTCGCCGACAGTGACTTGCACTGCACGATAGCCATCGGTTTCTTCAGTTTTGAACTGGGTGACGCGATTCGGCTCGATCTCAATGACCGTAACCGGAATGGAGACACCTTCTTCGGTGAAAATACGGGTCATACCGCATTTACGACCGACTACACCAATAGTCATGTTGTAAACCTCATGAGTGTACGGGGCTTTCACCCGCTATGGCCGCCCATTTCAGAGCGTTACACGACTAAGACCGAGTCTTAGCCGAGGCTGATCTGCACTTCCACACCTGCCGCAAGATCAAGCTTCATCAGCGCATCAACGGTTTTATCCGTTGGCTGGACGATGTCCAGTACACGCTTATGAGTACGGATCTCGTACTGGTCGCGCGCGTCTTTGTTGACGTGCGGGGAGACCAGAACGGTGAACCGCTCTTTACGGGTAGGCAGTGGAATTGGACCACGCACTTGAGCACCAGTACGTTTCGCGGTTTCCACGATTTCCTGGGTGGATTGGTCGATCAGGCGATGGTCAAAAGCCTTCAACCTGATACGGATTTGCTGATTTTGCATTGGATTTCAGACTCCGGCTGCTATTCCCACCGAGCGCAATACGCCCGTTAAAAGGAGGCGCAATTCTATAGACGCCCCAGATAGGTGTCAACCTAATAAAAAAGCCCCCGCAAGGCGGGGGCTTTTTCAAAGCATCGAAGCTATCTCAATGAGAAAGCTTACTCGATGATTTTGGCTACGACGCCAGCGCCGACGGTACGACCGCCTTCACGGATAGCGAAACGCAGACCGTCTTCCATCGCGATGGTTTTGATCAGAGTGACAGTCATCTGGATGTTGTCACCTGGCATTACCATTTCAACGCCTTCTGGCAGCTCGCAGTTACCGGTCACGTCAGTAGTACGGAAGTAGAACTGTGGACGGTAGCCTTTGAAGAACGGAGTATGACGGCCGCCTTCTTCCTTGCTCAGAACGTAAACTTCTGCGGTGAACTTGGTGTGCGGCTTGACCGAACCTGGCTTGACCAGAACCTGGCCACGCTCAACGTCGTCACGCTTGGTACCACGCAGCAGAACGCCGCAGTTCTCGCCCGCACGACCTTCGTCGAGCAGTTTACGGAACATTTCAACACCAGTGCAGGTGGTGACGGTGGTGTCACGCAGACCAACGATTTCCAGTGGGTCTTGAACGCGAACGATACCGCGCTCGATACGACCAGTCACAACAGTACCGCGACCCGAGATCGAGAATACGTCTTCGATTGGCATCAGGAATGGCTTGTCGGTCAGACGAACTGGCTCTGGAATGTAGCTGTCCAGGGTTTCAACCAGCTTCTTGACAGCCGAAGTACCCATTTCGTTATCGTCTTTGCCTTCCAGCGCCATACGAGCCGAACCGATGATGATTGGAGTGTCATCACCTGGGAAGTCGTAAGTGCTCAGCAGGTCGCGCACTTCCATCTCAACCAGTTCCAGCAGCTCTGCGTCGTCTACCAGGTCAGCCTTGTTCAGGAAAACCACGATGTACGGAACGCCTACCTGACGGGACAGCAGGATGTGCTCACGGGTTTGTGGCATCGGACCATCGGCGGCCGAGCAAACCAGGATCGCGCCGTCCATCTGGGCAGCACCGGTGATCATGTTTTTCACATAGTCAGCGTGACCCGGGCAGTCAACGTGCGCGTAGTGACGAGTCGAAGAGTTGTACTCGACGTGCGCGGTGTTGATGGTGATACCACGAGCCTTTTCTTCCGGCGCGCTGTCGATTTTATCGAATTCAACGACTGCGGAACCGAAAACCTCGGAGCAAACGCGAGTCAGAGCAGCGGTCAGCGTGGTTTTACCGTGGTCGACGTGACCGATGGTGCCAACGTTGACGTGCGGGAGGGAACGATCAAATTTTTCTTTAGCCACGACAATTAACTCCTAGCCTAAAGGGCTGAATCAGCCTTGTTTTTTAACGAGAGCTTCGACGATGTTCGACGGAGCTTCGGAGTATTTGGAGAATTCCATAGAGTAGCTCGCGCGACCCTGGGACATGGAACGAACATCGGTCGCATAACCGAACATTTCGCCCAACGGAACCTCGGCGCGGATCACCTTGCCGGAAACCGTATCTTCCATACCCTGGATCAGACCACGACGACGGTTCAGGTCACCCATCACGTCACCCATGTAGTCCTCAGGTGTTACAACTTCTACCTTCATGATCGGCTCAAGTACAACACCGCCGCCCTTGGACGCGAGTTGCTTGGTCGCCATGGAAGCAGCCACCTTGAACGCCATCTCGTTGGAGTCGACGTCGTGGTAAGAACCGTCAAACACAGTAGCCTTCAGGCCGATCAGCGGATAACCGGCAACAACGCCGTTCTTCATCTGCTCTTCGATACCCTTCTGGATAGCCGGGATGTATTCCTTAGGAACCACACCACCCACTACTTCGTTCACGAATTGCAGACCTTCCTGACCTTCGTCAGCCGGCGCAAAACGAATCCAGCAGTGACCGAACTGGCCACGACCGCCGGACTGGCGAACGAACTTGCCTTCGATTTCGCAATTCTTCGTGATCTTCTCACGATAGGAAACCTGAGGCTTACCGATGTTGGCTTCGACGTTGAACTCACGGCGCATCCGGTCAACCAGGATGTCCAGGTGCAACTCGCCCATGCCGGAGATGATCGTTTGACCAGTCTCTTCATCAGTTTTGACGCGGAAAGACGGGTCCTCCTGAGCAAGTTTGCCCAGAGCGATACCCATTTTTTCCTGGTCATCCTTGGTCTTTGGCTCAACGGCAACCGAAATAACCGGCTCCGGGAAGTCCATGCGAACCAGGATGATTGGCTTGTCAGCAGAGCACAGGGTGTCACCGGTGGTGACGTCCTTCATGCCGATCAGGGCCGCGATGTCGCCAGCGCGTACTTCCTTGATCTCTTCACGGGTGTTGGCATGCATCTGCACCATACGACCCACGCGCTCTTTCTTGCCCTTGACCGAGTTGATCACGCCGTCGCCGGAGCTCAACACGCCCGAGTAAACGCGAGCGAAGGTCAGGGTACCCACGAATGGGTCAGTGGCGATTTTGAACGCCAGAGCGGAGAACGGTTCGCTGTCGTCTGCATGACGCTCCATGGCGATAGTCTCGTCATCCGGATCGGAACCCTTGATGGCAGGAATGTCGACAGGTGCAGGCAGGTAGTCGATAACAGCGTCGAGAACCAGGGGAACACCCTTGTTCTTGAAGGAAGAACCGCAAACAGCCAGAACGATTTCGCCAGCGATGGTCCGCTGACGCAGAGCGCCCTTGATTTCCTCGATGGTGAGCTCTTCACCCTCGAGGTATTTGTTCATCAGCTCTTCGTTGGCTTCGGCAGCCGCCTCGACCATGTTGCTGCGCCACTCTTCGGCCAGCTCCTGCAGTTCAGCAGGGATAGCTTCGCGACGAGCAGCCATACCTTTGTCAGCGTCGTCCCAGTAGACGGCTTCCATGGACATCAGATCGATCTGACCCTGGAAGTTGTCTTCGGAACCGATAGCCAACTGGATAGGCACTGGAGTGTGACCCAGGCGCTGCTTGATCTGCGCAACAACACGCAGGAAGTTCGCACCGGCACGGTCCATCTTGTTCACGTAAACGAGACGTGGAACACCGTACTTGTTGGCTTGACGCCATACGGTTTCAGACTGAGGCTCGACACCGGAAGTACCGCAGAACACAACGACCGCACCGTCGAGTACGCGCAGCGAACGTTCTACTTCAATGGTGAAGTCAACGTGGCCGGGGGTATCGATGATGTTGAAGCGGTGCTTGGGAAACTGCTTGGCAGAACCTTCCCAGAATGCGGTGGTCGCAGCGGAGGTAATGGTAATACCCCGCTCCTGCTCCTGCACCATCCAGTCCATGGTCGCGGCGCCGTCGTGCACCTCGCCCATTTTGTGGTTTACGCCCGTGTAAAACAGGACGCGCTCGGTGGTCGTGGTTTTACCCGCGTCCACGTGAGCAACGATACCAATGTTACGGTAGCGTTTAATATCGGTTGTACGAGCCATAAAGCCCTCGCAAATTGAGTGACGCTAAAATTAGAAGCGGTAGTGCGAGAAAGCCTTGTTGGCTTCAGCCATACGGTGCACGTCTTCACGCTTCTTAACTGCAGCACCTTTACCTTCAGCGGCATCCAACAGTTCGCCAGCCAAACGCAGAGCCATGGACTTCTCGCCGCGCTTGCGGGCGAAGTCTACCAACCAGCGCATTGCCAGAGCGTTACGACGGGACGGACGAACTTCGACCGGAACCTGGTAAGTAGCACCGCCTACACGGCGCGACTTCACTTCGACCAGCGGAGCGATGGCGTCGAGTGCTTTCTCGAAGAGTTCCAGGGGGTCAGCGTTTTTGCGCTCTTTAACTTTTTCCAGAGCACCATAAACGATACGTTCGGCCACGGCTTTCTTGCCGCTTTCCATCACGTGGTTCATGAATTTGGCGAGAATCTGGCTACCGTATTTCGGATCGTCCAGAATCTCACGCTTGGCTGCTACACGACGTCTTGGCATTGATAAGCCCTCAAACGGTCTTCAGGTTAGCCCGGGAACATGACACCCAGTGGATGTACGCCCGACCTTACTCTTATCGACTCAAAAAAATAAAAATCAGTTACTGCAGCAAACGACCGATTACTTCGGACGCTTGGTACCGTATTTCGAACGACCTTGGTTACGACCTTTGACGCCGGAGGTATCCAGGGAGCCGCGAACGGTGTGGTAACGAACACCTGGCAAGTCTTTTACACGACCGCCACGGATCAGGACCACGCTGTGCTCTTGCAGGTTGTGGCCTTCACCGCCGATGTACGAGGAAACCTCGAAACCGTTGGTCAGGCGCACACGGCATACTTTACGCAGTGCCGAGTTAGGTTTTTTCGGCGTGGTGGTGTACACACGGGTGCACACGCCACGACGTTGCGGGCAGTTCTGCAGCGCAGGTACGTCGGATTTCTCGACGATACGCTTACGCGGCTGACGTACCAGCTGGTTGATAGTTGCCATCTACTAGCTCCACTGTTGTCTTGCGACGCTATTGTCTTGCAAGAAAAGCAAAATGGCAGGAACGAGTTCCCGCCAAATTTAGGGGTACAAGAGTCTAAAGAGGATCTTGTCCCCAGTCAAGACAAGGCCCCGATCTCCTCACACCGACCATCGCAACAAAAAATGTCACGATGGCGTTGGCGGAGGCTATCAGGGCCTTGATCTCACTACCGCAGAACTCAGTTACCGCTAGAGTTCAGCGCTTCGGTCAGTGCAGCTTCCACTTCACTGGCGCTTACGCGCAACGGTTTGTCCAGTTCACGACGACGCTTGCGCTCGCTGTGATAGGCCAGACCGGTACCGGCCGGGATCAGACGACCCACAACCACGTTTTCTTTCAGGCCGCGCAGGTAATCGCGCTTGCCGGTAACGGCCGCTTCGGTCAGTACGCGGGTGGTCTCTTGGAAAGAGGCCGCCGAGATGAACGATTCGGTCGACAACGACGCCTTGGTGATACCCAGCAGAACGCGAGTGAACTTGGAAACGAACTTGTCGTCGCCCGCCAGACGCTCGTTCTCTACCAGAACGTGAGTCAGCTCCATCTGGTCGCCCTTGATGAAGGTGGAATCGCCGGATTCAGCGATTTCAACTTTACGCAGCATCTGACGCAGGATGGTCTCGATGTGCTTGTCGTTGATCTTCACGCCTTGCAGACGGTAAACGTCCTGGATCTCGTTGACGATGTACTTGGCCAGCGCACTCACACCCAGCAGACGCAGGATGTCGTGTGGATCGCTTGGACCGTCGGAGATAACTTCGCCGCGGTTCACTTGTTCGCCTTCGAAGACGTTCAGGTGACGCCACTTCGGAATCAGCTCCTCGTACGGATCGCTACCGTCGTTCGGGGTAATGACCAGACGGCGCTTGCCCTTGGTCTCTTTACCGAACGCGATGGTGCCGCTGACTTCAGCCAGAATCGAGGCCTCTTTCGGACGACGGGCTTCGAACAAGTCGGCAACACGCGGCAGACCACCGGTGATGTCGCGAGTTTTCGAAGTTTCTTGCGGAATCCGCGCGATAACGTCACCGATCGCGATTTTCGCACCGTCCGCCACACCGACCAGGGCGTTGGCTGGCAGGAAGTACTGAGCGATTACGTCAGTGCCTGGCAGCAACAGATCCTTGCCGTTGTCGTCGACCATCTTCACCGCAGGACGAATGTCCTTGCCGGCTGCTGGACGGTCTTTGGCATCGAGGACTTCAATGTTGGTCATACCGGTCAATTCGTCAGTCTGACGCTTGATCGTGATGCCTTCTTCCATGCCCACGTAGGTCACGGTACCTTTCATTTCGGTAACGATCGGGTGAGTGTGCGGATCCCACTTGGCCACGATTGCGCCAGCGTCGACCTTGTCACCCTCTTTAACCGAAATCACCGCACCGTACGGCAGCTTGTAGCGCTCGCGCTCACGACCGTAGTCGTCGGCAATCGCCAGCTCACCGGAACGGGACACTGCAACCAGGTGGCCATCCACTCGCTCAACGTGTTTCAGGTTGTGCAGACGGACGGTACCGCCATTCTTGACCTGAACGCTGTCGGCTGCGGAGGTCCGGCTTGCCGCACCACCGATGTGGAACGTACGCATGGTCAGCTGGGTACCCGGCTCACCGATGGACTGGGCAGCGATAACGCCGACCGCTTCACCGATGTTCACCTGGTGACCACGAGCCAAGTCACGGCCGTAGCACTTGGCGCAGATGCCATAACGGGTTTCGCAACTGATTGGCGAGCGCACGATGACTTCGTCGATGCTGTTCAGCTCGATGAATTCAACCCACTTCTCGTCAACCAGGGTACCGGCAGGAACGATGATTTCCTCGGTGCCCGGCTTGAAGACGTCACGGGCGATCACTCGACCCAGTACGCGCTCACCCAACGGCTCTACTACGTCACCGCCTTCGATGTGCGGCGTCATGAGCAAGCCTTGCTCAGTGCCACAGTCGACTTCGGTCACCACCAGATCCTGCGCCACGTCTACCAGACGACGGGTCAGGTAACCGGAGTTCGCGGTTTTCAACGCGGTATCCGCGAGGCCCTTACGAGCACCGTGAGTGGAGATGAAGTACTGGAGTACGCTCAGGCCTTCACGGAAGTTCGCGGTGATCGGCGTCTCGATGATCGAGCCGTCCGGCTTGGCCATCAGACCACGCATACCGGCCAGCTGACGGATCTGGGCTGCGGAACCCCGCGCACCCGAGTCGGCCATCATGTACATCGAGTTGAAGGATTCCTGGTCGACTTCGTCGCCATGACGGTCGATGACCTTCTCTTTCGAGAGGTTGGCCATCATCGCCTTGGACACTTCGTCGTTCGCCTTGGACCACAAGTCGATCACTTTGTTGTACTTCTCGCCCTGGGTAACCAGGCCGGAGGCGTACTGACTTTCGATCTCTTTCACTTCGTCGGTGGCAGCACCGATGATGCGGGCTTTTTCATCCGGGATAACGAAGTCGTTAACACCGATGGAAACGCCGGAAATGGTCGAATAGGCAAAACCGGTGTACATCAACTGGTCAGCGAAGATCACGGTCTCTTTCAAACCAACCACGCGGTAGCACTGGTTGATCAGTTTGGAGATCGCCTTCTTCTTCATCGGCAGGTTGACGACGTCGAACGACAGGCCGGCCGGAACCACCTGGAACAACAGCGCACGGCCGACAGTGGTGTCGACGATACGGGTGTTCTTGACGCTGCCACCATCACGATCATTGACGGTTTCGTTGATACGAACCTTGATCTTGGCGTGCAGGGCTGCTTCGCCGGCGCGGAATACGCGGTCGACTTCCTGCAGGTCGGCGAAGATACGACCTTCGCCCTTGGCGTTGATCGCTTCACGGGTCATGTAGTACAGACCCAATACAACGTCCTGCGACGGAACGATGATTGGCTCACCGTTGGCAGGCGACAGGATGTTGTTGGTCGACATCATCAACGCACGCGCTTCGAGCTGGGCTTCCAGCGTCAGCGGTACGTGCACGGCCATCTGGTCGCCGTCGAAGTCGGCGTTGTACGCAGCACAGACCAGCGGGTGCAGCTGGATAGCCTTACCTTCGATCAGTACCGGTTCAAACGCCTGGATACCCAGACGGTGAAGGGTCGGTGCACGGTTGAGGAGGACCGGGTGTTCGCGAATCACTTCAGCGAGAACGTCCCAAACCTCTGGCAGTTCGCGCTCGACCATTTTCTTGGCGGCTTTGATGGTGGTCGCGAGACCACGCATTTCCAGCTTGCCGAAAATGAACGGCTTGAACAGCTCGAGGGCCATCTTCTTCGGCAGACCGCACTGGTGCAGACGCAGGGTCGGACCCACGGTGATTACCGAACGACCCGAGTAGTCAACACGCTTACCGAGCAAGTTCTGACGGAAACGACCTTGCTTACCCTTGATCATGTCAGCCAGGGATTTCAGAGGACGCTTGTTCGAACCGGTAATGGCGCGACCGCGACGACCGTTGTCCAGCAGGGCATCCACAGCTTCCTGCAGCATGCGCTTTTCGTTGCGCACGATGATGTCAGGCGCGGACAGGTCCAGCAGGCGCTTCAAACGGTTGTTACGGTTGATCACTCGACGATACAGATCGTTGAGGTCGGAAGTCGCGAAGCGACCGCCATCGAGCGGAACCAGTGGACGCAGGTCTGGCGGCAGAACCGGCAGAACGGTCAGCACCATCCACTCTGGCAGGTTGCCGGAACCCTGGAAGGCTTCCATCAACTTCAGGCGCTTGGACAGCTTCTTGATCTTGGTTTCGGAGTTGGTTTGCGGAATTTCTTCGCGCAGACGGCCAATCTCGTGTTCCAGGTCGATCGCGTGCAGCAGCTCGCGGACGGCCTCAGCACCCATGCGGGCGTCGAAGTCATCACCGAACTCTTCGAGGGCTTCGAAGTACTGCTCGTCGTTCAGCAGCTGGCCTTTTTCAAGGGTGGTCATGCCCGGGTCGATAACGACGTAGCTCTCGAAGTAGAGAACGCGTTCGATATCACGCAGGGTCATGTCCATCAGCAAGCCGATACGCGACGGCAGGGACTTCAGGAACCAGATGTGGGCAACCGGCGAAGCCAGTTCGATGTGCGCCATGCGCTCACGACGAACCTTGGCCAGTGCGACTTCAACGCCGCACTTCTCGCAGATCACACCACGGTGCTTCAAGCGCTTGTACTTACCGCACAGGCACTCGTAATCCTTGACCGGGCCAAAGATCTTGGCGCAGAACAGGCCGTCACGCTCAGGTTTGAACGTACGGTAGTTGATGGTTTCCGGCTTTTTAACTTCACCGAACGACCACGAACGGATCATCTCAGGCGAGGCCAATCCAATACGGATGGCGTCGAACTCTTCGACTTGACCCTGGTTTTTCAGCAAATTCAGTAGGTCTTTCAAGGCCTTTCCTCCTGGCGGAGCAGAGAGCGGGCCATACAGCCCCGCTCTCGATTCGCGTCACGTGTTATTCGGTTTCCAGATCGATATCGATGCCGAGGGAACGAATTTCCTTGATCAACACGTTGAAGGACTCGGGCATGCCCGGCTCCATACGGTGATCGCCGTCCACGATGTTTTTGTACATCTTGGTCCGACCGTTCACATCGTCCGACTTCACTGTGAGCATTTCTTGCAGAGTGTATGCAGCACCGTATGCTTCCAGTGCCCAGACCTCCATCTCCCCGAAACGCTGACCACCGAACTGCGCCTTACCACCCAGCGGCTGCTGGGTAACCAGGCTGTACGAACCGGTAGAACGAGCGTGCATCTTGTCGTCTACCAAGTGGTTCAGCTTCAGCATGTACATGTAGCCAACGGTAACCGGACGTTCGAACTTGTTGCCGGTACGACCATCGAACAGTTGCATCTGGCCGCTTTCCGGCAGGTCTGCCAGTTTCAGCATGGCCTTGATTTCAACTTCCTTGGCACCGTCGAACACTGGGGTGGCCATTGGCACACCAGCCTTGAGGTTGTGCGCCAAGTCGAGGATTTCCTGGTCGGTGAAGCTGTCCAGGTCCTCGTTACGACCGCCGATCTCGTTGTAGATCTCGTGCAGGAACTTGCGCAGGTCAGCGACCTTGCGTTGCTCCTCGATCATGCGGTTGATCTTCTCGCCCAGACCTTTGGCCGCCAGGCCCAGGTGGGTTTCGAGGATCTGACCAACGTTCATACGCGAAGGTACGCCCAGCGGGTTGAGGACGACGTCGACCGGGGTGCCATGGGCATCGTGCGGCATGTCTTCAACCGGCATGATCACGGAGACCACACCCTTGTTACCGTGACGACCGGCCATCTTGTCGCCCGGCTGGATGCGGCGACGGATTGCCAGGTAGACCTTGACGATCTTCAGCACGCCCGGAGCCAGGTCATCACCTTGCTGCAGCTTGCGCTTCTTGTCTTCGAACTTGTCGTCCAGCAGACGGCGGCGATCAACGATATAGGCCTGGGCCTTCTCGAGCTGCTCGTTCAACGCATCTTCAGCCATGCGCAGTTTGAACCACTGCCCATGCTCCAGACCGTCGAGCACTTCGTCGGTGATTTCCTGACCTTTTTTCAGGCCAGCGCCGCCTTCGGCCTTGTGGCCAACCAGCGCGGAACGCAGACGCTCGAAGGTCGCGCCTTCAACGATGCGGAACTCTTCGTTGAGGTCCTTGCGGATCTCGTCGAGCTGGCTCTTCTCGATGGACAGGGCACGGGTATCGCGCTCGACGCCATCACGGGTGAAGACCTGCACGTCGATGACGGTACCCTTGGTACCGGTTGGTACACGCAGGGAGGTGTCTTTGACGTCGCTGGCCTTCTCACCGAAGATCGCACGCAGCAGTTTCTCTTCCGGAGTCAGTTGGGTCTCGCCTTTCGGAGTGACCTTGCCGACCAGGATGTCGCCCGGGCCGACTTCGGCACCGACGTAGACGATACCGGCTTCGTCCAGCTTGTTCAGTGCGGCTTCACCCACGTTCGGGATGTCCGCAGTGATTTCCTCTGGCCCAAGCTTGGTGTCACGCGCCACACAGGTCAGTTCCTGGATGTGGATCGTGGTGAAACGGTCTTCCTGAACAACGCGTTCCGACAGGCAGATGGAGTCTTCGAAGTTGAAGCCGTTCCATGCCATGAAGGCGATGCGCATGTTCTGACCCAGAGCCAGTTCACCCATGTCGGTGGACGGGCCGTCGGCCATGATGTCGCTACGCTGAACACGATCACCTTTACGCACCAGCGGACGCTGGTTGATGCAGGTGTTCTGGTTCGAGCGGGTGTACTTGGTCAGGTTGTAGATGTCGACACCGGCTTCGCCGGTTTCAACTTCGTCATCGGCAACACGAACCACGATACGGCTGGCATCGACGGAGTCGATCACGCCACCACGACGAGCCACGACGCAAACGCCGGAGTCACGGGCAACGTTGCGCTCCATGCCGGTACCTACCAGCGGCTTGTCGGCACGCAGGGTCGGTACAGCCTGACGCTGCATGTTGGAACCCATCAACGCACGGTTGGCGTCGTCGTGCTCGAGGAACGGGATCAGCGACGCTGCAACCGACACAACCTGCTTCGGCGAAACGTCCATCAGGGTGACGTCTTCCGGCGCCTTGACGGTGAACTCGTTCAGGTGACGTACGGCTACCAGCTCGTCGATCAGCACTTTCTGCTCGTTCATGGTCGCCGAAGCCTGGGCGATCACGTGATCGGCCTCTTCAATGGCGGACAGGAACACGATCTCGTCGGTGACCAGGGCGTCTTTCACCACACGGTACGGGCTTTCCAGGAAGCCGTACTGGTTGGTGCGCGCATAAGCGGCCAGGGAGTTGATCAGACCGATGTTCGGACCTTCCGGCGTTTCGATCGGGCAAACACGACCGTAGTGCGTCGGGTGTACGTCACGGACTTCGAAGCCGGCGCGTTCGCGGGTCAGACCACCAGGGCCGAGTGCGGAGACACGACGCTTGTGGGTGATCTCGGACAGCGGGTTGTTCTGGTCCATGAACTGCGACAGCTGGCTGGAACCGAAGAACTCTTTCACCGCCGCAGCCACTGGCTTGGCGTTGATGAGGTCCTGCGGCATC
Source organism: Pseudomonas sp. MWU12-2037 (assembly GCF_023242345.1). Lineage (NCBI taxonomy): Bacteria > Pseudomonadati > Pseudomonadota > Gammaproteobacteria > Pseudomonadales > Pseudomonadaceae > Pseudomonas > Pseudomonas sp. MWU12-2037. Next base: position 8,578 of record NZ_JALLIZ010000011.1, on the reverse strand, counting down.
AGGCCTTCGCTTTCAGCCATCGACAGACGCTCCTTGACCGCACGCTCAACGCGTACCAGGCCAACACGGAACTGGTTCTCGGCCATTTCGCCTACGCAGCGAACACGACGGTTACCCAGGTGGTCGATGTCGTCGACGATGCCTTTGCCGTTACGGATGTCGACCAGGGTCTTGAGGACCGCGACGATATCGTCCTTGTTCAGTACGCCCGAACCTTCGATCTCGGTACGACCGATACGACGGTTGAACTTCATCCGGCCGACCGCGGACAGGTCATAGCGCTCAGGGCTGAAGAACAGGTTGTTGAACAGGGTCTCGGCGGCATCCTTGGTCGGTGGCTCACCAGGACGCATCATGCGATAGATCTCGACCAGCGCTTCCAGTTGGTTGCTGGTGGAGTCGATCTTCAGCGTGTCGGAGATGAACGGACCGCAGTCGATGTCGTTGGTGTACAGCGTCTCGATGCGAACGACCTGGGCCTTGGCGATTTTCGCCAGGATCTCGGTGTTCAGCTCGGTGTTGCATTCGGCCAGGATTTCGCCGGTAGCCGGGTGCACGATGACCTTGGCGGTGGTGCGGCCCAGGACGTAGTCCAGCGGCACATCCAGCTCTTTGATCCCGGCTTTTTCCAGCTGGTTGATGTGGCGAGCGGTAATACGACGACCCTGCTCGACAATCACCTTGCCTTTGTCATCGAGGATATCGAGGACGGCGATTTCACCGCGCAGACGCTGAGGCACCAGCTCCAGGCTCAGGGTTTCGCCCTTCACGTGGAAAACGTTGGTGGTGTAGAACGCGTCCAGCACTTCTTCGGTGGCGTAGCCCAGTGCGCGCAGCAGCACGGAAGCCGGCAGCTTGCGACGACGGTCGATACGCACGAAGACGCAGTCTTTCGGGTCGAACTCGAAGTCCAACCACGAACCGCGGTAAGGAATGATCCGCGCGGAGTACAGCAGTTTGCCGGAGCTGTGCGTCTTGCCGCGGTCGTGGTCGAAGAACACGCCCGGGGAACGGTGCAGCTGGGAAACGATCACGCGCTCGGTACCGTTGATAACGAAGGTACCGTTCTCGGTCATCAGGGGGATTTCACCCATGTAGACTTCTTGCTCTTTGATGTCCTTGATCGCTTTGTTCGACGATTCTTTGTCGAAAATGATCAGGCGCACTTTTACCCGCAAAGGTACGGCGTAAGTCACACCGCGCAATACGCATTCTTTGACATCAAATGCCGGTTCGCCCAGGCGATAACCGACGTACTCCAGCGCAGCATTGCCGGAGTAGCTGATGATCGGGAAAACGGATTTGAAGGCCGCATGCAGGCCCACGTCGCGGAACTGATCTTTAGTCGCTCCCGCCTGCAAGAATTCACGATACGAATCCAGCTGGATGGCCAGGAGGTACGGCACATCCATGACGTCCGGCAACTTGCTAAAGTCCTTGCGGATACGTTTTTTCTCAGTATATGAGTAAGCCATCAGCGTTCCCCAGCTTGGTCACCTGCTTGTTTGGCCCCTCCCCGACGGGAGCAGCCAGAAAATCGTGCAAACCCCATGGTTTGCGCCACCGCATCGGGTGGTTGAAGCACGTCAAAGGCACCGACCGAGTCGGCCGCCAGTAACGGAAAAAGGCCGGTGGCAAGAGCCACCAGCCATCAGCCTGTCGCTTAACGCTCGGGCTGGAGACGCAAGGTCAGAGCTTACTTCAGCTCGACTTTAGCGCCTGCTTCTTCCAGTGCTGCTTTGGCTTTGTCAGCTGCGTCTTTGGCAACAGCTTCCAGAACCAGGGCAGGAGCGCCGTCAACTACAGCCTTGGCTTCTTTCAGGCCCAGACCGGTCAGTTCACGTACTGCCTTGATCACGTTAACTTTCTTCTCGCCAGCTTCCAGCAGCATGACGTTGAATTCGGTTTGCTCTTCAACAACAGCGGCAGCAGCAGCAGGACCTGCCGAAGCAGCAGCAGCGGTAACACCGAATTTTTCTTCGAAAGCTTTGATCAGCTCAACAACCTGCAGAACCGACATTTCAGCTACGGCGTTGAGGATATCTTCTTGGGAGATAGACATTACTGTATTTCCTGAATTGGGGGACGGCCTACGCGACCATCGAAATAAACAAAAATACGCGAAAAGAAGTGCTCAGCCTTAGGCTGCGACAGCTTCTTTCTGGTCGCGAATAGCCGCCAGAGTACGAGCCAACTTGCTGGTAGCGCCTTGAATCACGCTCATCAGCTGGGAGATTGCTTCGTCACGGGTCGGCAAGGTTGCCAGTACGTCGATCTGATTGGCTGCGAGGAACTTGCCCTCGAACGCAGCTGCCTTGATCTCGAACTTGTCCTGACCCTTTGCAAACTCTTTGAACAGACGAGCAGCAGCGCCCGGGTGTTCCTTGGAGAAAGCAATCAGGGTCGGGCCTTTGAACACGTCGTTGAGGACCGAGTACTCGGTGCCTTCAACAGCGCGCTTGAGCAGGGTGTTACGTACGACACGTACGTACACGCCAGCTTCGCGGGCCTCTTTACGGAGTCCGGTCATCGCGCTTACTGTTACGCCACGGGCATCAGCCACGACAGCGGACAGAGCGACTTTGGCAGCCTCGTTGACTTCAGCGACGATGGCCTTCTTGTCTTCGAGTTTAATTGCCACGGGTTTAACTCCTGCTTGTTACCGTTTCATCTGGCCGAAGCCGGATGTCGTTTTGGTGTCTGATTCGGTAAGGAACCGGGAGCACCATCTGCGTAGGCTTGAGGTTTAAGGCTTGCGCCGCCTACGGTCTTGGATAGCCCCCGCCAGGCAGGGACCCCAATTTTTTTTTCGATTGGCGCAATCGCTTGCGCCAATGCGCGTCTTACGCTTCCAGCGAGCTCTGGTCGATGACCAGGCCTGGACCCATGGTGGTGCTCAAGGTAACGCGCTTGACGTAGATACCTTTCGAGGAAGCTGGCTTGATACGCTTCAGGTCAGCGATCAGGGCTTCAACGTTTTCCTTCAGCTTGACGGCGTCGAAGCCGATCTTGCCAACGGAGGTGTGGATAATACCGTTCTTGTCGGTGCGATAACGAACCTGACCGGCCTTGGCGTTTTTCACCGCGGTGGCGACGTCTGGAGTTACGGTACCGACTTTAGGGTTAGGCATCAGGCCACGTGGACCGAGGATCTGACCCAGTTGACCTACAACACGCATTGCGTCCGGGGAAGCAATAACGACGTCATAGTTCAGGTCGCCGCCTTTCATTTCGGCAGCCAGGTCGTCCATACCAACGCGATCGGCGCCGGCAGCCAGAGCAGCTTCAGCAGCCGGACCCTGGGTGAACACAGCAACGCGAACGGTCTTGCCAGTGCCGTGTGGCAGCACAGTAGCGCTACGTACGACCTGGTCGGATTTACGTGGGTCAACGCCCAGGTTTACAGCAACGTCAAACGACTCGCTGAACTTGACAGTCGACAGCTCGGACAGCAGAGCAGCGGCTTCTACAAAGTTGTAGGCCTTGCCTGCTTCGATTTTGCCGGCGATAGCCTTTTGGCGCTTGGTCAGCTTAGCCATTACACACCCTCCACGTTAAGGCCCATGCTACGAGCAGAACCGGCGATGGTACGCACGGCTGCATCCATATCAGCTGCAGTCAGATCCGCGTTTTTGGTTTTCGCGATTTCTTCCAGCTGAGCACGGGTCACGGTGCCAACCTTAACGGTGTTCGGACGAGCGGAACCGCTGGTCAGGCCGGCGGCCTTTTTCAGCAGAACCGAAGCCGGGGTGGACTTGGTTTCGAAAGTGAAGCTGCGGTCACTGTAAACAGTGATGATCACAGGCGTCGGCAGACCTGGCTCAAGACCCTGGGTACGGGCGTTGAAGGCTTTGCAGAATTCCATGATGTTCACGCCGTGCTGACCCAGAGCTGGACCGACGGGTGGGCTAGGGTTGGCCTGGGCGGCCTTCACTTGCAGCTTGATGTAAGCGGTAATCTTCTTGGCCATGAGGCACTCCAATTACGGGTTCTAGCGCCTCGAAAGGCTCCCCGGTTACTTGCGCGTTTATCCCAGTGACGACAAAACCCCACAGCCTTGGACTGTGGGGTTGGGATGCTTGTTCAGCTAGACCTTTTCGACCTGGCTAAACTCCAACTCTACCGGAGTAGAGCGTCCGAAAATGAGCACGGCCACCTGGATGCGGCTCTTTTCGTAGTTGACCTCTTCGACGGTGCCGTTGAAATCAGCGAACGGACCATCGGTAACACGTACGACTTCGCCCGGCTCGAACAGTGTCTTCGGCTTCGGCTTGTCGCTGCCGTCAGCGACGCGACGCAGAATCGCTTCTGCCTCTTTGTCGGTGATCGGTGCAGGCTTGTCGGCGGTACCGCCGATGAAACCCATCACCCGAGGAGTGTCCTTGACCAAGTGCCAAGTTCCCTCGTTCATGTCCATCTGTACCAGCACATAGCCAGGGAAGAACTTACGCTCACTCTTGCGCTTCTGGCCGTTACGCATCTCCACTACTTCTTCAGTAGGGACCAGAATTTCGCCGAAGCCATCTTCCATGCCTGCCAGCTTTACGCGCTCGACCAACGAGCGCATCACATGCTTCTCGTAACCCGAGTAAGCATGCACAACGTACCAACGCTTAGCCACGGGACACCCTTAGCCTACAATCGAGGAAACAAGCCAGCCGAGCAGGGAATCAAGCCCCCACAACAGCAACGCCATTACCAGAACAACAGCCACCACGATCAACGTGGTCTGCGTGGTTTCTTGGCGAGTCGGCCATACGACTTTACGAATCTCGGTACGAGCTTCCTTTGCCAGCACGAAGAACGACTTGCCTTTCGCGGTCTGCAGGCCTACAAAGGCAGCTACAGCAGCGATGACAAGCAGAGCCAGTACGCGGTACAGGATCGGCGAACCATGATAGTACTGGTTGCCAACAACACCAATCACCACCAAAGCGACTACGACGAGCCACTTGAGAAGATCGAAGCGAGAGCCTTGGGCTTCAGCGTTGGAGGTCATCTAAGAGAATCCTGTGAAAAGAAAGCCAGACACACCGAGTGAATCTGGCAGGTCAGGAGGGAATCGAACCCCCAACCTACGGTTTTGGAGACCGTCGCTCTGCCAATTGAGCTACTGACCTAAAACTTGAATCAGGCCGACCATTATGTCGACCTGAGAGAGGCATTTCAACTACTTATTCGATTACTTTCGCCACCACACCCGCGCCGACGGTACGACCGCCCTCACGGATAGCGAAACGCAAGCCATCTTCCATCGCAATGGTCTTGATCAGAGTGACAGTCATCTGAATGTTGTCACCTGGCATTACCATTTCGACGCCTTCCGGCAGCTCGCAATTACCAGTCACATCAGTCGTACGGAAGTAGAACTGCGGACGGTAGCCCTTGAAGAACGGCGTATGACGACCGCCTTCTTCCTTGCTCAGCACGTAAACTTCTGCAGTGAACTTGGTGTGCGGCTTGACCGAACCCGGCTTGACCAGTACCTGGCCACGCTCGACATCGTCACGCTTGGTGCCGCGCAGCAGAACGCCGCAGTTTTCACCTGCACGACCTTCGTCGAGCAGTTTACGAAACATTTCAACGCCGGTGCAGGTGGTGACAGCAGTGTCACGCAAGCCTACGATTTCCAGCGGATCTTGAACACGAACGATACCGCGCTCAATACGACCCGTCACAACGGTACCGCGACCGGAGATCGAGAACACGTCTTCGATTGGCATCAGGAACGGCTTGTCGATTGCGCGCTCAGGCTCGGGAATATAGCTATCCAGAGTCTCAACCAGCTTCTTGACAGCCGAAGTACCCATGCCATTTTCATCATTGCCTTCCAGCGCCATACGCGCGGAGCCAATGATGATCGGCGTGTCGTCACCTGGGAAATCGTAAGTGCTCAGCAGATCGCGCACCTCCATCTCAACCAGCTCCAGCAGCTCGGCATCATCTACCAGGTCAGCCTTGTTCAGGAAGACCACAATGTAGGGAACGCCTACCTGACGGGACAACAGGATGTGCTCACGGGTTTGCGGCATCGGACCATCAGCGGCCGAGCAAACCAGGATCGCGCCATCCATCTGCGCAGCACCGGTGATCATGTTTTTTACGTAGTCGGCGTGACCTGGGCAGTCAACGTGTGCGTAGTGACGCACAGCCGAATCGTATTCAACGTGAGCGGTGTTGATGGTGATGCCACGAGCTTTTTCTTCTGGGGCGCTATCGATCTTGTCGAAGTCGACCTTGGCCGAACCGAACACTTCGGAGCAAACGCGAGTCAAGGCAGCAGTGAGCGTAGTTTTACCATGGTCGACGTGACCAATGGTCCCCACGTTGACGTGCGGCTTATTACGTTCGAACTTTTCCTTAGCCATCGAAATCACCCTCAGGAGAAGAATTAAGCAAGCTACATCAGCCATTAAAACAAAGGCAGATATTTGCATATCTGCCTTGTTGTTATGGAGCTCTTGAGCGGATTTGAACCGCTGACCTCACCCTTACCAAGGGTGTGCTCTACCAACTGAGCTACAAGAGCGAAACACGGTGCACAAACAGCAAACTTGGAGCGGGTAGCGGGAATCGAACCCGCATCATCAGCTTGGAAGGCTGAGGTTCTACCACTAAACTATACCCGCGGAGCTTGCAGCTCACGCTTAAATATGGTGGAGGGGGAAGGATTCGAACCTTCGAAGTCGTAGACGTCAGATTTACAGTCTGATCCCTTTGGCCGCTCGGGAACCCCTCCTAAGCGAGCCGACATTCTACATCATGTCGACCTTCTGTCAAGCATTTTTCTCATTTAAATTATGAGGTTAGCTGCGTTGACCCGCTTCGTAGCCAGTCCCTCAAGAGGTGTTCACTGCGAAGCGGGCGCCATTCTATTCAAACTATTCGACAGTTGCAATGCCTTCGCACGGCATTATTTTATGTTTTAACTCATTGAATTCTTTAGCAAGGTTCTGCAGCAGGGCATCGTCCAGCAAATGCTGGCTTTCAGGTGCGATCCGTACCCAGTACCCCGCTGAATCGGGCACATTCACCTGCTCTGCCCGCGCCTTGATATTGCTGCCCTGGAGACGCTGCACAATGGACTGCGCCAGATCCTGGCGAGCCACGGCACCCAGATAGACACAATCGCCTTCGCGCTCCGGCGCCGCAGAGACCGCACGACGCCCGCCGGCGCCATCGGATTCGCTCAACAACTGGATATCCTGGTGAGCGCTGCGGTACAGCGAAAGAGGAGCGACTTCCTTGGCCCTCAAGGGCGCTTCCTGCTGGTGCCAGACGTAATAGACACCATTGAGCACCAGCAACAACAGAAACAACCAACGCATAGGAACCTCAATCGAGCGGACACGCCACCGCCAAGCCAACCAATACCAGGACGGGCACCCGATGCGCCCTGCCCTTGTTAAAACCGCTAGCCGCCTCGAACTCAAGCATCATCGCGCAAGCGCAGGCTGAGTTCGCCACCACTGAAGACCTTTTCCACGCCATCCACCTGCAGACGGAGCGCACCCTGCTGATCGATGCCCAGCACGATCCCTTCGACCTGGTTCACTCCCGCGACCAGGGCAACCTTGCGCCCCTGCCAGAGATGATTCTGCTCCCACTCAGCCTGGATAGCCGCGAAACCAGAGGACTGGTGCCACTCCAGGTAAAAGCGCAGCTTTTCCCCCAGGCTCGCGATCAGCTCGTTGCGATCGATCGAACGGCCCGTTTCCAACCGTGCCGATGTCCACAGCTGATCCACCTGTTCGGCAACCTGCATATTGACGTTGATCCCGACCCCCAGCACGACGTGACAGACGTCCGCCGGGTCGCCGACCAGCTCCAGCAGAATGCCGGCGATCTTCTTGTTGTCCACCAGGACGTCATTGGGCCACTTCAGCCCCGCCCGGGCGATCCCCAGCTCACGCAATGCGCTTAGAACCGCCAGGCCGACCACCAGGCTCAAGCCCTCCAGCTGACGCATGCCGCCTTCGATCCTGAGCAACAGGCTGTAATAGATATTTTCCGCGAACGGACTGACCCAATGCCGGCCCCGGCGCCCTCGTCCTGCGGTTTGCCGTTCGGCCACCACAATGAATGGCGCAACGGAACCTTTCTCCACCAGGCGCAGCGCCTCGGCATTGGTTGAGTCAATGGTGTCGTAGACATGCACCGGCCAGGAGGCCGAGGGTTTTGCGGCGGCTATCTCCAGCTCGCTCAGCAACACCAGCGGGCTGGCGAGTTGGTAACCCCGGCCACGGACTTTATGGATAACCAGCCCGAACTCCGCCTCCAATTGCTGGAGCTGTTTCCAGACGGCGCTGCGGCTGACGCCCAAGGCTGCCCCCAGCGCTTGCCCGGAGTGGAATCGACCATCTTTGAGGAGCTTCAACAACGTCAACATGCAGGTCTCGACTCACAATGAGGCAGGCATGATAGCCATGCGCCGAGAGCTTGCATATGACTCTTGAGCCTTGCAGCGCCTGGGCCGGCCTCTTCGCGGGCAAGCCCGGCCCCTACAGTGTGATGTCGTATGCGAATTTTGTGCACGACGCCGTCCTGTAGGAGCCAGGCTTGTCGGATCGCCGCACCA
>NZ_JALLIZ010000010.1:0-247222 GCF_023242345.1 Pseudomonas sp. MWU12-2037 | reverse complement strand
TCTCAAGGAGATGGTCTTGGTCAGTTCCAGGCGGCGCTCATGGCGGTTGAGAAACGCCGACTCCATGCGCAACAAACCCAGCTTCAAGGCTTCGCCAGCATTCAGGCCCTGACGGTTGTCGGCCCAAGCATCATGGGGAATAAAGCGCGTGTCATGATCGCCCAGTTCATATTGCCAACCAGCCTCGGTGGCCAGGCACATCGACAACACGGCGTCATAGGCCTGGAAATACAGCGTCGATATCTGGCTGAGCAACCACTGGTACAGCCCTGGGCCGGTGGAACGGTGCTTGAGGAAGTCATAGTAGGCTTCTGCCTGTTCGCGGGCTTTTTTGGCTTGCAACAAACCGGTTTCAGCGGAAGTGATAACGATTTTCTGAGCCTTTATCTGCTCATTGATCACTGCGATTTCAGCCGTGGCCTGCTCGATCATGAAATCCCATTCTTCGCGTCGGCGGCGATACTGCTCTTTCTGAGTTAGAAAATCGGCATGGACTACCAAACCTTGTGCAGCAACATCGACAGCCGTTATTGCCGCGAAGGCAAGCGCGGCAGGCTTGCGTACGCCACCAGATACACCGACAACATTCACCGTGATTGCATCCATTACCTGCGCGGCAGTCGTTGCCCCAGCCAAGCCCGCTGTAATGCCCCCCCCAACCACACGTTCATACATGGCCAATTTTTCATCGTCGGAAACGTCTTCTTTACGCAACCGCTCGTAGTAAGCGTGACGGGAAAGCACCATCGCCTTGCTGGCCGTCAGGGCATCCCTGCTGCTGCGGGCCTGTTCAATGGCCTGCTCCTGCAAGGTCACGCCAAACTCGGAGAGTTCCTGCACATGGGATTGCAGCAGCTCTTCCTGCTGGCTGCGGTCACGCATTTCCATATAGCTGCGTACCTGTTCGCCAAAGCGGATCAAGGTGTCAACGGCGTTCTGCACACGGGGCAGCATGGCGCGGAAACGGTAAGGCGGGATGATCGCCAGGGACCCCAGCCGCCGGGTGCCGCCGCCCTCGCCGGCCAACTGCGCGCGCAACAGGTCGAACGGATTGGCCGGCGCCTCGTAAAGCGCCAGCAGCAAGGGTTTGCCGTCCAGGGTGAGGTTATTGCGCAGGTTGCCCAAGCGTAAGTCGAGGTTGTCCCATAAGTCGAGCAGTTGCGTATTCACCGGCAAGCGGAACCAGGGCGCGTCGATCAGGCGCAACCAGGGGTCGCCCTGGATATGCTGGGGAATATCCTCGGCGAACAGCGTCTGGATCGATGATTCGAAGGCGCTGAACAAAGCGCTTTCATAGGCCGCCGCATCCACCAGCGGCATAGGCTCCCAGCGGCTGATGCTGCGGCCCTTGGACAAGGGGCCAAGCAAGGACAAGGCGCGAACATACAGGAGCTTGGCTTCGTTGAGGGCATCGCGGGTCAATTGCCGGTAGAGCATGTCGCCACGAGCAATCAGGTTTTTCACATAGTCGGTAAAGATCGCCTTGCGGTAGTGCGAAGGCACGCTATAGGCAATCGCGTCCGGATCGCGTAGGCCACCCAGGCTGAAAAACTGCTCGGCGGGACTATCCGGCTGGGCCAGGGGCCTGACACACCAATAGGGATAGTCCACGGAAGGCGCGGGAGAGAGCGGCTGAATACGCGCCAGTGGATTGAAAATAGCGTGATACCAGGTTTCCGCGCCCAGGTAATCGAACTCGCTGTGCAAACGCCGGGCGACGAGGTGCGGGGCATGGAAAAACAATTCCCAGAAGTAACGGCCGTTGGCACCGTTGAAATCCAGAGGAACCGCTTGCGAAGTACCGGGAACGGGGGGTTCCTCCGTGTGCTGGGTCTCCCAGCTCAAGGCCGCTGGCACAGAGAATGCCGCCTTGGCGATCAGTTCCTTGGCAAACAGATTGTTGAGCCTTACATAACGCAATGAAGGCAATGCCAATGCTTCAAGATCGAGAAACTGAGCCCCTTGATTGGAGACTACACGGGGTGCCGCACGGCTGAGCTCGGGAACCAGGTGAACGTCATATTGGTTGTAGGTGTGCTCGCCGACCTGATGACCAAACTGAAAATAGTAAAGTTCTTCCAGACTGGCCGCCGTGACTATCCGGGGGATCGCTGGAGTCGATGCATTGCCATTCAGCGTAAGCTTGCCAGTCCATATGGACGTTCCCACTCTTCTACCGTCGTCCTCATACCAATAGGTCCAGATCTTGAAATCCTTGGTGACCGGCCGCTGCTTTTCCACACAAATATTACTCGCACTCCCCAATCCGAGTTCCAGCCCTCCCGACAACTCAACTTTGAACATGTCTGCTCTTTTTATCTCACCCGGTCCATAAGACGGAAGGGTGGCTATGTCAAGGTCAAGCTCCACTTGCGCAAAATAATAGAAATACCCCGACGGCTCGATGTACTTTTTATAGGTCCCCGGCTGAAAACTACCGACCACTACGCCTTCGTGAAGCCATTCTCCAGCCGGCAGAGGCAACGTGGAAAACCCCGCATCTACTCTCACCTCCCCGTATAACCTGCGATCACGGGTGGTGATTAACGCCGTGGCTTTCATATTATTGCCGATTGCCACCTGGGCTGAACTATTGCCCATGAAAATTTCAAGCGTATCCCTCTCCAGTTCGATAGCCGAACAATGCCCCTGGAGCAGGAACAACCCGACGGCTCCCGGTCCAGGGTCCATGAACAAAGCCGCGCTAAACTCCAGGCGCTGATTCAATGCATTGGGTGGGTGTGGCGTGGACCACGGCGAGTCGGGTTGATAAACAATCTCTTTCAACCGCCACTTTATATTGACACCGCCATCATCGATTTCCGCATAGGGGAACTGCAAGCACTCGGCGTTGCGGCCAAACATCGCCTTCGCCACGGTCATCAACTCCCGCCCCTCTCCCGTGGTGCTCGACAAATTAACGACTTTGAAAAAGCGATCCATCACCAGGATCACCTCTTCAGTCGTAGTCTCTATCACTTCGTTTGCCCCCGAAGGGGCCCAGGCCGTGAAGCAAATAACCAGGTTCGTCTGACCAGATTTTCGGATATCCATGGTCACGGTAAAGACAAAGCCGCGAACAAAATCTCCATTGCTGGCCAGTTCATCTTCGAAGCGCTCTTTATCGGTATACCCGCTAAACAGCGTCGTGGAGGGCGCCCACTGGTCATTGATTTGTTTATAGGCCATCTTTATAAAATACGAATAGCGGCCGGTCTTCTGGCCATCCGCGTCGACCTCCGCCGGGCCGGGCTCCACCCAGACCACATGCAGACGGCCCATGATCGTCACCACCCGGACATGCGCCACCTTCGAATCGAAGGCCACATCAATGGCTTTCCATTCACTCCAGGCCGCAGGCGAGACATGGGTGCTGGAATCATTCAGGTCAATCGCCGCCTTGCGCCAATAGTGCGCAAAAGGCTCGACGTTTTGCCGACCGACAAAATAATAATGGGCGTGCCTGAAGTCCGTGCCATCGATATATCCCGAGACCACCTTCAGGTTACTCACCAACTCAAACTGGCTGAGGTAGTTTTTCAGCGCAGTCTGCACGCTGTCCTCGGTCAGGCGGCTTTGCCCCAGGTCGTTCTCCAGGTTCTTGAACTGGCTGGTCTTGCCCAGGCGCAGGGTCGGGTCGATGTAGTTTTCCGGGTAATCCTCGATCATCTGGTAGCCGGCCCAGACGCTGTACTCGCTCATGCTCTCGCGCCACAAGCGCAGCTCCTCGGCACTGAACCCATAGGGGTAACCGGGCTCCATGCCGTTGTAGATGGCGTGGATATACTGCTGGAGGCTGGCAATGCCCTGGGCGACGCGGCTGGTCTCCACCTGGGCACCGACCTGATTGTCGATCAGCAGGTATTCGTAGAGATCCTCGGGGGTAGTCAGGCGCAAGGGTGCCGCCGTGTTCGATGACGGCACGATCTGGCCCAGGTAATAAGCGACCAGGGCGTCACGGCGTTGTTCTTCGAGTTCGTGAATAATTCCGGCTTTCATAGTGAGCACCTGTTAAAATTCGAACCAAAAAACCGACTAAACATCCGCCCAAATAACTTTTGTGTCCTCTGCAAGGATGATGTAGCCATCCCCGCCCACAACTTCACTGACCGTAAGAGGATGCCATTGCGTGGGGTGATCGCTCCCAGTCAGAGGAAAATGTGCCTGCCAACATATAGCCTCGTTACGCTTGCAAATTATCTCTACTGTGTCCTTCCATGAAACATCCGCGACTTCGGCCGTAACGGGAAAACCCACAAGCGTCCAATAATCGGATGGAATCGAGTTATATTGATTCCAAAGAGTAAATCTAACAATAAGAACACTGCTTTTTATAACCGCATCATAGATCCTATAAATAATACCCGCTCTATAAGAGTCCTCCCACAAGCGTTTTCCAGCAACCTCAACCCCCAGAGAAAAATCCCCCATAGGCACTTGACTCGTTGGCCCGGCCATGCGATGCACATTAAAACTATAACCCTCCGTTGTTGTCTCGACGAGTTCGTCCAGACTTTCAATACGCACCAGAAGTAATGAAGGGTCGACACCCAGGCTTGTCAGTTTAAATGGGATACCCGCTAAGGATTGACCTGCACCATCAATCGCTTTTACCACAAGCGTATAATACCTGGTCGAACCGATAAATTTTGGAGCTTTCTCATAGAATCCCTCTCCGGCGAGCGCCACCTGAATTTTAAAATAGGGGAGCGCAGCCACCTTAAACTCAACCGTTTTATCGGTTCCAGCGACTGTCGCCAAAACCGTATGTTCTGTATAGGCACCTTGCACGGTTGCAAATTTCGAACTGAAGGTCGCGAGCCCATCCTTATCAGTCAGAGAGCTCGCCTTGAACACGCCATCCACTTTCCACTCTACAGGCGTCCTAGGCGATACATCACCTCCCGACACCAGCCAAACAGAAAACACGACGGGATTCGGATCGCCCTCCATATATAACGGCTGAGAAGATTCGTACTTGGCAATCAAGGCCTGAGGGTAAATCTTCGTCACTTCCGTCGACTTTTCCTTTATATCGCCCTGAGCACTGGCTGTTACGGTGACCGTACCGGAGCCCTCGGGTTTAAATCGCGACAACGCAACACCCTGACTATCAGTGGCGCTTTCCAACACGAGCAAGTCTTCAGCGTCCGCGCGCCAAGTAACGCTCGTGCCCTCTGGTACAGCATCGCCATTAAGCTCAACCAACCGGCAGCTCAGCTCAACCTCAACATCTTCAACCACCGCACTGGCAAAACGTACATATTGAAAATACGGCGTGCTGGTAAAGGTCACCTCTGGAAACGCCCAATAACTGCCGTTTTCATACCGTGCGATCACCGCAGCCTCGCCCAGTGGTCCGCTGCGCAGGCTCGAATGGCTGATGCCCTCGTGGTTGGTCATCGTCTGGTAGCGCTGGAACTCGCCCAAGGTCGTTCCCCAGTCCACCAGACGATCGATACCCAGGTTGGTAAAATCATCCACCAACGTGACACTGAAATTGATGGCTTCGAGTTTGTTGGACAAGGCTTCCGAACGATCATAGGTCGGCGCTGAAAAGTGCAACGAGGCTTCATCGCAACCAATGGTCACCACCGGCGCAAGCACCTTGTCGCCCAGCCCATACTCGGCCACCACATGAGCGATGCCCATGGTGTCGCCGCTCTCCAGCGTGACGCTGCTCTCGCCGTTCTCGTCGGTAACCGTCGACCTCTGTTCCAATACTCCCAGATTGGTGCTCCAGGTAATGGTGACGTCTTCGAACGGCTCATCCATGAAGTCGCGCAGGGTGATGGAATAGGTCGCACTTTCGCCGGATTTGTTCGCCACCAGATAGTCCGGTGTCACCGTGATCACGCTGCTATGGCTTTGCCCGACTTCACCGGCCGGTGTTCCCGGCACGGACTGGGTGAGGCTGGCCAATGCCAGCTCCGCGGCATGGCGGAAATCTGCCACGTCACTGGTCGGCGTCAAGGTCCCCAGCGCTAACAGTGCCTCGGCATCCAGGTCGGTATGCCGCGCCAGGCGGCAGGTGCGCACCAGCAGATCCAGTTCGGCGAGGGTAAAAATCACCCCGTCCTCCGGGTTCAGATGCGAGGCCACCGCCAGTACCTGGCGTACGCCCCAGTCGAGAAAGCCGGCCAGCTTGTTCGCCGCACTGTCGCGGATCAGCCGCTTGTCGCCTTCCAGGGCCTTGTCCCAAAGGGTGTTGATCAGTTGCAGATAATCCAGCAGCCGCTCTTCCGGTTGTGCGCTCAGGCGTACCGTTGAGGCGTATTGGGTGAAAAAATACACGGTCTGCAGCGACAACCCGACATCGTCAAGACCGAACCACTGTGGATGCTGCACACACTGTTCGACAAATGCCGGGCTCAGATCCAAGTGCGTGGTGACGGCGGCTCGCTTGACCAGATTGTCGAGCACCAACAGGACTTCGTCGCCAATGGCCAACTGCAAGGGGCCACTGGCGTTGGCGGCCAGTCCATATACCCGCAGCACCTCCATCAGCAACTGATAGCGATTGCCCTCGGCCCAGAACAACAGCACCTTGACCAGATCGACGGAGCTGTCCAGATAGCCGGCCAGCCCTTCCATCAGCAAGGCTTCCTGAGCGCCGCGAGCCCGCATGATCATATTGCAGATCTGGGCATGCAGGCCTTCGGGCGTCGGGTCGAAGGGTTCCAGCACCTCGGCGACCTTGCCGTTCAAAGCGGCGTCAAAACTCTCTTCGGTTTCCCCCCTCAGGTATTTGACCAGCCCCCGGGCCGCCGGGGTGGTTTCTCCCGCCTCGATAAACTCTTTCAATTCCTCGAACCAATCGATGGCGACCGAGGAAAACACCTCCTGGCCTCCTTCATCGATATTCACGACCACACGGCTTTGCGGTGCGCCGACCTCGGCAAAACTGCTGTCGCTGATCAGCGCCGCCGCCAGGCGCGAGTGCATCTGCTTGAGCAGATTGAGCTCGGCCTCGCTGGCCACCGGCTTGGTCAGGGCCGGCAGCACGATCCGACAGACCTGGCCGACCGTCCACTTGTGCTCGGCCAACCAGGCACTGGCTTCGACGAGGGCGTGGATCACGCTCAAGGTGTCGGTGTTACCAGACGTCTGGTAGGAGGCGATATGAGTCGGCCCGGCCAGTTTCGCGACCAATTGACTGCCGCCGTTATCCAGCAGTTCGAGCAACGCCAGGGCCTCAATGGTGGTCAGCCCCAGATAATGGGGCAGCCGGACCAACCGGTAGAACGCCGACACCACCGCTGTGTTCCAGCGCAAGGGCTCACCGGCGTAGGCCTGTTCGATGACCTTGGCGGTAAAACGGTACATCTCGAAGGTCATGCCCAGGGCGGCGCACAAATGATCGATTTTCTGGCGTTCGGCCTCATTGCCGGGGGTGATGTCGAAGACCTCCCCATCCAGGATCAGCGGGCCGGGAAACAGCGCCTGGCTGTTGAACACCAGGTCAAACTGCGTCGACTGCTTGCCCCGGGCGTGCACGCCCAGCCCCCGGAGCAAGGCGGCAAAGTCGTCCGCGCTGACCTTGTAGCGCGTACGCAGACTCTGGAACAGGCCAAGGGCGCGCAGGGTGTCGGTAGTGATCCGATAATCCGACGTTTTCCCTTCGGCGCCAATCGAGGCCACCAGCAGGCGATCAACCTGGTCGAACGGCAGCTTGAGCCAGTTTGCCAGGCGGATCATGCGATTGAGCCGGTCAAAACGGTCATGGGACCAATTGACGATCTGGTGTTGGGGAGCACTCTCATCGTCGCTAGTCGTTTCAATGGCCATGGCCGGGCTGATACCCGCGTTGACGTACACCGAACCGAACACCGCGCCATCCACCGGCACGTCATCTAACGCAATGAAATTGGCCGACGAATAGGGCGTATAAGCCCCCACGGACAACAGCGATTCGAGCTCATCGGTCTTCAGCCCGGTGTGCAGGCAGAAGGTTTGGGTATCGAGCAACCTGAAAACATCGCCCTCGCCAAAGTTGGCCCTGAAGAAGCTCTCGGGATCGGTGCCGGAGGTGTCGAGCAGATGGGTTCTCGGGTTGATACGGGCCAAGGCGAACGTTTGCTCGGGTTCTTGATTGGGGTCGAACTCCGGAAAATACGGCGCCTCCAGCAAAATCCCCTGCTGCACCGGGCCGAAGCCGGTGTCTTGCACCAGAGCGATATCCGACAGCAGCGAATGCACGCCGGGTTCCTTGAAATACGGATAGGCCCGGTCGGTGCAGCGGATAACGTCGCCGGGCAGGCGCTCCTTGCGCTGCAAGGTGTAATTGATCTGTTGCTGATAGCGCTCATACGGCAAGGTCGGGGGGTAACGAACATCCAGCAGCACATCATCCAGCGAACGTTCGTCGCCGAAGCTCTCCAGATAGCGGTACGCCGAGGTTTCCAGTATTTCGTTGACCAGCACCAGGGTCGGTTCGACACGCTCGAGGGCACTGTGATCCAGCCACAGGTCCGCCAGGTCCGGACGTCGCTCTTCCAACAGAATACGGTTGCCCTGCCCGTCCCCCGGCCTGCCGCTCTGCTCGATCTTCTGTACTTCACGGTAGAGATCGGCCAGGTAGGCGATGGGCGAGGTTGTGGCTTCAATCGCATCCGTCGGGCAATGATTGGCCCAGTCCGGCCGGAACAGATCGTTGTAGGTCGGGGCATCCACCAGCCCGCGGATGCCGGAACCGGGCTCGAAGGCACGGTGTATCGCCGTGGTCAGCCGCTGCTCGCGAAACTGCCGCAGCGTAACGGCGCTGATGGCCCTGGCTTGCTCATGCAAGGCCCGCGCTTCGGTGATGTGCAAGGTTCTGTCGGTGCTCATCAGTTGCTCGAGCGAACCCTTGGCGATCTCCAATACCGAGTCGTAATGCTCCAGTAGCTGGCTGCGACTGCGCGCGTTCTTGTTCAACAACTGCAACAGTGAACTGGGTTTGTCGTTCATTGCCCGTCTCCGGTTGAGAACTTTTCAACTGTTAGAGGCGTCCTTACCCATTGAGGATTCTTCCAAGGTTCGGCTCAAGAAAACTGCGCAGATTGAGGATTGTTACTCAGGTAAATCAGCGTCCCACCCACCCTGCGATTGAGATTGGCCCTCACTTCTTTCGTACCTGGGGTGGTCGCGACCAGATCGACCGAACAGGTCCCCTCCGGCCCGGTGACACAGGTTGTCTCTAGCAACGTCGCGCCCGTCGTTCCGAAATACACGGTAGCGCCCGCAAAGGGGTTATCGGCGGAATCCCGGATGAAAGCCGTGACGGTATGGGTGGTCAAGCCATCGGCCGGTTGGCTCCCCTCGCTGACACTGAAGGTCGAACGGCTTTCATCCCCGGCGATACCGACAAACCTCGCCGTCTGCGGCTGTCCTATGCCAGAGCCATTGCCAAAGGTCGCCGTAATGGAATAGGTGCCCGCGAGTTGCGACGTGATACGGGCACTGGTCGTTGCGCTACCCGGCACAAACGCGCAGCGGTTTGGCGCGGTAGGGTCAATGGTGACGCCGGCGACCGCCGGAAACAGTACATAGGAAGATGCTGTAGTCGCGGTGTAAGGGTTGCCGTAGGTATCACGCAACGTCACGGTTGCCAGGTGCGCGTCCACCCCATCGGCCCTCTTGTCACCCTCGATAGGTTCCAGGGTGGAAGCGGCTGGATCGTACGCCCCGTGAAGGAATGTCGCGTCGACCTGCGCTTCTGAAAGTTCCCCCGCGAGCCTGGCAGTGATGGTGTGCGTCTTCGCCACGGTACTGCCTATCATCACAATGCACTTGCCGGTACTGCCCGAGGTCTGGCAAGAAGTCGCGCTAAAAACAACGTCATCGACCGGGTCAAACGTTACCCGGGTGCCCTGCGGAGCCGGGGAGCCATCGCTCATACGTACCGTCGCCCAGACCCAGTTGTTTTTTTCCGTATCGCTGACGAGCTGATTGCCAGCGCCCATCTCCAACTCCAGTTGAGCCGAAGCAGCGGCGACGAATTCGACGGTCTTCGGACTGCCACTCACATCGCCCACCGACGTCGTGGCACTGACGGTTTTGGTGCCAGGCACGGTCGAGGTGATGCGGGTTTCGACCAGTCCCTGCGTATTGGTGAAGCCGGAGGAGGGATTGAGGGAGGCGTCCGGGATATCGAGAAACCGCACCACAACGTTCCTGACCGGACGGTTCTCGGTATCCTTGACCGTGACGGTTGCCGTATGGGCATCCGAGCCATTGGCTGCTTTTTGGCCAGTGCTCACGGTCAAGGTAGCGACCGCCGGAAGCGTTGGGGACTCTTCCTCCACCTCCCCCCAGGTATCGTTTTCGTCCTCGGCGATTCCGTACCACCCCAGGTACCGCTGGCGGCGCTTGTAGCCCATGGCGGTGAGGGTCAGGGTCGGGCGGCCGAGCGGATCGTAGAATTGCTGGTCGCAATGCCCGAAGAGGCGAAAGGACTCGTCCTTGATATAGCGGTAGCCATCGGCGAAGTAAGGTCGGTAGACCCGTACCGCCAGGCCCTTGTTGTTGTATTCGACCCGTTCGCTGACCCGCCAGCGCTCGGCGGCCGGGGCGCTGACGGGCTGATCGTTGTCCAGCACCAGGGTGCCGTCGGCCGCGATCTGGTAGGCGTCCCCCGGTTCGACTTTCTGCTTGGTCTGCAAGGCGCGGCCGAAGCCGTCCCAGCACTGGACGGCGATACGGATTTTTCGCCCGGGATTGTCCGCAGGTGCCGGGTAACGGTCGGCTTGCAGGACCGCCGCATGGACCGGCTCACGCTGCCGCATCCAACTGAACGCATCACGAAAGCAGGCACTGGCCACCCCCTGCAACGCCGCGTCCGGGTCGGCGATGGCTTCGGCGGGTAAGTGGGCCACGGGCTGGTACTCGTCTATCGGATCGAAACCGAGCGCAACACCCGCCTCGGTGCCATGGAAACTGCTGGCCGACAGCTCGCCAAAACCGTCATAGCAGGCCTCCTGGATATTCTGGTTCGGATCGACGATGCGACGGGGCAACAGGAACCGATAATCGGCGACGTCCACGCGGGTGACACACTCATCGGCCGTGGTGACACTGATCGGCAGGCAGTAATAGGCATCGAACTCGATGTCCGTCGGCCCCTGGCTTTCGGTGGGCCGGGCACTGATCAGCCGATAGAAACCGTCCAGCCCGGCGTAGGTCATAAAGCCCTTGCGGGTCGACCACAATACCCTGTCCGGTTCCGTCGGCAACATGGCCTCAATGGGCCGATAACCGAGCCCGGGCAGTTTGTCCTCCAGCTCCGCGGGACTGAGCACAGACGCATACGCCTGCAGCGCCGCCTCATCCAGCTCGGCGGACTCCAGGAAGTCGACCAGCGCCTCGAAACTGGCCTGCCCCGCCGGCAGGGTCTGGCCGGCCTGTTGATAACGCTGCACGGAAAACTGCGTCAGCACCCGCTGGTAGTCACCCGCTGGCGGCGCATTGAGACGGTCGAGCATCGACTCATGGGAAATATCCTCCGGCCCCAGCACCGCCTTCGGCAGCACCAGCGCGTTGCCACGGGACAGGTAGGGCAGGCCCAGACGACAGCCTTCCGGATCATCCAGGTGAATAAATTGGGCGCGGCTTTCGTTCAGGTAGTAAAAGCGCTGGGCGTCGTCGTGGGCGGCGCGCCACCAGGTTTGCTCATGGACTTCGCTGAACGGCGGATCGTCGCTGACGCTCTTGCGCCGGGCATAGTCGACCGTCACCTCATGGATCAGCCCGCCATAAGGATCCCAGGCCAGGCTGATATGGTGCTGACACAGAGGGTCGTCAGGTTGACGCTCGTAGGTATACGCGATCGACTCCAGCTCCAGCGGCTGCATCCTGCAGTACGGCTGGAATTCGTTGCGCCGTTGCAACAGACGCACGGCATAACGCGATTGCTGCACCGAGTAGGGCCGGTCCTGCAACAGGTCGTCGGCGTCGAGACCGAATATCTCGACCCGCAACGGCATGCCGGCCAGGGCGTAGGCCATGTCGTGCCAGGTCAGATCATCGGCGTCGCTGATGATATCGTCCGGCGCGGCGCCACGGGGCTCCAGCAGCAAGGCCGTGCCCAGGGGTTGGGCCGCGCTGTCCGAGCGGTCATAGTCCAGGCCCGGCAGGTCGGGCAGGCGCCCGGTATGGAACCAGCTCTTGCGCAGCACCGGCGCGGTAAAACCGGCCAGCCGCTGTTCGTCGCCGGTGACGTCGCTGTCGGTTTGCAGCACCAGGCCAAAGCCGCGGAACTCGCGCTCCTGGCCATCGTAGAAGCCCTGGCAGTATTCAAAGCGCTGGGTCAGCCGATTGCCGGTGATTTCATCGAGCTGGATCTGCTCGACGGCCACCGGCATCGGAAACGGCACATAGCTGACAGGCTCCAGGTCCGCCGCCAGCAATGCCTGTTTTTCATCCAGCCATTCCTGGGCCGAGCTGCGGTAGATCACCTCCCCCACCGCGCCCATATTGTTGTTGGTGCTGTGCAGCAGATACGGCTTGGCCTGGACAAAATCCACACGCCAATGCTGGGGTTTCATATGGGGGATGGTGATCACCAGGCTGGAACAACCCAGCCCTTGCAGGTCGGCGGTGCTGACCTGGCACAGCCGGTCATAACGCACGCCCGGCGGCCAGGGCTGGATCAGGGGCGTGCTTTCAAAGCCCATGCCGGTGCGGTTCATGAAAATCTCGGCATGCTCGCTGGTGAGGTAGATCAGGTCCGCCGCGCCGGAGCCGTCGAGGTCGGCCAGCAACACCCGCGAAGCGTCGAAGGACTCGTAGGTATAGGGCAAGGTGCCCAGGCGAAAGCCCGGGTCGAAACGACCGTGGCCGCGGTTGGGCCAGCAGACGATTTCGTTATGGCGAATGCGCACCAGGTGCTGCTGGCCGCTGCCCAATACATCGCTGAAGGCCACCAGTTCAGTCGGCGCCGGACTCAGCACGGGGAGACGATCATCGGGCGCGGTTTCGATGAAGTGCGCCACATCCTTGCCCGAGGCAAAACCTTCGCGCCGGCGGTTGGCATACAGCCGCACGCTGCGCGGACCGATCAGGGCCAGGTCGGACAGGCCGGCACCCATCAGGTCGGCCAGTTGGCTCTGCGGGTGGAAGAATTCCACGGGAAAGGCGTCAAAGGTGACGAACCTGGACCAGCTGCGATCCGGGTTGAGGGTGAAAAAACCGCTGACACCGGGTTGCGCCACCACCCAGTCCAGGCGGCCGTCGCCAGTGAGGTCCATCAGCGACTGGCGCACCGGTTTGCGGCTGTCCATCACCGGGATGGCGTCCAGTCGTCGCCACGAATCGTAGACCACCTCATCGGCCGTTTCCGCCGGCTGCGCCCGTAGCGGCTCACGGTAGTACCAGGCCTTGTCGCTGCGATAGAGCACACCCGGCAGGCCCTCGCCATACAGGTCGACCAGTTGATACTGCTGACCGTCGTTCAGGCCGGGCATGGCATCGAATTCTTGATACTCACTGTCCTCGGGTTCAAACGCCGAGTAGCTGAACTCAACGGGCGGGCGCGACTGGATTTGCCCCTGCTCGTCATAACCTTGCTGGTGCGCGGCGGACAGCAGGTTGTAGCCCAGTTCAGTGGTCCGATATTCAAGCAGCAAGCGCTGCACCAGCAGCGGTTCGCTGCCCAGTTCAGGAAACTGGTGGAACATCAGCACCTGCCGGCACAAACGCAGGTTGCCCAGCAGGAAGCCATAGCCGTAGGTTGCGAAAGGGTCGCTGCGCACCGGCCACTCGCCCGTCGGTTCGTAGGCGGGAATATCCTCCACCCCGGTGTCACGCTCACCGTAGTCAAAAATCAGATCGAAGTGCCACTGCACCCGCTCCAACTGCCCGGGCACCCAGTGATAGAGGTGCGCGTCCGCCTCGGCATTGCCATAACGCACCCGGCTCAGATAACACTGGGCGCGAAAGTCGCGCGGTGTATCGTCAGGCATCCCGGCATGGTCTTCGCCGGCGTACTCATAGAGGATATGTTCGCCGAGGGCATTGAGGCTTTCTTCCAGCAGCCATTCGCCGACGCGCAGGTGATCTTCCAGGTCGGTACTGCGTGACGAGCTGTTGTAGCCGTACAGGTGCAGGCTGCCGTCGGCCCCGTGAATCAACCAGAACCCCGGGTAGTCGTCCGCCGAACGCCAATGTTCGATCCGTTCGAACGCCCCTTCGATACGGGGGAAGTAACGCGCCACCTGATAGTCGATGCCCAGCTCCAGGCCTCGATAGCTATTCACGGGCCTGCGAATGATCTTCCCGTCGGCATCTCGCTCGGCCATCCACACGGTGCCGTCGGGGCCGAGCATGACATCGTCATCGGTGTAATCCGGAACGCCCTTGCTGGTACGCCGTGCCACGCAACCCAACGACAATACCCAGCCGATGCCGAACAGGCTGTTACCGACGCTGCTGCCATAACCGAGGGTCAGGGCCGGGGCGAAACCGCGCCCGGGCGAGATCGGCAACGGCAGGTCAAAGGAGGCCTTGCCGGTGGAGCCTACCTCGCCCCAACCCTTGCCGATGCTTTGAATCGCGCCGCCGCCCTTGGGCAACGACGGCGGCGTGATGCTGAAGTTCTCTTGTGGGTCCATCGCCGGGCTCCAGGCAGATCTGCTGGGAGCTAATGTGGGCGCAATCCGGGGGCCTCATCTACTGTCAGAAATGACAGTTTTTTAGTGATTAACGAAATAAGAAAGCACCAAACAGGGCATATGCCGGCCGGCCCCAGGCGATAACGTGACCCCATGACTCACTATTAACGACCAAGATCGAGCATAAAACGACCCATCCATTACAACGTAGTCCTCCGATTTCTGCCAACAACCCCTTGATTTTATGGAAGTACACCCGCGGTAACACTCTTCCAGCCGACTCGCCCAGCAATGATGGCACTTTGACACCCGTCATTTCTGACAGGTTACATTGGATCACATTTGACGTTGAATACTCCCCAACACCGAAACAGAGCGGCAGGGCATCGAGCATGAAAGGGACGAACACGGTCATCGAGATAAAAACTCGACAAGCGTTCAGGGCAGAGCTGGGCAGCCTGGAGGTGCCATTGATCCGGCCCCGACCCGCCGTGGTGCTGGTCTATAAACGTCACTGTCCGCCGTGCGAAAAGCTCAAGCCCTTGCTCGAAGCCCTGGCATCAGGGCCTTACCGGGATCGGGTGGCGTTCTATCAGATCAGTTATCCGATCTTCAAACTGTTCCAGCCGGAGATCAAGATTGAGTTCGTTCCGGCCTTGTTTTTCCTCGATGGCCATGGCAACCAGACACACATGTATGGCACGCAAAAGGACGAGGTAAAGAAGGGCCTCGATTCGCTCATTTTTGTCCCGAACGGGGTATTCTCGGAGATCTTCGACTCTCGACAAGCCCACTAAGGAAGTGCCATGCCCGTTGCCCTGATTACCGGATGTTCCAGCGGCATCGGCCGCGCGTTGGCGGATGTGTTCAAGCACGCGGGTTACCAGGTCTGGGCTTCGGCGCGTCGGGCCGATGATGTGGCGGCGCTCGCGGCAGCCGGGTTCACCGCCGTGCAGTTGGACGTCAATGATGGCAATGCCCTGCAGCGACTCGGCGAACGGCTCAACACCGAGTGCGGCGGCCTTGATGTGCTGATCAACAATGCCGGTTACGGCGCCATGGGACCGCTGCTCGATGGCGGGGTTGAAGCGATGCGTCGGCAATTCGAAACCAATGTGTTCTCCATTGTCGGGGTGACCCGGGCGATGCTCCCGGTGTTGCGCCGCGGCCGAGGGCTGGTGGTGAATATCGGCAGCGTGTCCGGGGTGCTGGTGACGCCGTTCGCCGGGGCTTATTGCGCCTCGAAGGCGGCGGTGCATGCCTTGAGCGATGCCTTGCGCATGGAGTTGGCGCCGTTCGGGATCCGGGTGATGGAAGTGCAGCCCGGGGCCATCGATACCCGCTTTGCCAAGAATGCCGGGCATGAGGCTGAACAGTTGATTGGCGAGCAATCGCCCTGGTGGCCGCTGCGCGAGGGTATTCGCGCACGGGCCAATGCCTCGCAGAACAATCCGACCCCGGCCACCAGCGTGGCCGCCGACTTGCTCAAGGCCGTGCAACAGGCTCGGCCGCCGCGCCTGTTGCGCCTGGGTAATGGCAGCCGGGCATTGCCGTTGATGGCCTGGTTGCTGCCCAAGGGGTTGCTGGAAAAGGTGTTGATGAAGCGCTTTGGTTTGGGGGTACGGCTGTAACGACCGCTCAGGCGTGCTCTTTCATGAAGTCGATAAACACCCGGACCTTCAACGGCAAATGCCGAGTGTCCGGGTACAGGGCATAAATCCCTTGTTCGAGAAAGCGATAGCCGTTCAACAAGCGGCACAGGCGCCCTGCCTCCAGATCCTCACGTACCAACCAATCCGGCAAAATCGCCACGCCCTGCCCCGCCAGGGCAAAACCGCGCAGCACCGAGGAATTGTCCGCGACAATCCGTGACTGCTCGGCCGCCGGCCGGAAGAAAAACGGCTCGCCGCTCTTCACATGGGTCAGGCCCAGATCGCCCAGGCGCCGATGCACCAGGCTCTGCACCTGTTGCAAGTCCTCGAAGGTGTGCAACTCGCCGCCGGGTAGCCCGGCAACAAA
This sequence comes from Pseudomonas sp. MWU12-2037, assembly GCF_023242345.1. Lineage (NCBI taxonomy): Bacteria > Pseudomonadati > Pseudomonadota > Gammaproteobacteria > Pseudomonadales > Pseudomonadaceae > Pseudomonas > Pseudomonas sp. MWU12-2037. The sequence goes on along the minus strand of NZ_JALLIZ010000010.1, from coordinate 230,615 downwards.
CTCCGGCGAGGCCACGGCAAAGATCTTGAACGTGGCGAGCTGCGTGGCCCGGTGATTGGAATCCGAGACCTGGCCGAGCCGGATCGCCACGTCGAAACGTTCCGAGATCAGGTCGGCGTGGGTCGAGGAGGTCGACAGATGCACCTTCAACTCCGGGTGAATCCGCCGGAACAACTCCAGCGCCGGAACCACCTTGGCCAGGGCATATTCGACCGTGGTGGTGATCCGCAGCGTGCCGCGCAGTTGCGTATGTTCCGAACGCGCCTCGTCGATCGCCAGCCGGGCCTGTTCCAGCATGCTCAGACAGCGCCCGTAAAAGCGCTCGCCGGCCTCGGTAAGGGCCAGGCGCCGGGTGTTGCGGGTCAACAGGGTCACCCCCAGTTCGGCCTCCAGGCGCTTGAGGGTAAAGCTGACCACGGCCCGGGTCTGCCCCAGGCGTTCGGCGGCGGCGGTCAGCGAACCGGCCTCTACCACGGTCTTGAAGGTCTCGAAACGATCCAGGCTGACCATGGGTCAAGGCCTCCATTGTCAAAATATTTTTGACAAACTAGCAGTCAATGCGCGGTTTCCCAAGCCTTGCCGGCGACCTAACCTGTCGCCTTATCCGATGGAGACCGTCATGAGCTATCGCTCGAAAATCGCCCTGGTGTATCTGCTGGGGTTTTCCCTGGATCTGGTGAACATGTTTGTCGCCAATGTCGCCTACCCGGAAATCGGCCATGAGCTGCGGGCCACGGTGACGCAACTGGCCTGGGTCGGGAACGCCTATATGCTCGGGCTGACGGCGATCATTCCCCTGAGTGTCTGGCTGGCGGCGCTGGTCGGCGAGCGACGCTTGATCGCGGCCTCACTGGTGCTGTTCGCCGTGGCCTCCTGGTGCGTGGCCCAGGCCGGCTCCATTGAGGCGCTGATCGGTTGGCGGTTGGTGCAGGGCCTGGGCGGCGGTTTGCTGATCCCGGTCGGACAGGCCATGGCCTACCGCAACTACCCGGTGAACGAACGCGCCGGTCTGACCTCGCGGATGATGCTGGTGGCCTTGCTGATCCCGGCCTTGTCCCCGGCGCTGGGCGGGCTGATTGTCGACCATGCGTCGTGGCGCTGGATCTTCTACGCCAATATCCCGCTGGCACTGCTGCCTCTGCTGCTGACCGGGTTGTGGTTCAAGCCGGACGTGCGCCCGGCCCAGCGGCCAGGGTTCAGCCATCGCGGCCTGTGGAGTGCGGCCCAGGTGGCACGTATTCCGCTGTTGCGCCTGGCGATGCTGGTGTACCTGTTCGTCCCCGGGGTGTTTATCGGCACCCAGTTGGTGGCAATTCTCTATCTGCGTGGCCTGGGGGCGAGCGCGGCGCAGACGGGCGCCCTGATGCTGCCCTGGGCACTGGCCTCGGGGGTGGCGATTGTGTTCGGCAAGCGCCATTTCAACCGACTCGGCCCCAAGCCCTTGTTGCTGGCGGGCCTGTTCGCCCAGGCACTGGGCATCCTGTTGTTGGTATTGATCATTGATCCCCACGGACCGCTGCCGATCATCGCCTATGCGCTGATGGGCCTCGGCGGCAGCCTGTGCAGCAGTACCGCGCACAACTGCGCGTTTCTCGATGTCGAGTTACCGCGCATGGGCCACGCCAGCTCGGTGTGGAATATCAATCGGCAACTGAGCTTCTGCCTCGGCGCGGCGCTGCTGATGGGACTGCTGGATCAGTTGGGTAGCACGCCGTTCGGGTTTCACGGCTGTTTTCTGATTGCCGCGGCGTTGACCCTGGTGCCGCTGTTCGCCGTCTTTCGTCTCGATACGCCAACGGTGCTGGCACTGTTAACCCCCAAACAAGGAGAACCTGCATGAGCGATAAAGCGCTGTACCTCAATGAAGTGATCGAAGCCCATAAAGTCATCGAGCAATGGTTTGCCGGAGCCCTGGAGAACGACGCGTTGGCGCCGCTGCTGGCGCGGTTCTCGGAAGCCTTTTCAATGGTCACGCCGACGGGCAGGCCATTGGACAAGTCGGGATTGGGCGAGCTGTTTGCCGGTGCGGGCGGACGTCGACCGGGTTGCACCATCACCCTGGGCGAGCTTGAAGTGTTTGCGTTGCACGAAGCCGGCGCCATCGTTCGTTATCGCGAATGGCAGGCCGATGACACGGGCACGCGTACAGACCGGCTATCGACGGCGGTGTTTGAGAAACAGTCGGATGGGCCGGTGCTGTGGCGGCATCTGCATGAGACCTTCACTCAGGCCTGAGAAATCAGTACATGTTTTTTTTGGGGCAGTCATAAGGCAGCCTGTGGCACTGTCAGCCTTGGAAGAGTAGGATTAAAATCTACAGACTCAATTTTAATATTATTGAGTCCACAGATTATACTTCAAGGATATGATCATGACAGTCACCTCACCTGCTCCAGGACTGACCAAAGCGCATGGCGTGACAGGTCTGAGAGCCGCCGTGGGCGTACTCGAAAAATGGCAGGCCTCGAGTGACCAGGCCTGTCGTATCTTGCGTATTTCCCGCAGCACCTACACCCGTGCCAAACAGCGTGATCCCGAGTGGTCCGTTGGACTGGATGCCGACCAGATGCAACGAATCAGCTTCGTTTTGAACATCCACGCGGCCTTGCGCGGCATTTTCGATAATCCCGAGAACGCCTATGGTTTTCCGGCGATGGCGAACGATAACGAGTTTTTCAACGGACGTGCCCCGCTGGACATCATGGCCCAGGGCGACATGATCTCGCTGTACGAAACGTTTCGGCGGATTGACGCCCTGCGGGGCGCGCAATGGTGAAAACAGGCGATTTGCCGACGTTGCCCGGTGAGCGCTTGCAAGCTTACCGATTGGTCAATTCCAAGTTCCCACCGATTGCCTTGTTCGATGACGTGGCGGACGCGGATGAGTTCGAGGTGCTTTACCAGATTCAGGCCCTCACCAATCCAAGGCTGCAGAATGAGCTGGGTCGGCTGGAACTGATCCCACGTGGCGAGATCCCCTTCGGCATTCCCGGATGCGCCTACGCGACGGCGCCCTTCACTCACGTCAATCCGGCGGGGTCGCGGTTCAGCGATGGCAGTTTTGGCGTGCTGTATCTGGCCGATACGATGGAAACGGCACTGGCCGAGGTGCGGCATCACCAGAACCATTACTGGTCGAAGGTGCAGGGCCTCAACTACGAACGTTTTGTTTTCCGGGGGCTTTCTTGTCAGTTCACTGATGCGGCGATGAAAGATGCCATGTCCATCCCTCTGGCAGACCCCATTTATGATCCGGATGACTACACCCATTCCCACGCATTGGGGAAGGCGGTCAAGAGTGACCGGTGCCCCGGCCTGCGCTACCGATCCGTGCGCCATCCGGGCAACCACTGCTGGGCGCTGATGACCCCACGCCCGGTCTTATTGATCATTCAAACCGCTCATTACGAAATGATCTGGAACGGCAAAATCACCGGCGTCAACCAGATCACCGGCGCCTGATCGTGATGGTGCGAGAAGCGGGTGTTTGTGGAGCCCCTTAAGCTCTTGGCGATCGTCAGGCCCCCGCCGGCTTGACAATCACCGTGCAGGTAATCCCCGCCGCCAACAGCACCCCGTCCGGCACCTCGTCGATATGAATCCGCACCGGCACCCGCTGGGCCAGGCGCACCCAGTTGAACGTCGGGTTCACATCCGCGATCAGCTCACGACTCTCGGGATTGTCACGGTCATAGATCCCCCGCGAGATACTCTCCACATGCCCCTTGAGCACCTGGCCGCTCATCAGTTGCATATCCGCCGGGTCACCCACCTGGAGATGCGGCAACTTGGTCTCTTCGAAGAAGCCATACACCCAGAACGAGTTCATATCGACCACCGCCATCTTCGCCTCGCCGATCCGCGCATAGTCGCCACGGTGCACATTGAGGTTGGTGACGTAACCGTCCACCGCCGCCCGCACTTCAGTGCGCGCCAGGTTCAACTGCGCCGCCTCCAGCTGCGCCTGGGCCTGCTGATAGTCGGCCAGGGCCGCGTCGGCGGTGTTGCTGGCGTCGTCGCGGCTTTCCTTGGAGATCACCAGGTTGTCCAGGTCGGCGCGGCGATGGGCATTGAGCTTGCGCATCTCCCAGGTGGCCTTGCGCGAGTCCACCAGCGACTGCGCCTGCTTGACCGCAATCCGATAATGCTCAGGGTCGATGCGCATCAGCAGGTCGCCCTTTTTCACCACCTGGTTATCCCGCACCGGCACCTCCACCACTTCACCGGTGACGTCCGCCGCGACATTGATAATGTCGGCGCGTACCCGGCCATCGCGGGTCCAGGGGGTTTCCATGTACTGGACCCACAGGACCCGGCCGATCCAGATCGCCAGGGCCAGGACCAGCAAGGTGGCGATCAGGCTGAAAAGCTTTTTCATCAGGTCGTTCTCAACGGTAGACAGTGAGCGCCAAGGCGCCGAACAAGCAGCAGAACAGGCTCAGGCGCAACAGCGCCGGATGCCAGAAAAAACGGTACAGGTCATGGCTGGCGATAAAACGGTCCAGCGCCCAACCAAGCCCGGCCGCAATCAGGAACATCAGGGTCATGGTCGGCATATAGACGCCGTGGAAAGCGATTTCACGGGGCATGAGAGAGTCTCAGGTCGGCCAGCGGGGATTGCGGGTCCAGCAACGAGGTGCGGATAAAGTGCAGGTAGCTCTGCACCCGGCGCAGCGCCGAGGTGTCGAAGTGCCGGGCAAAAGGTTCGTCGGTGGACTGGACCCGGCTGATAGCATGGTCCACCGCCACCAGGGCGCGCTCCAGGTTGCTCGCGTTGGGCTGGATAAACAGGCGCATCAGCGCCCGCCCCATGACCCGGATCGACTGGCGCCACGGCTGCGATTCGGCATAGGCCGGGTGCACCGGCAGGATCGCCTGTTCCTTGCGCAACTCGATAATGGCGTGGCCGACTTCCAGCACCACGAACATCCAGCGCAACAGTTGGCTCTGCACTTTCGGCTGCCGGACGGCCAGGCCATAGGCCTGGTGCAGCAGGTCGCGGGTGCCGCTTTCAAAGGTCGAGCCGAGGCCCTTGAGCTTGCCGCTGATGGCGAACACCACCTGTTCGCGCAGGTCCTGCTCCAGCCGCCGCCATAGCCAGCGGCTGTTGGGCGGCAGGATGATCGCCCCCGCCGCCGCGCACACCAGCATGCCAATGACCATGCCGATGTAGTCGTTGATAAAGGCATAGGGGTTGTAGATCGTCAGGTTGTCCGGCACCGAACCGATGCTGAAAAAGATCAGCAGACCCAGGCCGACGCCCGCGTACGCCGGACGCGAGGCCAGGAAGGCGCCGAGCACGATCACCGGCGCGAGCGTCAGGCACAACAGCGCAAAGCCGTCGATATAGGGAAAGACGAAGAACATCTCGACAAAACCGATCAACGCCCCAAGCAAGGTGCCGCACGCCATCTGGAACGCCATGCGCTTGGGGTTCGGCGTGGCCGCCGCCAGGCCGACCGTGGCCGCGGCGACCAGGGTCATGGTCGCCCCGCTCGGCCAGGCGGTTGCCACCCAGTAGCTGCCGAGCACGATCAGCACGAAGGCAGCGCGAATCCCCGAGGCCGAGGCCGCCAGCCAGTTGGTTTTCGGCACATAAGGCTCGTCCCACTGTTCGCGTTCGTGGTGGTGATCGGCCAGGGAGGCATGGGTCAGGGCGTAGCTGTGCAGTTCCTCGACGAAGCGATAAAGCAGTTCATACGCGGTGTGGAAATCCAGCAGGTCGGCTTCGCTCGGTTCGCTTTGCAGGAAACTCGCCCGCAGGCTGCGTACCTGCTCCGGCAACCCCAGTTTGTAGTCGGCCAGGCGGCTCGCCAGGCGCTGGGCATCGGCGTCGGTCAGGGCGCGTCCGGCAAAATCGTCGAGCAGTTCGCCCAGTCCCGGAAAACCCGGTTCGATGGCTGCCAGCACCTGCGTCCGATCACGGCTGCGCAGGCGTTCGAGCAACTGGTGCAGGGCGTTGAAGCGGGTGGTCAGGGTCATGAATTCGCTGTTCAGGCGGTTCAGGCGGCCATTGCGTCGACGCATGTGCGGGTCTTCGAACACCGTGACACTGCGCAGGCCCTCAAGCCCCACCGCCTGGGCGATAAAACCGATATTGGCGCTTTCAAACGCCGCGCTGGCATGGGGACCGCGCAAGCCGGCGCTGACAAATCCGGCAAACACGCCGAAGCGTTGATAGAGCGCATTGCGCATGGCCGCACTGGAGGTCTGCGGCAGGATCGCGGCGCTGACGAAGGTCGAGCAGACAATCCCCAGGGAGATTTCCAGTACCCGCCATACCGCCGCCATAAAGGCCCCTTCCGGATGGGCCAGGGCCGGCAGGCCGACCATCGCGGCGGTGTAGCCGGCCAGGACAAAACCGTAGGCGCGGAAGTTGCGGTTGCGTTGCGCGCCGGCCGAGCAAAGCCCGACCCAGATCGCCAGCGCGCCGAGAAACAGTTCGGTGTACTGGGCGAACAGGGCGATCAGCGCGACCATCACCGCCGACCCGGCCAGGGTGCCGAGGAAACGGTAGAAACTCTTGGCAAACACATGGCCGCTCTGCGGCTGCATCACGATAAACACGGTGATCATCGCCGTGCGCGGCTGCGGCAGTTCCAGGCGCATGGCCAGCCACAGGGTGAGGAAGGCGGCGGCCAGGACCTTGAAGATATAGATCCAGGTCACGCCGTCGCTACGGGCCCAGTCAAAGAAGCCGCGACGCCATTCCAGGGAGTACAGCCAGCGCACCGGGGCGGGCAAGGGAGTCATGACGCGGTTCTCAGTGATCGAAGGCGGCCAGCACGGCCGGAGGTTTGTTCGCCACGGTGCGGTTCTCGGCCGGTACGTCGTTGCCCGCGCCCAATCCGCCACCCAGTTCGGTGACCAGTTCGGCATGGGCACTCAGGCGCGCCGCCTGGACCTGCTGTTCGACCTGCTGCTGGTGGAACAGCAGGGTCTGGGCGTTGAGCACATTGAGGTAGTCGGTCAGGCCGCGTTGGTAGGCGACCATGGCGATGTCGTAGGTTTTCTGCGCCGAGGCCACGGACTGGGCGGCGAACACCTGCTGCTTGTCCAGGGACTCGCGGCGGATCAACTGGTCGGAAATGCCCTTGAGGGCGTTGACCAGGGTCTGGTTGTATTTCGCCACGGCAAGGTCATAACCCGCCGCCGCTTCGCCCAGTTCGGCGCGCAGGCGGCCGCCGTCGAAGATCGGCAGGGACACCGCCGGGCCGACGCCATAGTTGAATTTCTTGCCGGTGAGAAACGCCAGCGGGCCGCCGCCGGTGGCCATATAGCCGAGGTTGCCGACCAGGTCGATGTTGGGATAGAAGCCGGCGTGGGCGACATCGATCCCACGGGCCTGGGCCGCCACTTGCCAGCGACTGGCGACCACGTCCGGGCGCTGGCCGAGCAATTGTGCGGGCAGTGCCGAGGGCAGTTTCAACGCGGTGTGCAGGGACAGCGACGGGCGTTGCAGTTGCGCACCCTCCCCTGGACCGACGCCAGCCAGGGCGGCCAGCTGGTTGCGGCTCAGGGCGATCTCTTCGTCCAGCGCATCGAGCTGGCGATGGGTTTCCGGCAGCGGCGTCTCGGCCTGGCTGACTTCGAAATGAGTACCGATGCCGCCGTTCAGGCGTTTTTGCGCCAGGTCGAGAATCTGCATCTGCTGCTTGAGGGTGGCTTCGACGATATCGCGCTCGGCGTAGTGCAATGACAGCTGGATATAAGCGTGGACGATGCTGTTCTGCAATTCGAGCCGGGCCTGGCGCGCTTCGGCAACGCTCATATGGGCGAGGTCCACGGCCCGTTCGCTGGCGTTGCTTTCGCGACCCCAAAGGTCCAGGGAATAGCTCAGGCCCAGCCCGGCATTGTTGTCCCAGGTGGTGGTGCTCGCCAACTCACCAGGGCCGTAGAACTGATCGTTGGCCCAGTTATGCCGTTTGAGCGCGGCGTCGCCCTTGATCTGCAGCGACTCGGCGGACTCGGCCAACCCGGCCATGGCCCGGGCCTGGCGCACGCGGGCGGCGGCCATGGCCAGGCTCGGGCTGCCCTGCACGGCGCGGTCGATCCACTGGTCGAGTTGGCGGTCGCCATAGGCTTTCCACCACTGCGCGGCCGGCCAGTGCGCGTCGCGCTCGGCGCCCTGGATCGCCTGGTCGGTCAGCAGGGTATTGGCGGCCAGGGCCTGACCCTGTGGAGCAATACCTCCGGTGCCGATGCAACCGCTGATAGCCAAGGATAAAGCCCAAACACTGAGAGTCTTCAGCTCTCTGCTGATGCGACGCGGCACTGCTGCAAATTCCTGGGGTGGGGAGAAAAGCGGTTTTCTGTGAGCACGGGATTGGTCACAACGCAGTCCTGTAGGAGCAGGGCTTGCCCGCGAAGGGGCACTTGAGGCCGCCAAAAGCTTCGCGGGCAAGCCCTGCTCCTACAGTTATGAGGTGTTCTTGAGATTGGAGGGTGCACACAGGTCGGGGCAATTCTAGAGGGTGGCCTGTCAGACGATAAGATGGCCTTTCTGTGAAGCTTTGTTACCGTTAACGCGATAATCCCTTGGTCGTATGCCCATCACCCTGTTACTTCGTGTCACAATTTACCGTCACCCCAGAGAGCCTTCCATGGACACTTTGCAAAATATGCGCGCCTTCAGTTGCGTGGCCGAGGCCGGCAGTTTTACCGCCGCCGCCGTGCAACTGGACACCACGACGGCCAACGTCTCGCGCGCGGTCTCGGCTCTTGAGGCCCACCTGCAAACCCGCCTGCTCAACCGTACCACCCGGCGTATCGCCCTGACCGAGGCCGGCAAGCGTTATCTGCTGCGTTGCGCGCAGATCCTGGCCTATGTCGAGGAAGCCGAGGCCGAGGCCAGCGACGCCCATGCGCGCCCGGCCGGGCAGTTGAAAGTGCACTCGATGACCGGGGTCGGCCAGCATTTCGTGATCGATGCGATTGCCCGTTATCGCAAGACCCATCCGGACGTGACCTTCGACCTGACCCTGGCCAACCGCGTGCCGGACCTGCTCGACGAGGGGTATGACGTGTCCATCGTGCTGGCCAGCGAGTTGCCGGATTCGGGGTTTGTCTCGCAGCGCCTGGGGATCACCTACAGCATCGTCTGTGCCTCACCGGCCTATGTGAAAGCCAATGGCTGCGCGCAACGGCCCAGCGACCTGCTCAACCATGCCTGTCTGCGCCTGGTGAGTCCGGTGATCGCCCTGGACCGCTGGGCCTTCGATGGTCCGGATGGTCAGGAAGTGGTGAACATTGCGACCTCGCCGTTTCTGGTCAACTCCGCCGATGCGATGAAGGCGGCGATCACCAGCGGCATGGGGGTTGGGGTGTTGCCGGTGTATGCCGCGATCGAGGGGCTGCGCAATGGAAGCCTGGTGCGGATGATGCCCAGCTATCGGTCCCAGGAGCTGAATGTGTATGCGATCTATCCGTCGCGCCAGTACCTGGATGCCAAGATCAAGACCTGGGTCGAGCACTTGCGCAGTACATTGCCGGAAATCCTCGCGGGCCATCAGGCCGAGTTGGCGGCGTATGAGTTGAAAAACGTGCGTATCGCCAACTGAATGTTGTTGTAGGAGCGAGCTTGCTCGCGATGGGCGTCAACGATAACGCGGGGCATCTGATACCCCGCGGTGTCTGGACCACCATCGCGAGCAAGCTCGCTCCTACAAAGTCAGAATCCACCGCACAAATCCGACGAAAAATGATAGCGTGCTTGGCATTCCCGCCGTTCGATGAGCCCTGCGATGAAAAAGACCGTACTCGCCTTCAGCCGCGTCACCCCCGCCATGGTCGAGCACCTGCGCCAAGACTTCGAAGTGATTGTCCCGGATCCCAAGCTCGGTGATCTCAACGCTCAGTTCGACGAAGCCCTGCCCCATGCCCACGGCCTGATCGGCGTCGGCCGCAAGCTCGGGTGCGCCCAGTTGGAAAACGCCGCCAAGCTCGAAGTGGTCTCCAGCGTCTCGGTCGGCTACGACAACTATGACCTGGCCTACTTCAACGAACGCGGGATCATGCTCACCAACACCCCCGACGTGCTCACCGAAAGCACCGCCGACCTGGGCTTCGCCCTGCTGATGAGCAGCGCCCGCCGGGTCGCCGAGCTGGACGCCTGGACCAAGGCCGGGCAATGGCAAGCCAGTGTCGGCCCGGCCCTGTTCGGCGGTGATGTGCACGGCAAGACCCTGGGCATCGTCGGCATGGGCAATATCGGCGCCGCCGTGGCCCGCCGTGGTCACCTCGGTTTCAATATGCCGATCCTCTACAGCGGCAACAGCCGCAAGCCGGAACTCGAACAGCAACTCGGCGCCCAGTTCCGCAGCCTCGACGCGCTGCTGGCCGAGTCCGACTTCGTGGTGCTGGTGGTGCCCCTGAGCGACAAGACCCGTCACCTGATCAGCCATCGCGAACTGGGCCTGATGAAGTCGGACGCGATTCTGGTGAACATCTCCCGGGGCCCGGTGGTGGACGAGCCGGCACTGATCCAGGCCCTGCAAAACGGCACCCTTCGCGGTGCCGGCCTGGACGTCTACGAGAAGGAACCCCTGGCCGAGTCGCCGTTGTTCCAACTGAAGAACGCCGTGACCCTGCCGCATATCGGCTCCGCCACCCACGAAACCCGCGAGGCCATGGCCAACCGGGCGCTGGCCAACCTGCGCAGCGCCTTGCTGGGCGAGCGCCCGCGCGACCTGGTCAATCCCCAGGTCTGGAAAGGCTGAGCAGGCACCCGGCCCGGCTAATCCTGCCGGGCCTCGATGTCTACCCGGAAAAGCCTGGGCAGTGCCCGGCGCGTGAGGGTCTTCAGCCAATCGTCACGCCGCCTCAGGTACTCACGCTGCAAGGCTTCGCCACGGTTCTTGTAGTCCTGCGTTGTCTCGCCCTCTAAAGGTTCATAGTCGAAAAATTCGCCAAATAGCTGGTCGTGCTCGCTGATATGGCTGTTCTTCAGAAACGTCTGCCAATGGCGGTTGCCCATCAAGATATTGTCCAGCCCTTGCGTCGTTTCGACGTGCAGGACAAGCCCGTGCATGGACTCGGCCGCCCCTGGCTCAAGCACCGTCGGCGGTATGTCGTCAAGAAACAGCGGAGGCAGGTGAAGCTCGCCGAGCTGGCAGACGTAGGCCCGAAAGCGCCCCTCCGGATTCTGGACGTTCTGTCTGTGCACCTCATTGTGCAAGGTGAAAAAGCGGAACTCTCCCCGGGCCAGCACAAAGGTCATCAGCTCCGTCTCACTCGCCTCGGTCTGGCGACGGGCGAACGCATAAAACGCCTCCAGCTCCAGTTGCCGGAAAATCTCAAAGGCCGACGAGTCCCCCAGCCGACCGTAGTGGACGATATCGAATAGCCGGTTACGCAACTCCCGATCCTGTGCCCCCAAAGAGAAGAGGTACTCCATATGCCTGACCAGGTCGTCGCGAATCGCATCCTTGCTCTCCAGATACAACTCGGGAAGCTTGGCCAACTCGCTGAAAAACCCCAGGAACTCATCCCCCGAGGCGTCGGACAAGCTCCGCCAGGCCTGCGTAAGCGCCTCGTCGAGGCCCGCCGAATGCCCCCCCAGCCACAGATCGAGCCCCCCCAGTTCAGGCACATCAAAACCGAAACGGCTAGTGGGATGACTCAGTTTGAAATATTGAAGGCGGCACCGCGTATTGCCTGAAAGCGGGTTGTTGGTCAGCGCCACCGCTACCGGTTCAGCATCCTCTGCCCTGGCGGCCGCGAACCCGGTGAGGACCCGTCCCGAAATATCCCGAATGCGGTTATCGCTCAAGTCGGCAAAGACCAGTTGGCGCAGTTGCTCGATTCCCTCAGGCAAGGTTTCTATCCGGGTATTGTGCAGATCCAGCTTTCTCAACAAATGCAGCTCGTCGAGATCGGGTGGATGCCCCAGCGGATTATCACTCAGGTCCAGATGAACCAGTTCGCTCATGCCAGCCAGGCGCCGATGACCGCCCCGGGGAAAGACAATGCGGTTATGCGCCAGCTTGAGCCGGCGCAGCTCGCGCATCGAGCCTTCCAATGCAGGAAAATCGGACAGACGATTGTAGGATAAATCCAGCTCTTGCAACGACACGAACTGGCGCAGGAACTGTTCGAGAAACACTGGCGCCTCGATCTGCATACTGCGCATCGACAAGCGCGTGACGTGGGAAAAGTCGGCCACTCGGGGAAATAACGGAAAGCGACTGACCTCCAGACGGTCCAGGCTCAGCAAGTAACCGGCTTCCCCACTGTTTTGTGCGGGGGCGCGCAAGGTTTCCCGGCGCCAACACTGCTTGATGCGTTTGGCAAACTGATACAAATGCGCCCGTGATTCAGCGTTATACCTCGTCTGGCGCCAGCGCTTGAGATCGCCTCGGAGTGCGTCCAGCTCCCGAACCCGTTGACGGATCACCCCGTCACGACTGGCGAAATCCTCGCCCAGCAGCGCCAACTGCCGAGACGCTTCGGCATAGGAATAGCCCGAATACAGGCCTCTGAAACGTTTCAATTGCCGATTGTGCCGCCCTTCACCACCGCTCAACTCATAGCCGATCCGGCCATCGGCCAGACGCCGGGGCGGCACGAAACCGGGGATCTCGGGGCGCATGCCCAACAAGCGCTTCGCCCGCCCACGGTCAGCGACCGCCGCACCGGCCAGGTCTCGCCGCAACTGGCTGGCAAACCCGCTGGGGACCAGCGCCCTGCGCGCGGGCTCCGGCAACGCGGCCACTATCGAGGGAATCAGGTTGCGACTCACCGGATGCAGGCCACGACCCTGACCGGCGGCAGGCGCGTAGCCTTCGGCGGACTTGACGATCACTGCCCGCTGGGACGCATCGGCACTGCCCAGGCTGTCGAGCAGCGTCCCCGAGGCCGAGGTCTCGCGGATCTCGATACGCAGGTCGGCCGGCCATCCCGGCAGATGTTCGAGCAGATGCAAGGCCAGCCGGTCGTTGTCGCCATTGATCAGGCTGTCGACCTGAAACCCTTCCAGCGCCCGAGCGAGCCGGACATCCTGAATCCACCAGCGCGCCTCTTGCCCCAGCGCCAGGGGCAGCTTGCCGGTTTCCATCTCGCGGATCTGCGGGTCATCGGCCTGCTCGACGATCTCCCGGGCCAGCGGCTCCGGCAGGCTGGGGAAAAGCCGACGAATCAGCGCGGTCGACGGATCGCTGTCAGGCGCCCGGGCCCGCTCAAGCGCATTGCCCAGCAGGCTCTTGAGTGCCCGGGTGTCCTCGCGGTTTTTTTCACCCAGCGCCTGCACACGGCTCGCTTCATCCCGTTCGCTGTCACCGAAGAGTGCGAGGCGTTCCTGATCGTTCAACTGTTCGAGCGCCCGGCTCAGCACCTTGTCGAGCTGGCCGGTGCTACCCAGCCGATCGAGGCTGTCGCCGACCCGCACATGACTGTCCACCCGCTGCAGCGTATCCATCAGCAGGCCCGGCGCCCGCGAACGGGTCACATGCACCTTGCGCAACTGGTTCTCGCTGACATCACAGATCGCCATCAGTTGTCGCGCCAGCTCATCGGATTGCGCCGCCGCCCGCTCACCCAGCCGCCGAAACAGCTTCAGCCCTTCCCATTCCAGCGGCTGCTCCTGCTCATGCCACCAGGCACCGGCGCCGTTGTGCTCCAGCTCAAGCCGGTAAGCTCCGGGCAAGCGCGGATGCTCGATGCCCCAGTCGTCGAAAACCGGATGCCGGTCGACCTCGAACAGCCCGTCATCCAGGGGCAGCCAGGTCTTGTCCTGCCAGCGATACAGCCCCAGCGAATCGGGTTCCAGCTCGGCAGGCAGGTCGACGGGTTGCCGGTAGGCGAGCGCCGAATCGTTCCAGGGCCGTATATCACCGTCCTCGGTGCGCCGGTCCGTCAGGGCGTCCCCCGCGTCGCGGCGCAATCGCCCGGCATTGTCCGCTGTCGCATCGTTGATCCCCAGGCGGATCTGATCATCACGGTTCAACGCGCGGTTGAACACCTTGTAGAAGTTGTCATCGCCCGCCGGGACCGTGCGCTCATCCTGGCTGAGCGTATCGAATACCGCATAACGTCCCTGCCCGTGATGGCGCAGCAGCACCTGCCTGCCCGCCGGGTCGGCGGCCACCGGCGCCACGGGTTGCCCCGGCCGGACCTCGGTAATCTCCAGGGTCATCCCGAGTTTTTGCCCGAGCAGCGCCGCCATGCCTTCACGGGCCCAGGCATCTGTCGACGCATTCCAGGCCCGGCGGTGATAGATGCCATCGAGCGCCTGCTCCAGGCTCAGGCTTCTGGCTGCTTGCGCGAGCCCATGGCGAGGGCCTTCGGGCAACAGGCCCGAGGTCATGAACCCGGCCCGTTCGGCGCTCGACAATGGCTGGCTGCGCCACCACTCGGCAACCCGCGCGGGGGACAGGTCCGGATGCAGGGTCAGGGTCTGTTCGAGCAAGGCCGGTCGCGGCGTGCTCGCCACCGGAAGAAACCTGCGCAGACCCGGCGCCAATTCCGACCGCTCGGACTTCAGCCGCCCCGGATAACGGCTCAGGGCTTCGAACAAGTGGACTCTTTCACGAATGACAAGATCAACCACCCGCCGCCGGAGGATAACGGCCCTGCTCGAAAACGCCTGGTTGGGCGCAACGGGCCGGCTTATCGCCGCATCGCTCGGCAACAGCCCAAGAATCAACCCCACCGGCCCCAGATCGTGATCGGCGATGGCCTCCGGCGCAGCGTGATCCACATACCCGCCATCCGCCAGACGGCGTATCGAAACATGCAGGTCATGTTCGGCCAGGGTGTCTTTTTTCCCGTAGGCCTCCAGCAGAGCGCCTTCCTGGTCATGAATACTCAGGGCCAGCTCGTCCGGCCAGTCCGGCAATTGCGTCAGCGCCGAGAACAGTGCCCGATCCGCCTCCTCGGGCAACGGCAGCCGCGACACCAATGGCGCGCTCAAGGCCTGCAGGGCGCGGTCGGTGTTATGCCGCTTGATGGTGTCGACCAGCGCGGCCGGCGCCGGCTCGCCCGCCCAGACCCGCTGCAGGGTGTGCGAGCGGCTCCCGCTGATCCGGCTCAAGCGGGTCAGCTCCTGGCCGGTCAAGGGCCCGCCGGGCAGCAGTCGCTCGCCCAGTTGGCTCAGGGTCGGCGGCTCGGGGTTGTCCAGTGCCAGTTGCCAACGCTGCAGGTCCTGGTCGAAGTTCACCGCCGGGCGGAATACGTTGGGGTCCGGATGCATCAGGGTGTATTGCCCGGAGACGGGATCGTGGGCCAGCTCGAATGCCCGCCGTTCGCCCTCCACCAGAAATTCGCCGTATGGCTTGCCTTCCCGTTCGATCACCCCGGAGGCCCGCACCGCTTCGCCATGCAGCAGACCGATTTTCACGCTGACATAACGGTCCAGCCGGGAAGCCCAGAGGGTATGCTTGCCCGCCACCTGGACCCGGTGCACGGCACCCAGGCAACGCTGCAGTTCGCGGTGACGGCGCATCGACCACTTCACCGCGTTGCGATGAAGGCCCGCGCTGATCAACAGATTGCCGATATCGATGACCGACTGGGCCAGTTGCTCCGGACGCCCTTTCGCCGCTTCCGTCAGGCCCTGGATAAAGTTGTAGCCCAGGCTCCCGAACAGGGCGATCTGCACCACCCGCCCCATGCCGCGCAGCCCGCCCGGCACCGGCAACAGCAACAGGCCGAGCACTTCATCGAGGACCGCACTGGCACCTTCGATAAATGCGCGCCAATCCTGAACCGAGCGTTCGACCGCCAGTTCGTTGAGGTTCTGCTGGTCACGTTGTCGGTAGTAGTCTCTCAATGCCTGCGCGGGCGTGGTCGTCAGCTCCAGGTACTTCCACTGGAGTGTTTCGAGCAGCGGCGCCGGAAAAGCCCAATGGAAGGCATCGTAGAGCCCGCCGGTCACGGCGTTCAGCCCTTCCGGGCGTGGATGCTCGGTGACGATATCGCGCACCACGGCCTGCTGCTTGATACTCAACGGCGCCAGGAACCAGTTGAGGCGCTTTTGCCCATTGTCGTCCTTGAGCTGCTGCTTGAACTCGGTCTCGAACGTTGACCTGTCGCAGTGATAACGCAACGCCCCGCCCAGGCGGTTCGGGTAGTAACTGAAAACACCGTCGAAGCGCTCGATTTCGAAGGTGAACAACGGCAGTTCGAGAAAACTGGAGATCACGTCGCTCTCGCCGAAAAGCGCCTTGCCCAGTTGATAGGAGAGGTTGACCTTTTTCAGAATGGCCACGACTTCGTTGTCCGGGAGCCGGATCGATACGGCATTCACCGTCACGCTGTCCGGGGCGCTCCATAAAGCATGGCGCAGGACAGTGAAGGGCGCGTTGGTGACCCCGGTGGCGGCGCCATTGCGATAGGCCTCGTAGGGATGGAACAGGATCTCGGCCCAGGCCATCTGCTCCAGATGCTGGCCCAGCACGCCCCCCTCGCCCAGCGCCTTGTCCACGCGCGCCTTGAGATCGCGCCCGAAATCCAGGTCGCGGGCGATTTTCACGAAGTCGTGAATCGGCATCATGCTGACCTGGTTGATTTCATGGGGCGGAAAGCCCCATCGATAGCCGGGGCCGGGCCGCTCGTTGATCCAGCTGGCACGCACCTGGTTGGAGCTGAACAGATCGCCGAAACCGAAGTTGAAGCAGGCCGCCTGCCAGAGCGACAAACTGTAGACATGGGCCAACGGTGCGTTGGAGTCGTAGGCCCGCTTGTTGCGTTGGCCGGGTACCCAACCGCTCTCCTTGAACTCCATGTGCAGGGTATGGATGTAGGTCTTGCGGGGGTCCAGGTCGCGCCCGGTGCTTTCGCGCAAGGCGTCGCGAAGGTGCTTGAGCCCGTCCTGCTCGAAGGCGCTGCCGAGCTTGCGATTCTCGGCTTCGACGGCCTCGGTCATTTTGCCGAGGTAGCGAAACGCGCTGGCATAGGTCAGCCGCTCGACCTCGTTCAGCGGCCCCATCGCCGCGGCGGAAACGGACTGCAGATGATTGCCGATGTCCGCGAATCGCCAACTCTTGCGTGAGTGCACAAAACGTTGCTGCTCCTCGATAAGCGATTGGGTCTCAAGCTCGACGGCAGGGTCGGGAAGGGGGTGGGAAGCGTCCATGGTTGCTCTTTTCATTGCTGGAAAAGCCCAGCCTAGTCCTCCCTCCCCGGGCAACGGTTCTAACTAAATACGACAGCGGCAGTCCCCATCAATGCGCTGATCGTGAGCGTGTCGATCCGGGCGTTACGCTCCTGCTCGGACAACGACTGGAAATCCTGCTCGTAGGCCCGCTCCAGAAACCTGCGCCAGGCAATATCCGACCTCAGGTAACGATGCAGGCCCAGCGGCGCCGTCGACGCCGTTTCCAGACGCAGGATATGGTCGACCATGGCCTCGAGCTGAGCGTCGCTCAACACCACCTGCTCCGTGTAGAAGCGACCGTTGAACAGGTCGGGTAATTCCAGCCGTTTGTCCAGCAACTCCCAATAAGCCCGGTAGACACCGGGGTCGGCGGCCTTGTCCCGTAGCACCTGCAAGCGGAACTTGCCTTTGAGCAAGCGCAGCAGCCGGGCCTGGGCCGTGGCTTGGTCGACCTCGCTCAAGGCCTGGCGACAGAGCACCGCGAACTCCAGTTCATTGAACACCTGCAGCCTGCCCGCCCCCTCGGCCACCAGCACCAGTTGCCGGACAAACAGTTGTTCGCAAAAGTCCGCACTTTCAGCCGCGGCTTCGAGCACCCGCCAGACACGCCGAGTCAGGTTTCTGCGCGCGGCGGAAAACAGCGGGTCATAGAAGGTCGCCAAGGCACTCAATTGCTCCAGGAAGTCGAAGAAGGCGTCGGCGTCCGGATCGTCCCGGACCCGTTGCCAGATCAGGTTCTGCGCCTCGCTGCGCTCCACGGCCGAGCCCCAGGCTTCGATACCGACAGGCCCTGAAAGCTCGTCAACGGGCAGCCCGAACGTAATGCCCTCGCTTTTTTGTTTCTGGGCCTCGACCGATAGCTTGGCCAGCGCATCCTGCTCCAGCGGATTGCCCTCCAGATGCACGCCACGCTTGAGCAGTGGCGAAGCCGAGAGCAAGGCATTGGGTACTTGGCGAATCCGGTTATGGGCCAGATTCAAGTAGGCCAGGTGCTTGAGAAAAACCGTACCCGAAGGCCATGAATCCAGGCCGGTCCGGCTCAGGTTCAGTGACTGCAAGCCGGACAGGGTAGAAAAATCGGGTAACAACCGCAGTGGATTGCCGCGCAGATTCAGAAACTTCAAACGGTGCAGCCCTGCCAGTTGCAAGGCCGCCGACTCGTTCAGGACAATCAGGTTTTCCTCCAGATCGAGTTCCTCCAGCGCCTTCATCTCGCCAATCTCATGGGGCAGACGCTTCAGGCCGGTGCTATACAGGCGCAGGTGCTTCAAGGCAGGAAACGCGCACAGGAACGCATTCACATAGCTGATATCCAGGTTCATGTCGCGTATCAGCAGTTGGGTCACGTGCCTGAACGACACGTTGAGTTTCGGCATCTGCTCGACCATAAAACCTTCGAGCAGCAACAGGCCCCCCAGGAGATTGCGACTTTCCCAGCGCCAGCAACGCCGGATCCTCGACGCCATGGCGATGCGCATCCTGATGTTCACGTCCCGTGCCGTTCCGTTCGCGCCTTGCGGGGCATCGACCCAGGTCACCAACTCGCGCTTCAAGGTGTCGTAGTCGCGTTCCAACGCCTCGACCATCGCCCGTTGCTCCACGCTTGTGCTGCCCGACTCGCGCAGCAAGTCGAACAACTCCTGGTGGGTGGCGCCGCGATAGAGTTTTTTCAACCGGCCAAACAACGCCACCCCCGGCAGGTTCCTGCCGCGCCCGCTCATCGCGATGCCAATCTGACCGCTTCGCTGGCGCACCAGACGGCGCGGCAGTGAGGCCCAGGGCGGAGCGGGACGCAAGCCGAGCCGTTGGCGCAGTTCGGCGCGCTGGCGGGTCGCCTGCTGGCTGATCAGGGTTTTCAACAATGCCTCCGGTCCTTGCACGCCCCCCCAGGGCAAGCGCTCGGGCAGGTCCTGGACCACTCGGGACAAGGCCAGGAGCAGGTCGCTTTGTGCCGTTGCGCGCCGGGAAACCTGCTCGCCCTCGACGATAAACGACTCATAACCGTCGGGCCGCTTGACCACCACTCGCCGCTTGTCGATATCGGCGCTGCCGCTGCTCTCAAGCAGCGGACCGTCGACGCCCGTCTCGCGGATTTCGATCCGGGCATTATCCGGCCAACCCGGCAGTGCCTTGAGCACCGTCAACAAGACCTGGTCGCTACGGGCGTTGCTCAGCGCGTCGGGGCTCAAGCCCATAAGGGCCTGGCCGAGAATGGCTTCCTCGCACCACCAGCGAGCCTCTTCGGCCAACGCCAACGGTAGGCGTTGCGAGTCGGTGAGCAGCTTGCGTTGCCAGGATTCGCTGTGTTCCAGCATCTCCTCGGCCACCCCGACAGGCAGGTCGGGAAAGGCCTGTGCCAACTGACTCGTCAAAGGCTCCGCGGTCCGGCTGCGCTGACGCGACAACCCCTCGGCCAGCGCCTGCCTGACCCGTCGCGGATCACTCGCCAGGCGACGCAGCAAGTAGCCGACCAACTGGTTTCCCGACAGGCCCGGATCGAGGGCCAGCCACAGATCATCCGCGGCGCTGAGACCATTGAGCGCCGTTTTGAACAGCGCCGGCAGTTCCGCCGAGCGCCAGGTCAACGAGGCGATATGCTGCTCGATATCCAGGTGATCCCTGAAACGCTGCATGACCGACAGCAGAAAGGCCGGAGGTCGTTGATTGCAGAAAATCGTCTGCCGCAACTGGCTGTCGGATGCATCGCTCACCGCCAGTATCTGTCGGGCAACCGTCTCGGAAAACGACGCCGCCTGCCCGCCCAGGCGCCGAAAGGCGGTCAGGCCATCCCACCCCAGCGGGTCTTCGAACTCGTGCCACCAGGCACTGGCGCCGTTATGTTCCAGGCGCGGTGTACAGGCCCCCGGCAGAGCGGCGGGGTTGATCCGCCAATCCTCAGACAAGCCGGTATGTTCAATACGGTAAAGACCGCCCTCAAGGGACAGGTAGGTGTTACCGCCCTGTCGGTAGAGACCGGCTGCATCGGGGCTCAGGGTTGACGGCAGGACGACCGCCTCCCGGCAATGCTCGATCGGCAGCAAGATACGCCCGTCAGCCGCCCGCCGGCGCTCCAGGACATTGGCGAGCAGGGTTCGCAGGGCCTTCACATCGGTCGCCGAAGTGACACCCAACTGGCTCAGCTCATGGGGTTTGAACAGCGCCGCCAGGGCGAGGTAGAAGCTGTCGTGAGTCGGGCTCGTGCTGACCCGTGGGCACAGGGCCGTTCCCAATTGTTCGCGGACCAGCAACTCACCGGCCAGTTGCAACCACTGATCGGTGTCGCGGTTAAATGACCGGGCCTGATGGATCCCGTCCAGCGCCCGGCCCAGGCGGGTCATGGCTTGCGCATCGGCCAACGCCCGGGCATGGGCGCCGGACAATTCGCCGTGCTCCAGCAGCCGTTGGCGCTGAAGCGGCTCCAAGGGCATACGCCGTAGATATTCGGCGATGCGCGCCAGCGACAGCGCGGGGTACAAGGCGTGGAGCTTGAGCACCAGCGACGGCAGGGACGGCGCGACCAGCGACAGGTAATGGCGGGCGGGTGCCCGCGAGGCGGAGCGGTCCATGCCGTCGTGGGCGACAAGCATCTCGAACAACGCCTGGCGTTCAAGCCGGGCCAGGGCGTTGACCTGCTGGCGTATCGCCTTGTTCCACTGGCGACGGACAAAGGGCTGGAAGTCGCCCTTGAGCGGGCAACCGTCGGGCAACAGGCCGAGGATCAGTGCCTGTACCCCCTCTTCATGGGCGAGACCGTCGGGAAGCAGCAGTGGATCGGCCGGCTGCTCGACATACCCGCCCTCTTCCAGGCGCCGAATCGCCACCCGGTGCTCGAAGTCGGTTGGCCGCTCCTGGCGGCCATGGACCGCCAGCAACTCGCCCCCGGGCCCGTGGATAAACAACCCGGTGGTTTCGGGCCAATCGGACAAGCGTGGCAGCAGGCAGAACAGCACACGCTCGGCATCCGCCGGCAAGCTCAGCCGCGCATCACGGCTGCCGATCAACGCATCGAGGCCCGCGTCGATCTGTCGGCGGCGCTCGGCCTCGACCAGCGATGCCGGCGGCAACCCGCCCGCCCAGACCTCTTCCAGCGCCTCACGGCGAACACCGCTGATGGTCAACAGCGTCTCGGCCTGTTCGGCATTCCCCTGGACCATCATCCGTTCCAGCCAACGGGCATCGCTCAGGGTATGGCTGTCATCCAGGTCCGGCTTCCAGCATCGTTCTTGCCGGTCATAGCGCATGGCCGGACGAAATCCCGACGGATCGGGCGCGACCGCCACATAACGCTTGAGCACCGCATCGTATTCCAGCCTGACCTGAATCGATCCGCCGGGCTCGCGCACCTCGCCGAACAGTACCCCGCCCTCCTCGAAAAGCCCGCGCTCATCGGCGACAAAGCGTTCCCGCAGCCCTCGCACGGAAACCCCATAGCCGCTCAGGTCGACCTTCCACAGCCGGGGCGGTCCCTGGGCCGCCGTCACCTTGCGCCAACGCCCGACCTCCAGGGACAACGCCTGCAGCCGCCGCTCCAGGACCTGTCCGGCATAACCGAGCGCCGCCCCGGTCAGGATCGCCATGCCGACGCTGGCCAGCGCTTGCCCCAGCGCCTTGGGGCGCCCCTGGAAAGTCGCCAGGATGCCATCGGCCAATTCCACGCCCAACTGGGCGAACATGGTCACCGCGAGTATCCGCCCCAGGATCCCGAAACCGCCCGGCACCGGCAGCATCAGGACATTGAGCAGCAGGTGCATAACTTCAAGGAAGCCCTCCTTGACGGCTTGCAGATCGTGTTCGGTCTTGGAGACCGCGATCGCTTCGGTATTCAAGCGAAAACGCCAGGCATAGAACTCGGCCAAGGCCTGGCCGGGGCTGAAATCGGCAAGCGTATCGCCATACACGAAAGCCAGGTCCTCAACCCCGCCCCCCGACCAGATCCACTTGTAGAGGTCCTCGAAGGTCGACATCCAGGTGAGGCGCCTGGGCTTGGGGTGATCCTTGAGCCATTGCCAGAACTGATGCTGCTGCTTGAACGCCAGCGACGAGATCAACCAGCCCAATTGCCCGCTGCTGTCTTTTTCCAGTTGCGCCTTGAAGTCCTGCTCGAACGCCGCTCTTGAATCGTGGTAACGCAAGGCTCCCCCGGGACGGTCGACGCAATAGCTGTAAAGACCCGACTGGCCCGACACCTCGAAGACTTGCAGGGGCAGATAGATCAGTTCCAGGGGCTCGTGCTCGACCTCGAACAGATGCAGCAACGCGCTTTCGACGGACTCCAGCACCCGGTCCAGGCGCGCCTGCAGGCCGCCGGTCAGGCGCAGCGCGACATAGGCGCCCTTGAGTCGGGGACGCGCCGTCGCCAGTTCGTCCCGCAAGGCGACGAAGGCGCCATAGCTCAGGCCGGTGAGGGCCGGCTGCCGGGCCGCTTCATACACACCGAAGTGAATCTGCGCATGAGCAAACGCCAGTATCGACTGATACAACCGCCCTTCCACGGCCATGGCCCGCGCCACATGGGGCTTGAGCACGGCGCCCAGATTGAGCTCGCGGACAATCCGGACAAACACCTCCGTCGCCAGCAGCCAGCGTCGATCGGAGATATCGACCTTTTTGTCATGGGAAATCCAGCGCCGCTTGAGGTTGGCGTAGCTGGAATCGGAGAAGGCGAAATTCAGGCACGCGGCCTGCCACAAGGTCATGGTCGAGACCGTGACCGTGCCGATGCGCCGCTCGAACGACTCCACCTGCACCGGCGGGCCTTCACCCACGGGCTGCCGGACAGCCGCCGCCGAATCGATCACGGTGTGCAGATAGGTGGTCTGCGGGTCGAGGTCCAGGCCCGAGGCTTCCTGCAGGCGTTCGCGCAGCTTGGCCAGACCGGCCTTTTCGAAGGTGTCGACCACCTTGTGGCTCTCCTCGTCGAGGGTCGCCCGGGCCTCCATCAACCGGCGATAGCTGCCCAGCCAGGTGCGCTGTTCGGCTTCATGCAGCGGCCCCATGGCCGCCTTGAACGAAATCGCCAGTTGCTCGACGACCTGCTGTCGCGCCCAGCTTTCCTCGCTGTGCAGCAGGTCGCCGTCGCGCTGCATGAACCCCGCCAACAAGGGATCGTCGACCTCGGCGGGAGGCGGAGGCTCATCCCCCGGGTCGACAGCGGTGCCTGGTTCAACTGATCGGTTCATGGCCTGTCCTTCCTGATACGCCGTGGAAAGCGTCAGGTTATCGGGCCATGGAGCGGCGGCTGATCTACATAAATCTGCTGTCCGTCAGGCCATCCTGGCCGACGTCGGCTGCGGCACGGCCCTTGGCTTGCGGAACACCAGCACGTTGCCCGCCATCACCGCCACCAGCCCGAGCAGGGCCGGCGCGCTCCAGTGATACCCCTCGGCATAGGCCGAGACATTCAGCGCCACCAGCGGAAACAGCACCGTGCAGTAGGCCGCGCGCTCCGGGCCCATGCGCCCGACCAGGGTCAGGTAGGCGGTGAAGCCGATCACCGAGCCCGGAATCACCAGGTACAGCAAGGAGCCGATATAGCGGGTGTTCCATTCCATCGCGAACGGGATGCCCTGGACCAGGCAGTAGACCGCCAGCATCGTCGCGCCGTAGAGCATGCCCCAGGCGTTGGTGGTCAGCGGCTTGAGCCCGGCCTTCTGCTGCAGGCTGGACAACAGGTTGCCGGCCGAGAAAAACAGCGTGCCGAGCAAGGCCAACCCCAGGCCCAGCAGGGTGTGCGGGCCGGCAGTGTGCCCGGAGAGTTCCGGCCAGAACAGCAAACCGAGTCCGAGCAGGCCAAGAGCGCCGCCCATCAGCACATTGCGGGCAATCTTCTGCTTGAAGAACACCCGGGCATTGAGGGCATTCCACAAGGTCGCGGTGGAAAACACCACCGCCACCAGGCCGCTGGGCACCCACTGGCTGGCGGTGAGGAAACACATGAAGTTCAGGCAGAACAGGCACAGTCCCTGGGCCAGGCAGATCAGGTGACCGCGGCGGTTCATCGGTTGCAGGCGGCGACTGAGCAGCAGCAGGACGAACAGCACCAGCGCCGCCAGGCCGAAGCGATAGACGATGGAAACCGGAATCGCCACCACCCCCAGTTGCAGTTTCAGGGCGATCCAGGTGGTGCCCCAGATCAATACGGTCAGCAGGTAGAGAAACAGGTTCATGCGGCAGACTCCAGAAGACAGGCTTCAGTGTCTGCGGACAAGCCGCTCCCGCGCTTGCAAAAACTTGCGCTTTTATCGGCCCGCGACTGCCAGGGCATTACGCGACGGAGTAGGATGCAAGGCGTTGGAGAACAGACCATGCCCGCACTGGATACCCTACAAGTCTTTCAAGCCCTGAACCGCTCGCCCCATTCGCGCCTGGAGCACAGCGCGGAGCTCGGTGACGGTTTGGCCGCGGCGTTGTGGAGCAACCACCACGACGCCCAGGACTACGAGGCGCCCGGTCATCACACCCTGTCCTGCTACATTGCCGGCGGTACCGGGACCTTTCGCCGTGACCGCCCGGACACCAAGGGCGGCCCGGACAAGCTGTGTATCCTGCCCGCCGAACATCAGTCCGGTTGGGTGATCAACGGCAGTATTCGCCTGGCTCACCTGTATTTCAGCCCGGAACAGTTTGCGCTCGGTTGTGTGACGCTGTTGGACCGTGAGCCCCGTGAGCTGCAGTTGCAGGAACATACTTTTCTGGATGACCCGCAGCAGGCCCTGCGCTTTCGCCAACTGATCAGCCTGGACTGGGATGAACCGGGAGAGCGCCTGCTCAGCAGCAGCCTGGCCCATGAGTTGCTCGGCCATACGTTGCTCAATCAGGTGGGGATGCGCCAGGGCTTGCGATTGAAAGGCGGTTTGGCGGCGCATCAGCGACGGCTGTTGGTGGAGTGCATCGACAGCCGCTTGGACCAGCCGTTGAGCCTGGGTGAGTTGGCCGGGTTGTGCGCGCTGTCGGAATACCACTTTGCGCGGATGTTTCGTACCAGCTTCGGCTTGCCGCCCCATCAATATGTACTGGCGCGGCGCCTGGAGCGGGCGCGGCTGCTGTTGCGCGGTAGCGGGCAGCCGCTCGGGGAGATTGCCCTGGCGTGCGGGTTTGCCAGTGCCAGTCATTTCGCCAATCGGTTTCGCCAGGTGCTGGGCGCAACGCCCGGCGAGTACCGGCAAGCCTTCGCGCACTAAAGCCGAACACCGCCCCTGTGGCAACCCCATTCCGGTAGGAGCAGGGCTTGCCCGCGAAGAGGCCCCTGAGATCGCCAAAAGCTTCGCGGGCAAGCCCTGCTCCTACAGGTTATGCGGCGTTTTCAAGATCCCGTTTCTTCACTCAGCCTTGTTGGCCAACGCCGTCACCACCTGGTCCTCCACCGCCTTGACCTGCCGTCCACCTACCAGATAGTTGTTGCTCAGCATGGCGAACACCAGCAGCCGCCCATCACGGCTGGTGACATAACCGGCCAGCGACGACACACCGCCCATGCTGCCGGTCTTGGCATGCAGGTTGTTCGCCGCCGCCGTACCATGCAGGCGTTTGCGCAGGGTGCCGCCGATCATCCGCTCGGAATTACCGGCAACCGGCAACGCCGCATACCAGGCCTGGAACCAGGGGCGACTGCGCGCCACCAGCAGCAAATCGCTGAGGGTCTGCGCCGACACCTGGTTACGCCGTGACAAACCGGAACCATCGAACTGCAGCAACTGCGCCGAAGCTACCCCGTGCCCCTGCAGGAATCCGTTGACCGCCGCCACACCCGCCGCCGCCGTGCCCTCATGGGCGGTCTTGCGGCCCATGGACTTGAGCAGGATCTCCGCCATATTGTTGTTCGACAACTTGAGCAGCGGCGGCATCAGCTCCGCGAGGACCGGCGACTGGTGCTCGACCAGCGGCTGCGCCGCGGCCGGCGTGGCGACACCCAGCAAGCTGCCGCCTTCCACCGCGATCCCCTGCTGGAGCAGGGCGCTGCGGAACAGATCGGCCACCAGCCCGGTCGGCTCCCAGACGCTGACCTGGGCGATACGCTCCGCGCCCTTGGGCAGCGCGCCGTCAATGCGCAGCAGGTTGCCGCCATGGCCACGACTGACCACCAGCGGACCGCCACGGCCGGTCGTGGCCCGGTTGAGCACGTTCATGTAGTGGTTGGCCGGAGTGAAGCTGACCCGCACCGGCTGGCGTGGCGAGCTACCGGCGCGCACATTGACCAGGATCGAGCCGACATCGAGGTCCGCGTTCGGCGACACGCTCAGCGCGGAAATCTGCGCCGCAAAATACTGTTGCTCATCATCGGCGGACCAATCGACCCCCAACCGTTCGTGGTCGAAGGCGGTGTCATCGAGGATCAGCCGTCCGCGTACCCGCGTGATGCCTTTACGCGCCAGCCCGGCTGCCAGGGCCTGGTAGTCTTCCTGGCGCATGCTCGGGTCACCCGTGCCGCGCAGGTACAGGTCGCCGTTCAGCACGTTGCCTTGCTGCACACCGCTGCTCAACAGGGTGGTGGAAAACCGATAATCGGCACCGAGGATTTCCATCGCCGCCGCCGTGGTCACCAGCTTCAGGCTGGAAGCCGGAATCAGGCGGAATTGCGGGTTGTATTCACACACCAGTTTGCCGCTGTTCGCCTCGCGCACCACCAGCGAAGTCGTCGCGCCTTGCAACGCCGGCGCGCGCAATACGCTGTCGAGCCCGGCGCAAAAGGCCGAGCGTGGCAACGGCAATGGTAACTGCGCTGCTTGCAGGACCACCGTCCGGGCCGGCTCGGGAGCCTTCGGCGCCTTGCTCGAACAGGCCGCCAACAGTACGCATAACGCCAACGCGACGCCCTTGCCCATGAAACCCTGTACCGAATTCATCTTCCGCCTCGAACTCAACCAATAAACACACAATAGCCGCTACCCGCGACTCATCACTCAGGAGGCACGTAAGAACAAGGTACTTAGCGAGTCAACGGGGGAATTATGCGGGAACACCGTCCCCGGAATCCATGCGTGGCGATTCGTTTTCCGGGGACAGGGTTTGTGGTTCAGGGCGCCAGGGTGGTGACGGAAAAGCTGTTGGCGTGAAACAGTGGATCGGCCTTGGCTTCGCCCTTGGCGGTCGCCGGCAGGGTGAAGTCCATGGCGGGCAGGTAGACCTTGCCGCTCAGCGGGTCGAACGCCATGTTGTAGGCCATCGGCAAGGTGCTGACGCTACCCAGCGTACGGTAGTGATCGAGGTCCGTCTGTTCCACCAGCGTCAGGTTGGCGTCCACCCCGCTGGGGATGATCAGCCGATGTTGCCGGGCATCCCAGGCCAGGGCGTTGACGTCCCGGGTGATCGGCAGGCTGGCCTTGACCGCGCCGCTCTCCAGGTCGGCCACGATCAGCCGGGGCTGCTCGCCACGACAGGCGACGAACAGGCGCTGTCCGGGCTTGTCCTCGGCCAGGGCGCTGGGTTTGGGGCAACCCTCGAAGCTCCAGCTGTCGAGCACTTCGAAGGTGCTGGCGGAAAACCGCGCCACCTTGCCTTCGTCGCGCATCGGCAGGAAGAAACTGCCATCGCCCTTGACCAGCAACGGGTCGATCTTCTTCACGTCCAGTTCATGGGCGGCGGTGATCTTTTCCTGTTGCGGGTCGAAGACAAACAGCGTCGAACGATCCGCTCGCCGGCCGCTGACGACAATCACCTGGCCGGTATGTGGCTCGTACACCGCGCTGTTGAGGTTGCTCTGGGCCACGGGAATACGCTTGAGCAGCTTGAGGCTCGACAGCTCCACCACGCCGAGGCTGCCGTCGGTGTTGAGCACGAACACGCGATTGCGTTCGGGCACGAACACCACGGCGTTGGCCCCTGCCGAATGCTCGAGGGTTTTCACCAGGCGCTGTCTGGCCACGTCGAACACGCTCAGGCCGTTTTCCCGCCGGGCCAGAAACAGATAGGGCCGGGTCGGGTCAAGGGCGGCGAAGCCCCAGCTATCGCCGGAGCCGGGCAAGGTGACTTGATGTTCACGCTGGTACAGGCGCCCGTCCCCGGGTGCCGCCGCCAGGGCGGTGGCACTCAGGCTCAGGGCCAGCAGGACTGCACTGATTCGTTTCATCAAAACTCCAGGGTGCTGGAGACAGACACCTGGCGCGCATCCCCCATGGAGACGAACAGCTGGCTGACCGCCGAGGTGTAGTAGACCTTGTTGAACAGGTTCTTCACGTTGAGCTGGAACTTGACCTTCTGCCCTTCGAGCTTGGTGTCGTAGGTGGCGAAGGCATCGGCCACGGTGTAGCCCGGCAGATCGAAGGTGTTGGCCGCATCCCCGGTGCGATGACCGACATAACGCGCGCCGGCGCCGGCCCGCAGTTTGTCGCCACCGCCCATGATCGAACCGAAGTCGTAGACCGCCGACAGCGACCCGGCATTCTTCGCCACGTTCTGCAGGCGGTTGCCCTGGTAATTGGCGTCCTTGGTGACCTGGGCATCGGTGTAGGCGTAGCTGCCGATCAGGCTCCAGCGATCGCTCAACTGACCGCTGGCATCCAGTTCCAAGCCGCGCGAACGCACCTGGCCGGCAATGCTGTACTGGGTGGTCAGGCCGTCGGCGACGGACACCAGCACGTTGCGCTTGTGGATATCGTAGATCGCCGCCGTGGCGGTGATGCGCCCTGGAATATCCAGCTTGGTGCCGATTTCCCAGGCCTTGGATTGTTCCGGTTCAAGGGAGCCGTCCAGCACCAGGCGGGTATTGCTGGTCACCGCCAACGGGGCGATGGTGGAGTTGGGCTTGAAGGATTCGGTGTAGCTGCCATAGAACGACAGCTCGTCAGTGTAGCGATACACCAGGCCGGCGCGCGGCACGAACTTCTCGCCATTGCCGTTGGTGTTGACCTGGAACGGCCGGCCCTTGCCCGCGAACTGGTCATACATCTGGTAGCGACCGCCGGCGACCAGGATCCACTGGTCGTTGAGGTGGATCGAGTCCTGGGCGAACAGCGAGTCGCTGCGCAACAGGTCGGTCTGGTCGCTGTCCTTGGGGCTGACGGTGGAGCCCGGGACTTCGCGTCCGTAGATCGGGTCCAGGTAGCTGAAGGTGTTCAGCGGGCTCTGGCGGATCAGGTCGGAGCGGTAGATCTTGCGGTACTCGTCGTCCATGCCGAACACCAGGTCATGCTGCATGCCGGCCACATCGACCTTGCCTTCGAGGCTGGCGGTGGTGAAGCGGTCGGTGGTCAGAGCGCCTTTTGTCCCGTCCATGCTGCGCACCAGGGTGCCGTTGGCCGGGTTGACCGAAACCACCCGGACCTGGCTGGCATCGTAGGTTTCGCGGTTCCAGCTGTAGCCGAGGTGCGCTTTCCAGCTGTCGTTCAGGTCGTGGTCGGCTTCGAAATGGACCAGGTCGGAACGGCCTTCCATGTTGTTGAACGGCTCGTCCAGCCGACGATCCTTGGGAATCGCCAGCGGGTGGTTGGTCCGTGGATCGATGGCCGTGCCGCGGTCGAACGGGGTCAGGAACTCGCGGTGTTCGTAGGACAGCAGCAGCTTGGTGGTCTCGCCGAACCAGGCCAGGGACGGGGCGATCAGGGTTTCGCGGTGGGCACCGAAGTCGCGCCAGTAATCTTCGTCTTCACGGTCGAGGACCATGCGATAGGCCAGCCCGGAATCGCCGAGGGCACCGGTGCTGTCGAGGCTGCCGCCACTGCCGTTCTTGCCGGCACCGTAGGTCGAGCCGCGCAGGGTCACGGCGTTGTACTGCTCCAACTGGGGTTTCTTGCTGACCAGGTTGACCACACCGCCCGGGTCCTGGATGCCGTAGAGCAGGGAGGCCGGGCCCTTGAGCACTTCGACCCGATCGGTGGTGGCGTTCAGCGCGCGGCCCTGCACCAGCGGCATGCCGTCCTGCATGATCGAACCGTTACGGTTGTCGCCGAAGCCACGAATCATCACCGCGTCCTGGGTGCTACCGAGGGTGTTGGCCTGGGTAATGCCGCTGATGTTGTTCAGCGCGTCATCAAGGTTGCGCGGGGTCTGGTCACGCAGGACCTGGGCCGAGACCACGTTGATGGTCTGCGGGATTTCCTGCAGCGAGGCGCTGGAACGGGCCACCGAGGTGACCTGTGGCGGCTGGTAGCTGGTGGTGGACGCCTGCGGGGTGCCGTTGATGGTGGTGGCGCCGAGGTTCAGGGCGCCCTGGGTCGGCAAGGGTTCGAGGGCCAGGGTGTGGTCGTCGGTGCGGCGGAAGGTGAAACCGGAGTTGCTCAGCAGCTGTTGCATGGCCTGCTCGGCGCTCATCTGCCCGTTGATCGCCGGGGCCTGGTGACCGTAGGCGGCTTCGTCGGTGTAGACCACGCTCAGGCCGGTCACCCGACTGAAGTCGTTCAGGGCCTGGGGCAGCGGTTTGGCGGCAATGGAGAAGGTGAACTGCGCGCTGTGCTGCGCCGCGGACTCGGCTGCCAGGGCCACGCCCAAGGGCAGCAAGGCCAACCCCGATACCGCCAGCGCCGACGCGCCGAACCACCGCTTGACCGAACTGCCTGCCACCGATTTTGCCCTGGACTTCATGTGTGCCTGACCCATACGTAGAGAAATCATTAATGCGAATGAATCGCACTTTCAACCACTACACGGATGGGCTTCGCGTTTACCTCACCTTTATTTTGAAAATATTTTCCCGGGTCAGCGCAAGACGATGACCCGACCCAGCAGACTGTGCTGTTCAAAGCCCAGCACGCCTTGCAACGAATCGAGCACCGCCCGCGGATCCTTGTTCGGAAAACTGCCGCTGATCCGCCGTGCCGCCAGGCTGTCGTTGAATACCAGGATCCGTCCCGGGTAATACCGGCCCAGGTCCTGGACCACCTCGGCGACGCTGGCTTTCGAATAGTTCAGCCAACCCTGGCGCCAAGCCAGCAACGGGTCGCTGTCCACCGGATGCAGTAGCTGCGCCGAACCATCGACATAGGCCACCTGCTGGTTGGCGCCGAGAATCTGTTGCGGCGCGCCCGCACTCGCGCGAACCCCGACCCGTCCGGACAACACCGTCACCCGCGCACCGCCCGGTTGCAGACGCACTTCGAACTGCGTGCCGAGCACCCGCGCCTCGCCGCCCTGCGCATCCACCACAAAGGGCTCGCCGGTATGGGTCACCTGGAAAAACGCCGAGCCGCGACGCAGCCGGACATGCCGTTCGCCCGCGCTGAAATCCACGGAGATCGCACTGTCGGTGTCCAGGGTGACTTCGGAATGATCGGCCAGGGTCACCGTACGCACCTGCCCCGGCACCGACACATAGTCGGCGCCGAGGTCGTCGAGCCAACGACCGGGCTCGAAACCCAGGCCCATGGACACTGTCAGCAGCAGGCAGGCGGCCATGGCCAGGCCCGCCGACCAGCGCCAGCGCGTTGCCGGCTTGGGCCGGTCCATGGCCGCGAGCAGACCTTGCAAGGCCACGGCCTCTTCTTTGGCCAAGGTACTCGCCGGCACTTCGCTCAGTTCCCAGAGCACCTGGGCCTGGGCATAGGCCTCGACATGGGCCGGATCGGCTTGCAGCCAGAGACTGAAGCGCGCCTGGTCACCCCGGCTCGGTTGATTGTGCAACAGGCTGAGCCAGGCCAGGGCGGCCTGTTCCTGGTCGGGTGTCACGGCAATGCTGGAAGAATGGATCACGATGCTTTCCCTGGCAGACGTGTGGCGGATGGTACTCGATGCCCGGCCGAAGGCTCTCGCAGACTGGCCTTGCAAGCCTCAAGGGCACGCATCATGTGTTTTTCCACGGCACTTTGCGAGAGGCCCATGACCTTGGCGATCTCGGTGTACTTGCGACCATGGATCCGGTTGAGCAGGAAAATCTGCCGGGTGCGCTCCGGCAGGCTGCGCAGCGCCGCCTCGACATGACGCAGATCGTTACCGGCCTCCAGGGCCGCCTCGGGCTCGCAGCCCTGGTTATCCTGCTGCTCGGGCAGCCAGCCTTCATTGACCCGCACGCGAACACCCTCGCTACGCAAATGGTCGATGGCAATGTTGCCGGCGCAGCGCAGCAGGTAGGTGCTCAACTCCTCCACCTGCACCAGGGGCCGACGCCAGAAACGCAGGAACAGGTCCTGGACCAGATCCGCCGCCGTCGCCCGACAACCGACCCGGCGACTGACCAGCGCCTCCATCTGCGAACGCTGGGACAGGAACACTTGCAGGAAGTGCGCGCGACCGGTGCGCAACTCGGTCGCCTCGGCATCCGGGTTCTCGGGGGGGCGCAGGGCCAGGTTCATCACGACACTCCCAGCAACAGTCAGCCGCCGAGCAGCAGTAGGCCAGCGGAAAGGACGCCAATATTAATGATAAAAATTCTCATACGCAAAAACATCCGACGAGCCGTGGTGGCACAAGGACATTTACCGGTGGCTATCCGAACGGATAGTCATGCTGAAAAAAACTGGAGGATGGGCCGAATGCTGGGCTAATTTCGGGCGGTCGACGGTTGCCGTCCCAGCACGGGCCGCCGACCCGTCTCGGGTTCTCATACGTGGAGGAGTCCCCGGGCCGGTCTTACTTGATCGTCCAACACACGGCCTCTTCAGCCAGGCAGTCGAGGGGAATGCCGTCCGCTAACCGAGCAGGGAGCTTCCATGAACAACACGCCGTTCAATCTCAACAAACATATTGCCGAATATCATTACGACTACGTCACGGTCCTTGACGACATCGTCCCCCCCGCGTTGTGCGACACCTTGAAAGAACGGGTCGAGCGCACCATCGAACAAGGTCGGGTCAAGCTGGTCAACCACCAGGGACTGGGCACCCGCGAGGTGTCCGATGCCGGCGGGCAATACCTGCACTACATCTTCCAGGGCCAGGATGTGCGCGATCACTTGTCGGAACTGACGGCGATCTATCACTCGTTGCTGCCGCTGGTCAGCCTGGTCACCAGCCAGGCTGCGATTGTCTCGCCCCACAGCCGCTCGGACATCAATATCAAGGTCTACCCCGAAGGCGGCGGGACCTTGGGCGAGCACTACGACACCAACGCGATCACCGTGCTGTTGTTCCTCACCAGCAACCGCGAAGCCCCGCTGCGCATGCAGATTCCCCGGGCCCATCCGAGCAAGCCGGAACCCTGGATCGAACACCGGCATATTTACGCCAAGGCCGGTTCGGTGCTGGTCATGAAGGGCCGGGAAATCCTCCATGACTGCGAACCGACGGTGACGGAAAAGAAGATCACCGTGGTCCTGAACTACTACACCCGGGATGACGTATGGCGTCCGGAAAAATTCGATGCCTTCGTCTATGACGGCGTCGATCCGGAGATCGCCGCCTGAACCTCGTCCACGTCCTTGTCGTCGCCATTGCGGCGGCAAGGACGCCCTCCCCGCCGCCATCAACAGGACCTCGAATCCCCATGAAATTTCAACCGCTGGACCTGGCCCTCGGGCTATTGGTCACGATTATCTGGGGCAGCAACTTCTCGGTGATCGAACTGGGCCTTGAGCAACTGGACCCGTTTCTGCTCACCGCCCTGCGCTTTACCTGCTGCGCCCTGCCCCTGGTGTTCTTCATGAAACGACCGGCGGGCGTCAGTCTCGCCGCCATCGCCGGTTACGGCCTGCTGTTCGGCGTCGGGCTCTGGTGGGTGGTGAACTACGCCATGCACCTGGGACTGACCCCGGGCCTGGCCTCGCTGATCCTGCAATTCAGCGCCTTCTTCACGATCTTCCTCAGCGCCTGGCTGCTCAAGGAAAAAATCGCCGGGCCGCAGATCGCCGGGGTGATCCTCGCCAGCCTCGGTTTGCTGTCGATCATTCACTTCACCGAAGGCCAGGCGGTGCTCACCGGCACCGTGCTGGTGCTGCTGGCAGCCCTGAGCTGGAGCGCCTGCAACCTGATCGTCAAGCAGACCCGCCCCGGCGATATGGTCGCCTTTATCGTCTGGTCCAGCCTGTTCGCGGCACCGCCGCTGTTTCTCATGACCTGGCTGGCCAAGGGCAGTGCACCGTTTTATCAACTGGGCACGAACCTGACACCTGCGGCGATCTTTTCGGTGCTGTTCCAGGCCTATGTCACCACGCTGTTCGGCTACCGGGTGTGGAACAACCTGATGAAGAAATACCCATCGTCCATGGTCGCGCCGTTGTCGCTGATGGTGCCGATTTCCGGTGTCACCACTTCGTGGCTGATGTTCGACGAAAGCATCGGGCCCTATAAGCTGGCCTCGATCGTGGTGATCCTGCTGGGCATTGCGCTGTTTATCAATGCCGCGCTGATTGCCAGCTGGCTGCAGGCCAGGGCCGAACGTCAGGTCGACGAGCCGCTGGGCTGAGCGTTGTAGCCCAGAACGAAAACGGGCCTGCAAATGCAGGCCCGTTATGGTCAGTGTTGAAGATCAGCCGTTAGCGGCCAGCCGCACACGTTCTTTCTCTTCGAACTCCTCTTCCAGCAGTGCGTCTCCCAGGTCGCGGCGCTCGCCCTTGATGGCGGTCGCGCGTTTGGCTTGCAGTTTGCCGAACAGATGCTCCAGTGCATGTTCCAGTTTGGTGGCCGCGCCATCGATCGCCTGTTCCAGCGTATCGGCTTTATGGGTGACCGAAATCGGTTGATGGCCTTTTGGCCGCGCTTCCATCTGGCAGCGCATATCGTGGGGACCCGGCTTGTCGCCGTTCTCGTCCGCCAGGTGAACTTCGACCCGTGTCAGGTCTTCTTCATAACGTTCGAGCGCGGTCTCTACGCTCGTCCGGACCCACTCCTCCAGTCGAATGCTGCTTTGAATATGGTTATCACTATTGACTTGGATTTGCATAGTTATTCCCTTATTTCAGCTAGCTAGTAAGAGACTCGTCGGCAGCGCCTGAAGGCGTGCTGAACATGACCTCTTGATGACAGAGTTGGGCAGTTGGAAAAACAATTCAACCCCTTTGAAAAGATAAATAATTATCCGACGAAATAGCCGGACAAGCCGGTAAAGCGCTGTTAATGTCGGGAGTTGGGTCGAGTCGCTTTCCTGTCATTTCCTGCAACAACCTTCCTGAAAAAGCCCCACTACAAGCTCGGCCAAAACGCCTTGAAGCAGCGGACATCCTTGTCCGGCACTCGAACACATCAAGCCTCGCGCAACCCTGGCACCACCTTGCGTTCACGGGTGTAGCTCAGCACGAAATGCGCCACCAGGCCGAAGATCAATCCCCAGAACGCCGCCGCCAGACCCAGGTAGCTCATGCCCGATGCGGTTACCAGAAAGGTGATCAGCGCCGCTTCCCGCTGTTTCTCCTCGGCCATGGCCCCCGTGAGCCCGGCGCTGATCGCGCCGAACAACGCCAGCCCGGCCAGGGACGCGATCAGCTCCTTGGGCAAGGCGCCGAATACCGAGGCCAGGGTCGCGCCGAAGGTGCCCATCAGGATGTAGAAAACCCCGCAGGCGATGCCGGCGATATAACGCTTGTCGCGGTTTTCGTGGGCCTCGCGACCGGTGCAGATGGCCGCCGTGATCGCCGCCAGATTGAGGCCATGGGCACCAAACGGCGCCAGCAACACCGCGCCAATGGCCGTCAGCGAAATCATCGGCCGGGCCGGCTGGGTATAACCGGCGGTGCGCAACACGGCCATGCCCGGCACGTGCTGGCCGGTCAGGGTCACCAGGGCCAGCGGCAGGCCGATATTGATGATCGCGTGCCAGCTCCACTCGGGCGCGGTGAAGATCGGATGGGCCACCGCCACGGTGATCGCCCCCTGGTTCAACTCGCCCATCAGCGCGGCGAAACCACAGCCGACGATCAACACCGAGAGAATCGCGTAGCGCGGCGAAAAGCGCTTGCACACCAGGTAGACGGCGATCATCGACAACACCAGCGCCGGTTGCAGGCGGATCGAGGTGAATAGCTCGGCACCGAAGCGAAACAGGATCCCCGCCAGCATCGCCGCGGCAATCGCCTTGGGCAGGCGGCTCATCAACTTGTCGAAGGCCCCCGACAGCCCGACCACGAGGATGATGACCGACGCCACCACATAGGCGCCGATCGCTTCGGCGAATGACACCGTCGGCAGCATCGATACCAGCAGCGCCGCACCGGGGGTCGACCAGGCGGTGATCACCGGGATCCGCAGGCGCCAGCTCAACAGCAGGCCGGTGACGCCACTGCCGATGGAAATCGCCCAGATCCACGACGACACCTGGTCGACGGACAGATGGGCCTGGGACGCCGCCTGGAACACGATGATCAACGGGCCGGCGTAGGAAATGACCACGGCGATAAAACCGGCGATCACCGCGGATAACGAAAAGTCCTGTCTGAGGCTGCTCATAAGCGTCGGTACCTGGAGGTGGAAGTCATTGAGTCGATTAATGCGCATATAACCGCATAAATTGATTCGATTCAATAGAATCAATTTGAATTCATACACCCTGTGATAAGCTTGCCCGCACTTTTCAGGATCGGTAGCCATCAAGCATGTGGGTTCCTCGGCTCAGCGACTTCAACCAACCGGTGTATCTCTCCATCGCCGACGCGCTGGCGCGGGATATCGCCAGCGGTGCGCTGAAGGTCGGCAGCCGCCTGCCGACCCTGCGTGAACTGGCCCAGGCGCTGGAGGTCACGCCCGGCACCATCAGCCGTGCCTACAGCGAGGCCCAGCGGCGCAAGCTGGTGCAGGGCGAAGTCGGACGCGGTACCTATGTGCTGGAACAGGGCGCACCGACGCCGACCCGCCAACAGGTGCCGGCATTGCTGGCGCCGGGGCCGACCGACCTGCTCGACCTGTCGATCATCAAGCCCCACGGCGAGCCTCTCGAACACGAGCTGCGCGATGCCCTGGTGAACATGGCCAACGACGCCGATTTCGCCCGCGCCCTGGACTACGCCCCCGACGGCGGCCACCCGGCCCACCGCGAGGCCGGCGCGCAGTGGTTGCGCCAGTCGGTGCCCGATGCGCAATGGCAACAGGTGGTGATCACCGCCGGTGCGCAACATGGGCTGATGGTCGCCATGAGTGCCCTGAGCAACAGCGGCGACCTGGTGCTCTGCGAAGCGCTCTGCTACCCCGGCATCATCTCCCTGGCCCATGGCCTGGAGCGCCGGCTAGGCGGTGTGGAAATGGACGCGGAAGGGATCATTCCCGAGGCCCTGCGCGAGCGTTGCCTACGGGAAAAACCGGCGCTGCTGATCTGTGTCGCCACCTGCCAGAACCCGACCACGGCGATCATGTCGGCGGCGCGCCGGGCGCAGATCGCGGCGATTGCCGAAGAGTTCGATTTCATCATTATCGACGACGATATCTACGGTTTCCTCGCCAACGATCCGTCGATCAGACCGCTGTCCAGCTACGCCCCGGAGCGTTCGGTGTACCTCACCAGCCTGTCGAAATCGGTGATGCCGGCCCTGCGCATCGGCTACCTGTACAGCCCGCCGAAACTGCTGTCGCGCCTGACGTCGATGGTCCGCAGCAGTATCTGGATGCCCTCGCCGCTGACCGCGCAACTGGCCAGCATGATGCTCAGCGAAGGGCTGGACACTCGGTTGGTCGCGGTCCAGCGCGCCGAGGCGGCCGCGCGCCAGGCCATCGCCGCCGAAGTCTTCCACGGCTTGCAGATCACCACCCAGCCCCACAGTTATCATCTGTGGCTGACCTTGCCCGAGCCCTGGAGCGGTGATGAATTCACCCTGCTGGCACGGGCCAACGGCGTGCTGGTGCTCAGCGGCACACAGTTCCAGGCCGAGCGCCTTGGGCATACCCGCAGCGTGCGGATCGTGCTGATGTCACCCACCAGCCGCGACGAACTGCGCTTCGCCCTGACCAAGCTGGCCAGCCTGATCGACGCCGACCCGCGACGTTTCTACTGAACGGTCGTTTACCCGGCACAAGCCTTGCAAATTCAAATGGTGTAGTTGTGCCCCGACATGAGGTCAGGGCACCGATCTGCCGCCGGTCCGGAACCCACGAACCAACCCGCCCGGCGCGCAGTCAATGAATGCAGGTTTCGATCAGAGTGGTGACACACATGGATAACCCCTTTCAGTTGATCAACGAGGCTTTCCAGCCCGAATACCGCGTCAACCTCAGCCTCCAGGGACTGGACGGCGACGTCATGCTGACCCTGTCCAACGCCGATGGCGTGGTGGCCAAACGGATGATCAGCGCCGAGCAACGCAATGATCCCAGACGACTGAAACGCCTGATCCAGAGCGTTCAGTTCGGCATCGCCATCGAGCAGGGGCACAGCGCGATGGATATCCTCACAGCCATGACCGACAGCGACAGCCTCAAGCTGGGAACGCTCCCGGCACCGGTCTGGAGCGGTGCCGGCCATCGTGTCGGGCGCCCGGTCACACCGACCGGACGGGTAGTGACGCTGCCGATTCGTTAAGCAGCCGCTACACCAACTGCAACCCATTGGGGCGTGCGCCGGGAAAAACGCTCTGAAGTTGCGCAGTGGACAAACCCCAGGTGCGGCCCAACAGGCCGCCCAGCAAATCGCGGTAGTTGTTCAGCACCGGATAGTCGCGGTTCTGCAACAGGCTGCCCGGCGCCACTGCCACTTGCTCGCCGACGATGCGCCCACCGTGCACGCTGCCGCCCAGCACCCAGTAGACCGTGCCATGGCCATGATCGGTGCCGCGATTGCCGTTCTCGCGAAAGGTGCGGCCAAACTCCGAGACCACCACCACGGTGGTGTCCTTCCACTGATCGCCCATGGCGTCGGCAAAGGCCGCGAGGCCCTGCCCCAGGTTCGCCAGGTTGTTGGACAGCTGACCCTGGGCGCCGCCCTGGTTGACGTGGGTATCCCAGCCGCCGACATCGACGAAACCCAGCCGATACTGATCGCGCATCAGGGTGGCGATACGCCGGGTTTCCGCGGCGAAGTTCTGCGCCGTCTGCGCACCACGCCCGGCCTTGGTCATTTCATCCTGCAGGTCCTTCGACACTTGCTGGCGCAGTTGCAGGCCGTCGGTTACCGGTGCGGCCAGCGTCGTACCTTTGTACATCGAGGCGAGGATCGAGGACTGGCGCTCGTCGAACACCGGTTTTGAAACCCCACGCAACGACAGATTGGGAATATCCCGACCGCCCTGGAAACTCAGGGGCAAGGCGTCGGTAAAGGCAATCGGCGCACTGCCGGGCATGGCCCCGGCCAAACGGGCGAGAAAGCCCGAGCCATAGTGCCCATGCTGGTCGCCGGCCAGCCCGGCCTCGATATTGTCCTGGGTTTCGAAATGGCTGCGCGACAGGTCGTCGGTGCCGGCAAAGGGCACGAAGGCGAGCTGCTTGCGTTGCCAGAGCGGATAGAGCGAATCGTGCAACACCGGGTTTAGCCCCCAATGGCCGTCGAGAGCAATGGCGCTGTTGGGGTTGTGCGGGTCGGGCCGGGCAATCGCCAGGGTCGGCCGCGACTCGTAGTAGAAATCGCTGGCATAGGGCACCAGCAGGTTGTTGCAGTCGTAGCCGCCACGCAGGAACACCATCAGAAAACGCGGTGCCGACGCGGGAGCGGCGAACAACTTGCCGGAGAACGACAAGGTCGGCAGGGTCGCGGCGGCGACCGCTGATGCGACCAGAAAGTCTCGACGATTCATCACTGCACCTTCCTTGAAGAGCACGACGTTAACGGTTGTTGAAGTCCGGTGAAGACAACAGGAAGGTGTTCCATTCCTGCGGCGAGGTGGCCTGATTCAGCGCGGCTGTGGTGGCGGCCGACAGATGCGGGCCGATGGCCTCGTAATACAACGGCGTGGTGATCATGGGGAAACCGCCCTGAGCCTTGTCACTGCCTTCAGGGGTAAACAACTTGTTGTAGCCCGAGCCGATGGACCGGGCGATTTCGAAACGCTTCGACATCTGCCCCGAGCTGGCCCAACCAGCGGCGTCCAACGGCCAGCCGTCCGGGGTCTGCCGGCCGAACACCGGTTCCCCCAACTGATTGAGCCAGTTGAGCATCGGCCGTGGATTGGCGATGGGCTTGCCGTCGTAAGCCAGGCGTACCGCCGAGACCACGAACTGGGTCGGGTCCTTGAATTTTTTCCCGGCGCTTTGCAGCAGTTCCGGCGACTCGAAGAGCGTGCGCAACACCTGGGCGATATCGCCATCACTGCGCTGGAAGGTCACGCTCATGCGGTCCACCAGGGACTGCGGCGGCTGGTCGGCGACAAAGTATTGCGCCAGTTTGCGCGAGATGAATTGCGCACAGGCTTTCTGCCGGGTGATCAGGTTCACCGCCTGGGTGATTTCATCGAAACCGCTGCCCTGGATCGATTCGCCCAGCAGCACCTTGTCGGAGAAGTCATGGCGCTTGGGATTGAACTGGAACATCCCGTCATTCACCACCAACGGCGCCACCCGGGGCCCGAACTTCTGCACCCGGCCATCCAGCGGCCGCACCCCGGCACCGGTAAGGATCAGCGCCAGTTGCTGGACATCCTGCTGGGTGTAGCCGGAACCGACCCCCAGGGTGTGCAACTCCATCAGTTCGCGGGCGTAGTTTTCGTTGACCTTGCCGTTGGCGTTCTGGGCATTGTCGAGAAACTCCAGCATGGCCGGGCTCTTCAGGGTCGCCAGGACCAGATCCCTGAACTTGCCCAGGGCATGTGGGCGGATGACCTGTTCTTCGTAGTCCGCCGCCATCAGGCGTACCGCGCCCTTGCCGGCAAATACGCTGAAGTGATTGAGCCAGAAGCCGACCATCTGCTCCTTGAGCTGGTTGCTGCCATAGACCGCCCGCAGCAGGGTGATTTGCCGGGCCTGGTCGGCGGCGTCATTGAGCTGTTGCTGCTGGGTCTTCTTGGCATCGGCCTTGGCATCGCCGTCCGGCATCGACTGCAGTTGCTCCTGGCCCTGCTTGAAGGCGAGCAAGGTGGCCTGCAGCGGTTGCGCAAGGATCGGGAAGGCCCGCAATTGTGCGTCGATACCCGGCGGCAACGGGTCACGAATACGGTCGCTCAGTTGCGCCTCGAGCAAGCCGCTACGGCCCATGGCCCGAAAGCGCGCGACGTTCGCCGCGTCCAGGTCGTAACCATCGCGCCGCAGCCAGGCCGAATCGGCGGGACTCAACGGCACGACAGGTGCCGCCACGGCGACGACGGGAAGGCCCGCCGCCAGACACACCGACAACCCCAGACAACGTAGAACAGCACCCGGTACTGGCATATCAAGAGGCTTCCAAAGGTGAGAACGGCAGTAATCCTTTCATCCCCAGTGTCTGTCGAACTGGCTGTACCAATGCTGACAAATGCGCATTCAGTTCTATCCTGCCAGAGGTCTGTGACAAGCGGCTTTTGCCGCAAAAAGACTGTGTCGGGTTCAGGATCCGGACAGATACATACTGTTACAACAAGCGTAGCCGGTGAGAAAACACGGCAACGATCCGTTCGCCAGGCGCGTGCCGTGGGCGGACCATCCCGAGGAGGCAACATGTTTTTACGTTACGCAGCACTTGCAGCGGTAGTCGTGGCGGCTTCCGGTTGCGTACAGGAACGCGTGGTTCACGATCGCCAGGTGGTGGTCGAACGGCCCGCGCCGCAATACGTGGAAGTGGTAGCTCCGCAGCCACCACCGCAGGAAGTGATCGAAGTGGAGCCGGCCTATCGCCCTGGATTTATCTGGGCACGGGGTTACTGGCATTGGGACGGGCGACGCTATGTAGCGATGCACGGTCATTGGGAACCGGTGCGCCAGGGTTATCGCTATGTACACCCGCACTGGGAACGGCATAACGATGGCTGGCATTTGCGTGCCGGGGCCTGGATCAACTGATCAAAGGCCTTCTGTAAGCGCGAGCACCCTCGCGCTTACAGGCGTCGTCGCCTGACGGCGTGTTTCAAATCTCGCCCTTCTCCACTTCCGGATGCTCACTGGAACCTTCTCCGGTCTTGCGTTGCGGATGCTCGATCTTCACCGACGGAAACTGCGACGAGGCATAGCGCACCACCAGGATCGCCAGCGCCAGCAACAGGATCGCACCGGAAAGGTAAACCACGCCCATGTCCGGTGGATTGTGGTGCGACACGTTGGAGATCAGCAGCCGGGTCAGCGCGGTGATCGCCACGTAGATCAGGAAGCGCACCGGCATATGGTTGGTCTTGAAGTAGATCCCCACCATCGCCCCCAGTTCGAGGTAGATGAACAGCAGCAGGATGTCGTCGATCTTCAGATGACCCTCTTCGATCATCGTCAGGAACTCCATCACCGCCGCCCAGGCAGTCACCCCGCCAATGGCGAACAGCGCCAGGTAATGAAACGACTCGACGAACAGGTTGCCCAGGGATTCGGCCACCTGATGCACGTTTTGTCGCAGGTTCTCGGCCCAATTGATTTTCACGGTACAGATTCCTTGGTTCGGCTTGATCGGAGAATGCGGGTGGAAGATGACTGTTTTCCCTGCATGCAGAAAAAAGGCCAGGGAAAGCGATGAGATGATGATAATGCCTGACGGGGCACGTTGCGGCGATGCGCCCACCGACGCCTTCGCGGCGATGCGGCGTCCCGACAAGCCCTGCTCCTGTAGGAGCAGGGCTTGCCCGCGAAGAGGCCCCAAAGGTCACCCAAAGCCCCCGATGCAGACGCGGTTGTGCATCTGACAAACCGTGAAACCGGTCTACATTAAAAAGCCACTACCCAAACCCTGGGGATTCGCTTATGCTTTTAGCTGTATATAAATACAGTAATTGCAAAACACAACTATCGTGAAGGCATGTGAGGTGGTGAATGGCCGTCGAAGTGGTATACCGCAGCAGCCGAGATCTGGAGCGTTTGTTCATGGATAAAGCCGAAGCTGACCGTCATGACAAAATGCTCGAATTGGCCGAGCTGCTGGCCGAAGTCCTGCAAAAAGCCGTGCCCTCGCTGAGCGAGCAGCAGGTGGAAGAAGCCGGCATCTACATGGCGAAAAACCGCGATGTGTTCGCCCGGGCGTTCAAGAGCCAGCCGGATGCGCTGAGCGAATTGCTCTCACCCCCTGCCCCTGTCGAATAAGACAACGCCAGACGGCAGGAACCGGTTCGTTCAACGGTAAAGCAGGCGCTCCGC
Source organism: Pseudomonas sp. MWU12-2037 (assembly GCF_023242345.1). NCBI lineage: Bacteria > Pseudomonadati > Pseudomonadota > Gammaproteobacteria > Pseudomonadales > Pseudomonadaceae > Pseudomonas > Pseudomonas sp. MWU12-2037. The sequence continues at coordinate 187,570 of NZ_JALLIZ010000010.1, read as the reverse complement.
CAGTTCGTCGGCCACCCGCGCCGGCGAGCGCTTTTCTGCCTGGGCATGGGCGAAGACTTCGGTCAGGCGCGTGCCGATACGGGACAAGTGGGCGGTGATGGTCGACAGTTCCTCGCCCCGGTGCCTGAGGGTGACATAGATCAATCCGCCAGCGCTGATCACGTAGTCGGGCGCATAAAGAATCCCGCGTTTTTCCAACTGATCGGCAACGCTGATATGGGTCAGCTGGGTGCTGGCCGAACCCGCCACCGCCGCGCAACGCAGCTGCGCCACGCTCTGGCTGGTGAGCACATTGCCCACGCTGCAAGGGGCGAGGATATCGCATGGGGTACTGAGCAAGGCTTCACAGGCAATCGGATGGGCCCCCAGTTGCTCCATGGCCAGTTGTACCTTGCCCGGGTCGGTATCGCTGACCAGCAACTCCGCACCCGCCGCGTGCAACTGCTCGGCCAGGGCATAACCGACGTTACCCAACCCTTGCACCGCCACTCGCAAACCTTCCAGGTTGTCGCTGCCCAGCCGCGCCATGGCGGTGGTGCGAATCCCGGCAAACACGCCCATGGCCGCGTGCGGCGACGGGTCGCCAGCGCTGGTGGTGCTGGTGACGTGCTGGGTGTATTGGGCAATGCAGTCCATGTCGGCGGTGGAGGTCCCACTGTCGATGGCGGTGATATAGCGCCCGTTGAGCTGCTCGATACAACGGCCGAAGGCTTCGAACAAGGCGGCGCGGCTTTCCACATGAGGCGGACGAATGATCACCGCTTTCCCACCGCCCACCGGCAACCCGGCGAGCGCGGCCTTGTAGCTCATGCCCTGGGCCAGGCGAATGGCATCGACCATGGCACTTTCATCGTCGGGATAGGCCAGGTAACGACAGCCACCCAGCGCCGGCCCGAGGCGACGGTTATGGATGGCAATCACCGCCTTCAACCCGGTTACCGGATCGACACTGAGGTGCAGCGACTCAAGACGAGTGCTTTGCATGAGAGCGAACATCGAGAGGCCCCCTGGATACTGCCTGTAGCGAGTATAGGCTTCGTGGGAAAGCTTGCAGAAGCAAGCAGGAATAAGACCCAGGCGTTTGCAGTTTTTGCGACATAACCCTCGAGCGCTGCAAGCGGACTGGACGAAAGCCCATCACGGGGCTAAAACAGAGACTCTGCCGGAGATCTCGATGAACCCCCGCCAAGCCTTTTTCGCCTGCCTGCAACGTACACCGCCCGCCGTGTTTGAAGCAGCCGTGTGGATAGCAGCCGAACATGACCCGCAGGTCCTGCCTGAATCCGTATTGCGCGATTTCCGCGACTTGCAACAACGGGTCAGCGCCGGCCTGCCGATGCTGCCGGTCAGCGAGTTGGGCCAGCCGCTGTTGCGGCGGCTGAACGAACTGGGGTTCCAGCAGGACGAGTTCACCCCGCTGCGACCTCACGCGGCACTGCTCGACAAGGTCCTGCAGCGCAGGCGCGGGCAACCGCTGGCGCTGGCGTTGATCGCCCTGGAACTGGCCCGGCAGTTGGAGATCCCGCTGGTGGGGGTGAATTTTCCCGGGCATTTCCTGCTGCGGGTGCCGGGGGCCGACCATTTGCTCGACCCGTGTGGCGGCCGGCGCCTTTACCCCAACGACTGCCGCGAACTGCTGGTCCGCCAGTACGGCCCGAGCACGGTGCTGAAGGCCGAGCACATGCATAACGCCACGCCGGTGCAGATGCTCCAGCGCCTGTCGCGCAATCTGCGGCAATTGCACCAGGCCAACGACGACTTCCTCGGGGCCCTGGTGGATGCCGAGCGGGTCCTGGAACTGGGCCAGGCCAATGCTGGCGACTACCTGGCCCGCGCCAGCCTGTACCAGCGCCTCGATTGCCCACGGGCCGAACGCCATGATCTGGAACGGGCGCTGCTGCTCAGCGAAGACCCGCTCCAACGGCTACGGCTGACGGAACGACTGGGGCAATTGCCGCCGAATGCGGTGGTGCATTAGGCGGCATGCCTTACAACGGAGTATCCGGCTGATTCGCCGGATGTGCCTGGATAAACGCCGGATGCTGTTCCGCCAGCGCCGCCACCCGGCGAATACGCGGATAAGCCTCCAGCGATACCTTGAAACGCTGCGCCGCATACAGCTGCGGAATCAGGTACACATCCGCCAGCCCCGGCTCCTTGCCAAAGCAATAACCCACGTCGCCAATCAACTGCTCCACCGCCGTCAGCCCCTGGCTGACCCAATGACCGATCCACTCCTGCACCTGGGCATCGTCATGCCCCCACTGGCGCAGCAGGTTGGTGGTGCCGGAGTTGTGCAACGGATGAATATCGCAACCGATCACCGCCGCCACCGCCCGCGCGCGGGCACGGGTCAGCAGGTCCGAGGCCAGCAGCGGCGGCTGTGGATAACGCTCCTCGAGAAACTCGATGATCGCTGGCGACTGCGTCAGCACATCCCCGGCATCGGTGCGCAAGGCCGGCACCCGGCCCTGGGGGTTGACCGCCAGGTACGCCGCCTGGCGCTGCTCACCACCGCCCGGGGCGATCAGGTTGATCGGCAGCGCGTGGTAATCCAGGCCCTTGAGGGCCAGGGCGATCCGCACGCGGTAGGACGAGGTGGAACGGTAATACGTGTAAAGCTCCATGGTCCTCTCCTCTCAACGCGCCGAGACAATCTTGCCGCGGCATTCGCCGAAGCCGATGGAAGCAAAACCTTCACGGTTGCACCGCGCCCGCAGGATGATTTCGTCGCCGTCCTCAAGGAACTTGCGCACTTCGCCCGATGGTAGCTCCACCGCTTTTTTACCCCCTTCGGTGATCTCCAGCAGGCTGCCGAACTGCCCCGCTTCAGGACCGGACAAGGTGCCCGAGCCGAACAGGTCGCCGGCCTGCAGCTGGCAGCCGTTGACGCTGTGGTGCGCCACCAGTTGCGCCACGGTCCAGTACATGTGCCGGGTGTTGCTCAGAGTCAGGCGCTGGGCCGGCAGGTTCTGCTCGCGCATCGCCTCGGTCAGCAGCAACACTTCCAGTTCGATATCAAAGGCGCCGCCCTGCTGATCGCGGGCATCGAACAGGTACGGCAACGGCTGCGGATCGCCTTGCGGACGCGCCGGCTGGGCCTGGCGGAACGGCGCCAATGCCTCGGCCGTCACCACCCAGGGCGAGACGCTGGTGATAAAGCTCTTGGACAGGAACGGCCCCAGCGGCTGGTATTCCCAGGCCTGGATATCCCGTGCCGACCAGTCATTGAGCAGGCAGAAACCGGCGATATGCTCGGCGGCATCACCAATGGCAATCGACTCCCCCATGGCATTGCCCTGGCCGATCCAGATGCCCAGCTCCAGTTCATAGTCCAGTCGTGCGCAGGGACCGAAAGTCGGCTCAGTCTGCCCAGCGGGCAAGGTCTGGCCCTTGGGCCGGCGGACCTCGGCGCCGGACGGTCGCACGGTCGAAGCGCGGCCGTGGTAACCGATGGGCACGTACTTGTAGTTGGGCAGCAGCGGGTTGTCGGGGCGGAACAGCTTGCCGACATTCTGCGCATGCTCGATGCCCACATAAAAATCGGTGTAGTCGCCGATCCTGGCCGGCAGGTGCAACTGGCAATCGGCAGCCAGGTGCAGCAGCTTCGCGCCCTGGGCTTCGATCTTGCCACGCAGGCTGCTGCCTTCGCCGAGCAGTTCCAGCAGGCGGGCACGCAAGGCCACACGAGCCGCGGTGCCGAGTTCGAAAAAGGCATTCAACTGACCGCCACGGGTCGCTTCGACAGCTGCCTTGGCCAGACCGTCAAACAAGCCGAGCTCCAGGGCCGCTTCCAGATCGAAGATCTGCTCGCCGATCGCCACGCCACTGCGCGGGGTAGAACCCTGGTAACTGAACACCCCCAGCGGCAGGTTCTGCAACGGGAAATCGGTATGGCCGTTGGCAGAGGCAACCCAGCTGCGAAGGATGGTTGGCTGACTCATGGGTTATCTCCGATTCGGGTTGAAAGTGACGGGCACGGTGGCCCAGCAAGTATCGTAGTTGCTTTGCAGCTGCGGGCAATCGAGGGCGAAGCGGCTCGCACGCAATACCTGGCTGGTCTCGAACATGAAGGCCATGGTGTTGTCGATCTTGCTCGGCGCCAGCTCGGCGGCAATCGCCCGGGTGCAGGTTTCACCGTCCGGGCCGTGGGCGCTCATGCAGCTGTGCAGCGACGCGCCGCCGGGCAGGAAGCCTTCGGCCTTGGCGTCGTAGGCGCCCTGGATCAGGCCCATGAATTCGTTCATCAGGTTGCGATGGAACCACGGCGGACGGAAGGTGTTCTCGGCCACCATCCAGCGCGGCGGGAAGATCACGAAGTCGAGGTTGGCCATGCCCGGCACGCTGGTGGGCGAAGTCAGCACGGTGAAGATCGACGGGTCCGGGTGATCGAAGCTGACCGTGCCAATGGTGTTGAACCGGCGCAGGTCGTATTTGTACGGCACGTTGTTGCCGTGCCAGGCGACCACGTTGAGGGGCGAATGATCGAGCTCGCAGCCCCAGAGCTCACCGAGGAACTTCTGCACCAGGGTGGTCGGTTGCCGCAGGTCTTCGTAATGGGCGACCGGCGTGAGGAAGTCCCGCGGGTTGGCCAGGCCGTTGCTGCCGATCGGCCCGAGGTCCGGCAGGCGTAGCGGCGCGCCATGGTTTTCGGCGAGGTAACCACGGGCTTGCGGGTCGAGCAGTTCGACGCGGAATTTCAGGCCACGGGGCAGGACGGCGATTTCCAGCGGTTCAATTTCCAGCACACCGAGTTCGGTGACGAGCCGCAGCCGCCCCTGTTCTGGAACCAGCAGCCATTCGCCGTCGGCGTTGAAGAACACCCGCTCCATGGAGCGGTTGGCGCGGTAGCTGTAGATGCTGATACCGGCCGGTTTCTCCGCCGCCGAGTTGGCCGCCATGCTCACCAGGCCGTCGAGGAAATCCGTGGGCTCGCCCGGGATCTCCAGCGGGTTCCAGCGCAGGCGGTTGGGGGTGACCGAACCCAGCGGGCCACCGGCCAGTTGCCGCTCCAGCTTGACGAACGCCGGGTGCCGGGCCGACGGCTGGATGCGATACATCCAGGTACGCCGCGCTTCGCTACGGGCCATGGTGAAGGCCGTGCCGGAGAACAGTTCGGTATACAGACCGTAGGGCGCTTTCTGTGGGGAGTTCTGGCCGACCGGCAGCGCGCCGGGCAAGGCCTCGCTGCTGAATTCGTTACCGAAGCCGGACTGATAGGCCAGCACCGTGGAATCGGGGTTCATGGAGCCTCCTGGAGGGAGTGGACCTGGGGCTGCCTCCGGATTCAAAAGGAGCGCGGCACGGGTCGGTTTATTTTTATGGAAACGAAATTATGCATAACGTAACTTGATTATGCAGAACGTAATTTGATTGACAGTGCCCGTCAAGCTATAAAGACGCCCATTCGTCCCGGGATTACATCGCCTCCATGGAAAAGCCGCGTCCTACCAGCGACAGCAACGGTAAACAGAAAGTCCGCTCGGCGGAGGTCGGTACCGATATCCTCAAGGCACTGGCCGAACTGTCACCCAGCACCTCGCTCTCACGCCTGGCCGAGCATGTGCAGATGCCGGCGAGCAAGGTCCACCGTTATCTGCAGGCCTTGATCGCCAGCGGCTTCGCCGAACAGAACCGGGCAACCAACCACTATGGCCTGGGTCGCGAGGCGTTGCGGGTTGGCCTGGCGGCGCTGAACAGCATGGAGGTGCTGCATGTGGCGGCCATGCCGCTGGCGGAGCTGCGCGACGACCTGAATGAAAGCTGCTTCCTCGCGGTCTGGGGCAATCACGGGGCGACCGTGGTGCATATCGAACCGGCCGTGCGCGCGGTGACGGTGGTGACGCAGTTGGGTTCGGTGCTGCCGCTGCTCAGTTCGTCCACGGGGCTGGTGTTCAACGCGTTCCTGCCGGATCGGGAAACGGTCGAGTTGCGGGAAGCGGAACTCAAGGCCGGCCACCCTCACCCGATGGCCGATGTCAGCGTATATACCGCGACCTGTGAACAGATCCGCCGGCGCGGGCTGCATTTCGTCCATGGTTTGCTGATGCCGGGAGTCGATGCCTTGTCGGCGCCGGTGTTCAATGCGCTAGGCCAGGTGGTGGCGGTGCTGACGGTGGTGGGGCCGACGTCACTGTTCCACGCCGATGAAGACGGCCCGGCGGCCAAGCGGTTGCTGGCGGCGAGCGAGGCGGTCAGTTGGCGGATGGGTTATCAGAAGACCTGAGTACCCAGTGCTACCCCATCAAGCCCAGGGCCTTGGCCTTGGCCACCGCCTGGGTCCGACGCTCCACCCCCAGCTTGCTGTGAATCCGCCGCGCATGGGTTTTCACCGTGTGCAGTGAAATAAACAGCTGATCGGCGATCTGCAGATTGGAGCTGCCCAGGGCAATCAGCTTGAGCACCTCCAGCTCACGCTGGCTCAAGGGATTGTCACCCGTGGCGATCAGCGCCTCTTCAAACCCCAGGCTCGCCAGCATGCCCGGCTGGCGCAAGCGCAACTCGCGCAAGGCCTGTTGCAGATTACAGCGGCTGACCAGCGCCAGCCCCTCCTCCAGGTGACTCTTGGCCAGCGCCGCTCGCCCTTGCAGAAAAGCCACTTCCGCCAGCGCCAGGCGCAGTTCGGTTTCCATGCCCTGCATGCCCCGTCGCTGGGCCTGTTCAAGCAATAGCGCCAACGCCTCCAACGGCGCCTGGGCCTTGTGCAGATAGACCTGCGCCAACACCAACAGGTATTCAAGACGCGGGATCAACTCCAGCGTCGCCGGTGGCGCCTGCACCCCGTCCGCGCCGCTGTAGTGACGCAGTACCCGGGTCAGCGCCTCTTCCGCCAACTCCGGCCGCCCCTGCTGCAACCAGAAATGGCAGCTGACCATCAGCAGCACCGCGCGATACACCACATCCGGAATATGCCGTTGCTGCATCAAGCGTTCGGCATCGCGCAGGCGCACAAACGCCTGGGCGTAGTTGCCGTGGTTGGCATCCAGCAAGGCCAGCCCGAGAAAACCGTACAAGGCCTGTTTATCCTGGCTGCGCAGGCATTCATCCAGGCCTGCCTGGAAATGCTCGGCGGCTTGTTGATCACGGCCCTGGCGCAGGGCGATCCGTCCCTGGCGCAAGGCGATCCGCCCCAGCAACGGCCCCGCCAGGTAACGCTTGGCCGACAACAGGGCATGCATATTGTCCAGCAGGCTCTCGCTGCGATGCAGGGCACCGCGCTGCTCCAGCAACTGCGCATGGTCCAGTTCCAGCAGCGCCTCGAACAACAGCGAGCCTTGCGCCCGTGCCAGGCACAGGGCTTCGCGGCTCAAGGCATGAGCCTGTTCCAACTCACCATCAAGCAGCGCTTGCTGGGTCAGCCCCGACAGGCAGAACAACCGCGCCGGCCAGGCGACCGGCGGCAGGTCCTGCAAGGCTTCGAGAAAATGTCCACGTGCCCGTTGTGCCTGCCCCTGCAAATGCAGCAACCAGCCCTGCTGGGCCTGCCAGCGCGCCACCAGTTGCCGCTGTGCCGCCGCCGACGATTGCGGGGAGAATCGGGCCATCTGTTCGATGCTGTGGGCCGCCTCGTCGAAGCGTCCGGCGAACAACAACGCCGTGGTGATCAAGCCCACCAGATGCGGCGTACCGAACATCAGGTCATCCGGCTGCTGCTCGTGCAGGCGCAACAACAGCGCCACGTTCTGCTCCTGGAACAGGTAATCGAAGGTGAAGTTGTGCAACAGGCTGGCCGCCACCTCGAACTCTTCGGCGGCCAGGGCCTGTTCCACCGCCGCCTGCCAGTCGCCGCGGGCACTGAACCACTGGCAGGCGCGGCGATGCCAGGAACGCCCGGCCGGCCAGGGTTCGTCGCGCAGCAGCAGGGCCAGCGGCGCGAACACCCGCAGCCACTCCGAGGAGTCTTCCCAGGGTTCGATAAAACACCCCAGTTCCTGCAGGGTACGCATCCACTGGGCGCCCTCCCCCGCACCGAACAGGTGTTCGCAAAGGTCGGCATTGAAGCGCGGCAGATGCACCAGCACATGCCAGGCTTCGGCAAGCTCCGGAGCCAGGGCATCGAACAGTTCATGTTGCAGGTAATCGAGCAAGGTCGCCGAACGTCGCGATCCGGCGTCGGGGACATTGGCGATCCAGGCTGGCGCTTCCAGCATCGCGACCCGCACCCCGGCGCACCAACCGGCGGTGTACTGCTCCATCCGGTCGAGGCATTGCGGGGTCAGGGTAATCGACGGGTGGCTGACCAACTGCTCGATTTCACCGCGCTCGAACGCCAGGCTCGGACCCTCGACTTCGTAGAGTTCACCTTCGAGCAACAGCCGTGGCCAGTTGCAGTGGGGCCGCCGCCGCACGCCCAGCCACCAGTTGAGGACCGGACTGCTGAGCGCCAGCAAGCGATCGAGCAGTTGATCCAGCGCCGGGTTGGGCAAACGGCAATAGTCGTCGAGAAAAACCCAGGTAGGGGTGGTCCAGCGCGCCAGTCGCGCCAACAGACTCGATTCGTCCAGGCACTCGTCCAGCCCAAGTGCCTGGGCCAGGGCCGCGCAGAAGGCGTCGGGGGTGAGATTCGCACCGGACAAGGGTAGCCAGCACACGCCACAACTGGGCGGGGCTTGCAGCAGGCATTCGGCGAGCAAGGCGCTCTTGCCGCTGCCGGCGGGCGCGCAGAGCAGGCGGACCCGTGCCTGGGACTCGATCAAGGGGGTGCTTAGCCGCGAACGTGGCAAATGGCGGGAAGATAAACGAGGCAGGAACCCGGGACGGTCCAGACGCGGGGTCATGGCGGTCATTGCGGCGGCCTTTCTTGATTTTATCCGGCCACCCTATCCCCCATGGATGGCTTTGTCGAATGAGTATTCAGGGCAGTGATTGGAGCCCATAAAAGAACCTGCGGGCCGGTCGCCTTGCTGACCACCCCGGATCGACCTTACACAAAAATACGAACAGGAGGACTTCGGTAAAAGTCCGTGGGGTATTAGCTTGATCTCAATGGATTCAGACATGAAGGAACATAGAGATGGGTATCAGGCAAACACTCGAAAGCATGACAATCGAGGAGAAAATCGGCCAGAAAATCATGTTGGATTTCCGCTATTGGGACCCGGCGGGCAAAGCCACCCTGGACATGACCCAGCCCGATGACACGATCAAGACTCTGATAATGGACCATCATATTGGCGGGGTGATTCTGTTTGCCAACAACCTCAAGGACAGGGATCAGATCGCACGCCTGACGTCATGGTATGCCTCGCTGGAAACATCCACGGGGCTGAGGCTTTTCATCGCCACGGACAATGAAGGCGGCAACGTTTTCCGTCTGCCACGCGGCGAATATGCTTCGTTTTCCGGAAATATGGCTCTCAGCGCCGCCATTGAGGGAGGCGCAGACCGACAGTTGGCCTACGAACAAGGCAAGCAGATGGCGCAGGACATGAAATCACTGCACATCAACACCAACTTTGCCCCGGTGGTCGACGTCAACGCCCATCCAGCCAACCCGGTGATCAACGTGCGCGCCTTCAGTGACGATGCCGCCACCGTCGCGGATCTGGCGCAACGAATGGTCGCGGGCATGCGTCAAGAGGGCCTGATCACCACCTACAAGCACTTTCCGGGACACGGCAGCACCAGCGTGGACTCGCACACGTCCCTGCCTCGCGTTGATCGCCCCCGTGAGCAGGCCTTCGCAATTGACCTGGCGCCTTACAAACAGGCGATTGATTCGCAGGCCGCGCCCGATATGGTGATGACCGCGCATATCCAGTACCCCGCGCTCGACAGCAGCCTGATCCGTACCCGCAAAGGTGAGGAGATCATCGTACCGGCCACCCTGTCCAGACAGATCCAGCATAACCTGCTGCGCGGCGAGTTGGAGTTCCGCGGCGTCACTATCACCGACGCACTGGATATGGGCGCCATTGTCGAGCACTTCAGTCGGGAAGAGGCACTGGCAGGCGTATTCAAGGCTGGGGTCGATATCGCGCTGATGCCTGTCAGTATTTCCGCACCCGACCAGGCCTATCGTCTGGCACCACTGATCCGGGCCATTGCCGGCAAGGTAAGAAGCGGTGAGCTTTGCGAGGCCGAAATCGATGCCTCCGTCGAGCGTATTTTGCGTCTGAAGCAACGTTATGCCCTGATCTGTCATCGGCCACGCAAGAGGGTCCAGCCGCACACCGCCGCGCAGCCCGCGGAAAAAACCATCGCTGACGGCTCCATCACCCTACTGGTCAATCAACAGGCAACCCTGCCACTGAAGGACAAGACTCGACGCTATTTCATCCTGACGCCTTGGAGCGAGCAAGCCAAAGGCATTGCAGCGGTCATGACGGAAAAGGGTTACTCACACGTCGTGGCTGCCAAGGAGAGCGCACTGGTCGAGGCCGAGATCAGGCAGAACATCGACCAGTGCGATGTGTTCCTCCTGGGTACCCTGTCGACCCGTTACACGCAAGTGGAAAGCAATGGTGTGGCCAACAAGAAGCCAGTGACCGACAAGGATGACGTTTACCTGAGCTACCTGCGTTACGCCGCCAGCCAGGGCAAGACCCGCGTTCATCTGTCATTGCGGGCGCCTTACGATGTGGTCAACTATGCCGAGTTCGTCGACGCCGCCGTGGCGAGCTATTCCTTTTACGGCTATGAAAACGGCGTCTGGCGAGGACGTTCGATGACGTCACTGGCAGAGGTCCTGATCGGCAATCGCCGCCCCGCAGGCAAGCTGCCGGTCAATACCTGGAAGCGCTACGATAGCCAAACCCATACCGGCGTGGTCGCCCAGCCCAAAGGGTTCGGGCTGAGCTGGTAACGCCACGCTCTGACAGCAGGTCCAAACAAAAAAAGGGGTCAACGCACTGCGGCGATGACCCCCGGGTACTTTGCGCCTGTGAGGCTTAGCGAACCCCGCTCGCCCGCAACGCCGCCGGCGTGTAATCCGCCGCCTTGCCGACAAAGCCGAACTGGAAGCTGTGCTTCTCTTCGTTCTTCATGCCCAGGGCGATGTAACGCCCGGCAATCAGGTCATACAGGGTTTCAACGGTATAAGCCGGCACCTGGTGGTCGTAGTAGAACTGCGCATGACCTTCGGCCACCCGCCACAGTTGGCCGCGACCGTCGTAGTGATCCACCAGCGCGACCTGCCAGCTGTCTTCGTCGAGGTACATATGGCGCTTGGCATAGATATGCCGCTCGCTCGGCTTGACCGTGCCCTCGATTTCCCAGACCCGGTGCAGCTCGTAGCGGGTCAGGTCCTGGTTGATATGACCGGCCTTGATGATGTCGGTGTACTTGAGGGTCGGCGAGTCGAGCTTGTAGCTGTTGTAGGGGATGTACATCTCCTTCTTGCCGATCAGTTTCCAATCGTAACGGTCCGGCGCGCCGGAGAACATGTCGAAGTTGTCCGAAGTACGCAGGCCGTCGGCGGCGGTACCCGGACCGTCATAGGCGACTTGCGGGGCGCGACGTACACGGCGCTGGCCGGCGTTGTAGATCCAGGCCAGACGCGGTTCCTTCACCTGGTCGAGGGTTTCGTGCACCAGCAGCACGTTGCCTGCCAGGCGCGCCGGCGCGGTGACTTCCTGCTTGAAGAAGGTCAGCACGTTGGCGCCCTTGTCCGGCCCCAGGTCAGGGATCTCCGACGGCACGGCGGCTTCTTCCTCGAAGGTGATCGGGGTGAAGGAACCGTCGGTCTGCGGCGTGGCCTGGGTGATGGTGCGACGCAGGTTGCCACCGTGGTAGCGGGTGATGTGGTTCCACAGCACTTCCACGCCGGTCTTCGGAATCGGGAAGGCGTAGTAGCGGTTGCCGGTGAAGTTCGCCAGGCCGTTGCCGTCATTGATCGTCGTGACGTTCAAGGCGCTGCGCTTGGCCGCCTCGAGAACCGCGTCCGGCAGGACCACCGTGCGGTGGGTCGGATAGACCGGGATCTTGTAGGTCTGCGGATAGCGCTTGAACATAGCGAGCTGGCCTTCGGAAAGCTTGGCCTTGTACTGCTCGGCGGTGGCCGCGGTGATGATGAACAAGGGTTTTTCATTGGCGAATGGATCGGCCAGGAAACCTTTACTGTCCACCGCACCGGCGTTTTTCGGGATACCGCCGGTGTAGGCCGGGATCGAGCCGTCGGCATTACCGGCCTTTTCCGCGCCGATGGCGGTCAGGCTGGTGCCGAGCTTGGCCGCTTCCTCCGGGGAAACCGCCGCCATGACGTTGGCAGCCAGCAGGCTCAGGGCCAGGGCGCCACATTGCAAAATCATCTTGCGCATAAAGTTGTCCTTCTCAAGCCTGGATCAGAAGTTCGCGCCGACGCTGAGCGCCACGAAGTCACGGTCAATCAGGGTGTTGTAGTTGCCACCGAAAAAGTCGGTGAAGCTGAGGCTCGCGGTGTAGGTGTTGCGGTAGTCGGCGTCCACACCGATGCTGACCGCCTTGGCGCCCTGGTTGAAGATGCCGTTGGGGCCGTAACCCTTGACGTCATGGGACCAGGACAGGTTCGGTTTGAGGTTGATCCCGGCGAACACGTTGCTGTAGTCGAGGATCGCCCGGGCACGGTAGCCCCAGGAGGTGGCGGTGACGAAACCGCTGGTATCACCCTGGAAGCCGTAGGCACCGTAGACCGAGTCACGTCCGTAACGGACCTTGTCCTTGGTCTCCAGGCCGCCAACGTAGGTCATCCCCGCCTCGCCTACCAATGTCAGGCGCTCGGCGCCCAAGACCTGGTCGAAGAACTGCGTCAGGGTGCTTTGTATCTGGGTGATTTCCTTGCGGCGATAGCCTGAGTTGTCGGCGCCGGCCGAAGTCTGGATCGGCGAAGAGGTACCATTACTGAGCGGATTGACCAGGGCCAGGGTCAGGTCGGTGGTGTTGAGCTGCACCGGCGCATTGGGCCGGTAGCTGATCTCGCCACTCCAGGCGGTGCCGGTGGGCAGGGTAGTAGAGAAGCTCGCACCATAGAGACGGATGTCTTCCGGATACTCCAGGTAGTACTGGCCGCGACCGAGCAGCATGCTGCTGGCCAGATTTATCCCGTTCCCAGGGGACAGCGCATTACCCGTGGCAATAATACCCGGGAGGCTGTTAATCGCGCTTTGATTGGCGGTGATGGTGCCCACCGTCGGCGTACGGCTGTGATAATTCATGAAATACAAGCCGTACTCGGTATCGCTACCCAACCAGCGCAGGGCCATACCCCATTGACCGCCGTCACGGGCGTCGCGGTCATCGGCGCGCTGTACAACGACCCCCTCCGAAGTCACCTGGAAACCCTGACCGAACAAGGCGGCAACCGGTTGCAACGGCGCGATCGCCGGGCTGCCGACGGTGTAGTTGTTGTTGCAACCGTGTTGCACCACATCGTTGCCGAAGAAGGTGCCGCAGTTGTCGACGACGGTGTTTTCCCAGTTCAACTGGTAGAACCCTTCGACCGTCAGTTGGTCGGTCAGGCTCTGGGAAGCGAAGAACATATTGACCGGGATCAGGCCTTCCTTGATCTCGGCACCCGGCCGGCGGAAGGCCGAGACGTCGATGGGGTTGATGCTGTTGATCGAGTTACCGATAAAGGTACTTTCACCCCAACTGACCACCTGCTTGCCCAGGCGCACAGTGCCCGGCAGGTCGGCGATGGAGTAATTGTGATAGATGAAGGCGTCGAGGATCTGCGCGCCCGAAGAACGAGCCGCCTCATCGCGATGGTGATCGCTGATGTCCTTGAAGTCCTGGCTTTCGTCGGCGGTCGCGAAATCGTACCAGTACTTGCCCCGGACGAAGACGCCGGTGTCACCGTACTTCAATTCCAGGTCATGAATGCCCTTGATGATCTTCGAGAAGGCTTCGCCCTTCTTGTAGTTCAAGCGTCCGTCATCACCGGTGGAGGCCTGGCCGGTACCGCCGTTGGGCACCCCCACCAGGCTCTTGTCGGCATCGCGCAGGCCCCAGCTCACGCCGGCCGACAGGGATGAGTCGAATTTGCCTTCGATTTCCCCGATATTGAACGAAACCGCCTGCGCCTGCGCACTGACGCCCATGGCAACCGCGATGGCCAGAGCCTGCGGCGTGAAGATGGCGCGCATTGTTGTTTTTGTCATGCGTCTTCCCCGGTGTGTGACAGAAGGCTTCACCCTACTCACCACCAACGGGAGCGATAAGCGCACCAAGGAGGTATTCGTGCTGTACCTCGAAAGGATGAACAAGTGCCTGCGACGCGCTTTGCAGCGCGCCATCGAACCTGTGGATAACGCGTCATAGCGCATATGGATGGAGGGCCGCCGGAACGGCTCCGGGTGTAGTGACTTGCGCAGACGACTGTTACTCCAACGGTAACAGTGATTGTCGCAAAGCAGGCTGTTTCAACGAAACCGAACGCCTTATTATGATCGTCATCTACTCTTTACTGACGTTGATTTACTCCTTGATCGAACGTCTTCCCTTGGCCACTGCGTTTGCGGTGGCTTTTTTTATGCCCGCGTCATTCAAGGTCACGACACGTTTTCAGGACCGCTGAAACTTCACAAGCAACCAGGGACCCTTCTTACAACCTGGAAAGACCCCGGCCGCTATCCCGGCTCAACACCACGACTCACCCTGTTCCACTCAACAACATCACGGGATAGGGAAGGAGTCGCTTATGAAATCGATCAATTACAACACCTATCGCAGCACCCGGGGTTTCAACGACAGGGTTCGATTTCTGGTGCTGCATTACACCGCCATCGACTTCGCCGCCTCGGTCAAGGCCCTCACCGGCCCCCAGGTCAGCAGCCATTACCTGGTGCCCGATGTCACCGACCCGAGCTATCTCCAGGCCGGTTTCAAGGAGCAGGAAATCTTCAATCTGGTCGACGAAGACAAGCGCGCCTGGCATGCGGGCGCCAGTGCCTGGGCCGGCAGAACGCAGCTCAACGACACTTCGATCGGCATCGAGATCGTCAACCTGGCTTCAGACAGCGGGGGGCAGTTTCATTTTCCGCCCTATGAGCCCCGGCAGATCGAGGCGCTCAAGCGGTTGTCGCTGAATATCCTCGCCCGTTATCCCGAGATCACGCCCACCCAGGTGGTCGGACATTCGGATATCGCCTGGAGCCGCAAGAGTGATCCGGGAGCCGCCTTTCCCTGGCACGATCTGTACCTGTCGGGCATCGGCGCCTGGTTTGACGAAAGCACCCGCGACCGCTACCTGCAGCACTATCTGCGCGCGGGCCTGCCCCCTCAGAAAACAACCTTGGAGAGGTTCAAGAAGTACGGGTATGACGTGACGGGAGCCGACACGAAAACGGGATTCAACCAACTGGTCAGGGCCTTCCAGTTGCATTTCCGAGCGGAGAATTACGATGGGGTGCTGGATGCCGAGACCGCGGCCATCCTCGCGGCACTGGTGGAGAAGTACTTCCCGGGGGCAATACAGGCCAACTGAGGCAAAACCGGTGCAGGGCTTGGCCCTGTCCGGTTATTACCCCCCCTGTAGGAGCCGGCTTGCCGGCGATGAGGACTTTGAGCCTTGTATCGCCCTCGCGGCCGCTATCGCCGGCAAGCCAGCTCCTACAGGTGCTGCGTTGTGTCAGGCAGCCCTGTTTTCAGGCCATGTATTTCTGCAGATTCGCCATCATTTCCCGCAGGGCTTCAGGCGTGTCCTTCGGGTGCACGGCACCGTCGAAATCGCAGATCTGCTTCCAGCTGGCCGCCACGTCTTCCACGGAAAAACCATTGTGCGGATCGAAGCCGGCACCCAGGCTGCGCTCCCAGCGGGTCTTGCCGATCCAGCCGCCACCGACTTCGAACAGGCCGGATGTTTCATCGCACTGCTCACTGCCGAGGAATACCACCAGCGGACTGATCAGCTCCGGCTTGAGCAGCTCGAAGACCTGCGGCGGAATAAGGCCTTCGGTCATGCGCGTGCCACCCGTCGGGGCAATGGCGTTGACCAGGATATTGTTCTTGCGCCCCTCGATGGCCAGGGTCCGGGTCAGGCCATACAGGCCAAGCTTGGCCATGCCATAGTTGGACTGGCCGAAATTGCCGTAGATACCGGAAGTCGATGCGGTGAAGATCACCCGGCCATAGTTTTGCTCACGCATATGCGGCCAGGCAGCGTGGGTAACTTTGTAGGCACCTTCGACATGCACCCGGTAAACCAGGTCCCAGTCGGCATCCTCCATTTTCAGGAAGGTCTTGTCCCGCAGGATGCCGGCGTTGTTCACCACCACATCGATACGACCAAAGGCATCCAGGGCGTTCTGCACGATCTTGTCGCCATCGGTGACCGAGTCATGGTTGGCCACTGCGGTACCGCCGGCCTCGCGAATCTCCGCCACCACCTTGTCCGCCGCCGAGGCATTGGCGCCTTCGCCGTGGGCCGAGCCGCCGAGGTCGTTGACCACCACTTTGGCCCCATGGCGGGCGAACAGCAGTGCATGGGCACGTCCCAGGCCGCCGCCGGCGCCAGTGACGATCACCACTTTATCTTCGAAGCGCACAGACTCACTCATACAGGACTCCAGCCAGGGCCGATGGAAATAGACGCCGAGTGTCTGACACCCGGCCTTTGGTCACAATAAAGTCGGCCAGGGCTGAATGGTACGCGATAAGGCAGAGGGATAGTCCGGCCCTGGCCGCGACTGTCCCTGTTGACGCACGCCGAGCAGCGGCCTCAGAGCCGGAACCCGGAGTCCTCTTTGTCCAGCTTGCGCAGCAGCGCCGGCCAGGCCAGCGCCCCGCCCATGCCCTGGGCGCTACGGGTGACCGCGGCGACCATGGCCCTGGCTCCGGCGAGTATCTGCGGCTCGATGACGATCAGCGGCGCCGCGCCATTTTGCGCCAACACCTGGATATCGCAGGCGCGCTGGAAGGTGAACATCATCAGGAAGGTGTCGGCGATGGTCGAGCCACAGGTGAGCAGGCCGTGGTTGTGCAGCATCAGAAAGTTGTTTTCGCCGAGGTCGGCCTGCAACCGAGCCTTCTCCTGATGGTTGAGGGCCACCCCTTCGTAGGCGTGATAGGCCAGGCTCGCCAGCACGAACAGCGATTGCTGGCTGATGGGCAACACGCCCTGCTGCTGTGCCGAAACCGCGACACCGGCGGCGGTGTGGGTGTGCAGCACACAGGTCACATCGTGCCGCACCTCATGGATAGCGCTGTGGATGGTGTAGCCGGCCGGGTTGATCTCGTAGGGGCTGTCCAACAGCTTGTTGCCGGCCTGGTCGACCTTGACCAGGCTCGACGCGGTGATCTCGTGGAACATCAGCCCATAAGGGTTGATCAGGAAATCCTCGGTACCCGGCACCTTGGCCGAGATATGGGTGAAGATCAGGTCGTCCCAGCCGTGCATCGCCACCAGGCGATAACAGGCCGCCAGGTCCACGCGGGTCTGCCATTCGGCGGCGCTGACTTGGCTCTTCACATCAGGTGCGGCGGTAACAGGGGCTGCGTTCACGGCACTGACCTCGGGGTTTGCGGTTTTTATTCTAGTACCGACCAGTCTAGAACAGCCGGTTACCCCGACGGAGTCGCATTGCCAGCCAGCTTGATGACTCAGCGGGTCAGCGAGCCTTCAGATCACTGCCGCCAACAGCGGTGCGGCAAACAGGTTCAGCAAACCGGTCAACACCATCACCAGGCCCGCCACCGAGCCCTCTTCGCCACCGACTTCACGGGCGCGACTGACCCCTGCACCGTGAGCCCCCACACCGAACAACGCACCGCGGGCCAGACTGCTGCGCAACGGCAACCACTTGAGCAGCAGCCCGCCGAGAAATGCCCCGAACACCCCGGTGACCATCACGAACACCGCAGTCAGTTCCGGCACGCCGCCGAGGTCCTGCGCCAGCGGCATGGCAAAGGGCGTGGTGATCGAGCGCGGCACCAGCGACAGGGCCAGGCTGTTATCCAGCGACAGCGCCCTGGCCAGTCCGAAGGAAGTGCCGATGGACGCCGCGCTCCCGGCGAGCATCCCCAACAGCAATGCCGGGCCATGGCGCATCAGCATCTGCCGCTGCTGCCAGATCGGCACCGCGAAGGCCACGGTGACCGGCCCGAGGATCAGCATCAGCCAGTGGGTATCGCGCGAATATTCGGCGTACGCCGTGTGCAGCGGTAGCGCCACCGCCAGCAGCACGAACGGCACCAAGATCAGCGGCGACAGCAGATAGCGACCCGTGCGCCCATACACCCAGCGGCTGAACACATAGGCCGCCAGGGTCAGGCCCAGCCAGAACAGCGACATCCATTCAAGCTTCACGGCGAGTGCTCCAGCGGCAGACAAACTCGACGGTAAAGGCCGTCGCCAGCATCACCGCCAGGGTACTGACGCCGATCACCAGCAGGATCCGCCAGCCGTCCTGACGGACCATGGCGCCGTAGTCCAGCAGGCTCATCACCGCCGGGATAAAGAACAGCAACATCTCCGCCATCAGCAGCCCGGCCCCCAGTTGCAGGGTGGCGGGCTTGACCCGGCCGGTGGCGAAGGCCAGCAACAGCAGCGCCAGGCCGATCACCCCGCCGGGAATCGGCCAGTGGCTCCAGGCGGCGAACAGCGTGCCCAACTGATAGAGCCCCAGCAACACGGCCAGTTCGGCGAGCAGGCGGCAGGTTTTTTTCAACAACGGACGGTTCATCGGATTCGGCCCTCTCAAGGAGCCGATTTTAAAGTTGTCACTACCATCCCAAAAGCGAATTGTTAGACTGGCAGCCATTCCACTTTGGAATCAGGCCATGGAATTCAAGCAACTGCGCAGCTTTATCGAGGTGGTCCGCCAAGGCGGTTTCACCCAGGCGGCGAAAACCCTGCACATCAGCCAGTCGGCGGTGAGCAAGCAGGTCGCCCAGCTCGAACACGACCTCGGTACGCCGTTGCTCGACCGCCACGGCTCGCGGGTCCTGCTGACGGCGGCGGGCGGCGTGGTCATGCAACGGGCCGAAGCCATGCTGCGCCTGCGCAACGAGTTGCTCAGCGAACTGGATGACCTGAGCCACCTGGCCCGCGGTGAACTGCGCCTGGGTTTGCCGCAACTGGGCGGCGAGGCCCTGTTCGCCAGCCTCTTCGCCGAGTACCGACGGCGCTACCCCAATATCAGCATTCACCTGCTTGAAGGCGGTAGCCTGACGATCGAGCCGGCGGTGCTGAGCGGCGAGCTGGAACTGGGGGCGGGCCTCAAGCCGAGCGATCCGGCACTCGACTACCAGCCGTTTTGCGATGAGCCCCTGGATGTGTTGCTGGCGACCGATCATCCGCTGGCCGAGGAAGGCTCCATCCGCCTGGAACAATTGGCCGATACGCCGTTTCTGCTGTACCAGCGCAGCTTCGTACTCAACCACCGGTTGATGGAGGCCTGCCGGCGAGCCGGGTTCACCCCCAAGGAGAGCGGGCGCAGCGGCCAGGCGGACTTTCTCGCCGCACTGGTGGCCGCCGGGCAAGGCGTGGCGTTGTTGCCCAGCGTGGTCGCGCGTTCGCTGATACGGCCCGGGGTGGTGCGCCTGACCTTGAGCTCACCGACCGACCTGCGCTGGGACATCGCCTTTGTCTGGCGGCGCGGCGCCTACCTGTCCAAGGCCGCCCAGGCCTGGCTGGCGCTGGCGCGCGAGCGACCCAGCCTCAGCGCAACGCGCTGATAAATTCGGCCAGCCAGGGCTCGGCGTCGGTTTCCGGGGTGACGCTTTCGCTGGCATCCAGGCGCAGCATGTCCTTCACCTCGCGCACGCCCAGCTCGGCAAACAGCTCGCGCATTTGCTCGCCGCCGCCGCAGAAGGTGTCGCCGTAGCTGGAATCACCGAGGCCGATCACCCCGCCCGGCAAGCCGCGCCACGCCGCCGGTAGCTGGTCGCGGATGGCGTTGTACAAAGGTTGGAGATTGTCCGGCAACTCCCCCATGCCGGTGGTGGCGGTCACGGCCAGGAAGGCCTGCGGGGCAAAGGCCTGGACATCGGCGAGGGTCGCCCGCGGGTTGTGCCAGGCCTCGAAACCGGCCTCGCGAAGGATTTTTTCAGCGTGGCGGGCAACTTCTTCGGCAGTGCCGTAGACCGAGCCGGAAAGGATGGCGACTTTCATCAATCTGATCCTGATGCTTGATAAAAAACCCAGGATACCAGCAGATGAGAGACTTTCTCACAAAACCCGCCCCTCGCCGCTCGCAAATGGGATGGATTATTCAGGACGATGTCTTAAACTTTGCCGGACATGTCAATGGATTGCGCGGGCGTTGAACAATGATAAATCCCAAACTGCTGCAAATGGTGATTGACGCGTCGAACGACGGCATCGTGGTGTCCGAACAGGAAGGCGAAGACCATATCCTGATCTATGCCAATCCGGCGTTCGAACGCCTGACCGGTTACACCAACGAAGAAATTCTCTATCAGGACTGTCGCTTCCTGCAGTCGGGCGACCGCGACCAGCCGGCGCTGGAACTGATCCGCGAAGCCCTGCACACCCGCAAGCCGTGCCGGCAGATCCTGCGTAACTACCGCAAGGACGGCAGCCATTTCTGGAACGAGCTGTCGCTGTCCCCGGTGTTCAACGAAAGCGACCAACTGACCTACTTCGTCGGCGTGCAAAAAGACGTGACGGTGCAGGTCAAGGCGCAGCAGCGGGTGGCCCAGCTGGAAGCGCAACTGGCCGAGGTCCAGGCGCAACTGGCGGCGCTCAAGGCGGCAGGCGCAAACCAGCCATGACCGATCAGCGCGGCCGGCCGGTGCAGGAGACGCCTGAGCGGCGATCAGGTGTCGAGGCGGCCCGCCAACAGCTGTTGCAGGCGCCGGCGCATCAGCCGGCCGTCATTGCCCAGGCAACCGATGCTTGAGCCTTCCAGGCGCTCCTGTAACAGTTCCGAGGCATCCCCGGCCAACATCACCGCACAGTCCACCGACAGCGCCAGGCGGTTGAGGCGGCGTGGCAGATCCGTCGTCGGCGAACGGTTGGAATACAGCACCAGCGCCTCGGGCCGGACCTTTTCACAGACCAGGGTCAGTTCATCGAAGGGCTGGCCAACCGCCAGGACACTGACGCAGCGGTCGCCGTCACCCAGCAACAGGCCGGCCACCAACAATTCGAGCTCACGACATTGATCCGGTAAAGCGGCGAGCACGATGCGTTGGGAGGGCAGCCCGCGAACCACGTGCAGGCGCTGCAGGACCCGCGCGCGCAGGAAGGTATCGAGAAACAGCCACTCGCTGGTCTGGCCGAATTCACCGCTCTGCAACTGCAGGCGCTGCCACAGGGGCAGGAGGATATTCTGGAACACCACGGTCAGCGGGTAGCTGGAAAACACCTGTCCGTAGAGACGTTCGAGGGCCGGTTCGTCGAAAGCGCTGACCGCCGCGCGCAATTGCGTCTGCCAATCGTCCCATTCCGTCTGGGCAATCGATTGCACCGCAATGCCGGAAGGGGTGTGAATGGGCGCTGCCTGGGCAGCGGTCTTCGCCAGGATCTTGCCGACCTTGCTCACCGCCACGCCGCGCTCGATCCAGCCCATGATGGTGCGGACCGTCTCGATATCGCTCATGGCATAGAGCCGATGCCCACTTTCGGTGCGGGTCGGCTGAATCAAACCGTAGCGCCGTTCCCAAGCCCGCAGGGTGACCGGATTGACGCCGGTCAGGCGCGAAACTTCGCGAATGGGAAACAACTCTTCCTGTTTCAGCGCCCGCAACAGCGGCGCGGCAGGTTCAAGTTCGGTCATGACGGGCATCTGTCACACATTTATGGGTAGGATTTAACCGATATTCTAGCCCACTGGATCCAACACCCTGCAAATCATACGCAATGCGACTTACTGGCTTGGTGCATTTCCCGGGAATAGGGAATAATTCTTGCCTGTCCAAACACGCAGCCCACCACCCCGGCGCTGCGTTGCGCATCAGCCCTATCCGGGCGGCATGCTTGTCTTACGGAGATACATGATGTCTACCTCACCCGTCACCATGATGGTGGCCCGGCGCGTTGCCGATGGCCGCTACCAGGACCTGCTCGCCTGGTTGCACGAAGGCGAACTGCTCGCCACCGACTTCCCCGGTTACCTGGGCTCCGGCGTGCTCGCCCCGCCGCCCGGGGACAACGAATTCCAGATGATTTTCCGCTTCAGCGATGCCACGACCCTGGGCGCCTGGGAGCACTCCGCTTCACGCAAGGCCTGGCTGGCGCGCGGCAGCGACCTGTTCGCCGGGCCACAGGAGCGCCGGGTCAGTGGCATCGACGGCTGGTTCGGCGTCGTGGGCCAACGTCCACCGCGCTGGAAGCAGGCGGTGGCGATCTGGCTGGCGTTCTTTCCCGTGTCGCTACTGTTCAACTTTGGCCTCGGGCCGTTGCTCGCCGAGCTGAATCTGCTGCCACGGGTACTGGTCAGCACCCTGGTGCTGACCCCGCTGATGGTCTACTTCTTCATTCCGCTATCGACCCACCTCCTCGCGGGCTGGTTGCACAGTACCCAGGCCAAGGCGCTGCCCGGCGACACGGCCACTGCCCGGCATTGACGGTACGCAGTATCCGGCTTGGCAGTTGTACAAGCGGTGTGGCTGGTATAGCTTTGACTTCAACGTCAACCGACGCCTCTCCACCGCTGCCACGAGCCTTCGATGCCATCGTCTTGTGCCCCCATCCTGATTACTGGCGCCGGCCAGCGTGTCGGCCTGCATTGCGCAGAGCGACTGCTGGCCGACGGCTACCCGGTGATCTTCAGCTATCGCAGCGAGCGCCCAGGCGTCCAGGCCCTGCGCGACCTCGGCGCCACCGCGCTGTTCGCCGATTTCTCCAGCGAAGCCGGGATCCTGGCCTTTATCGAAACGCTGAAGCAGCACACCGACTGCCTGCGGGCGATCGTCCACAATGCCTCGGCCTGGCTGGCGGAAACCCCCGGTAACGAAACCGCGGCCTTTACCCGGATGTTCAGCTTGCACATGCTCGCGCCCTATCTGATCAACCTGCACTGCGCCGAACTGCTGGAACGCTCGCCAATGGCCGATATCGTGCACATCAGCGACGATGTCACCCGCAAGGGCAGCAGCCAGCACATGGCCTACTGCGCCAGCAAGGCCGGCCTGGACAGCCTGACCCTGTCCTTCGCGGCCCGCTACGCGCCACGGATCAAGGTCAACGGCATCGCCCCGGCGCTGCTGATGTTCAACCCCGACGACGACGCGGCGTACCGCGCCAGGACCCTGGCCAAATCGGCCCTGGGTATCGAGCCCGGAGCCGGGGTGGTCTACCAGAGCCTGCGCTACCTGCTGGACAACCCCTATGTCACCGGCACAACCTTGACCGTCAACGGCGGCCGGCACCTTAAATAAGCCGCCCCGCGAGGAATCCTTTCCATGAGTGCCACACTGCCCGAGCATTACCGCGAGATCCTTCTGGGGCTGGGCGAAAACCCCGACCGCGAGGGCCTGCTGGACACCCCGAAACGGGCCGCCAAGGCCATGCAGTACCTGTGTCATGGCTATGAGCAGAGCCTCGACGAGGTGGTCAACGGCGCGCTGTTCGCTTCCGACAATGACGAGATGATCATCGTCAAGGACATCGAGTTGTACTCGCTGTGCGAACACCACCTGCTACCCTTTATCGGCAAGGCCCATGTCGCCTACATGCCCACCGGCAAGGTTCTGGGGCTGTCGAAGATCGCCCGGATCGTCGACATGTTCGCCCGCCGCCTGCAGATCCAGGAAAACCTCACCCGGCAAATCGCCGACGCCATCGAGCAGGTGACCCAGGCCGCCGGCGTGGCGGTAGTGATCGAAGCCCAGCACATGTGCATGATGATGCGCGGCGTGGAAAAACAGAATTCGACCATGAACACCTCGGTGATGCTCGGCGCCCTGCGCGACTCGAGCACCACCCGCATGGAGTTCCTGCAACTGATTGGACGGAGCAAGTAGCAATGCCACAACTTCAACCCGGCATGGCACGCATTCGGGTCAAGGACCTGTGCCTGCGTACCTTTATCGGCATCAACGAGGACGAGATCCTCAACAAGCAGGATGTGCGGATCAACCTGACCATCCTCTATGCGGCCCAGGAAGCGGTGCGCGACAACGACATCGATCACGCCCTGAACTACCGCACCATCACCAAGGCGATCATCCAGCATGTGGAGGGCAATCGCTTTGCCCTGCTCGAACGCCTGACCCAGGAACTGCTGGACCTGGTGATGAGCAACGAAGCCGTGCTCTATGCCGAGGTCGAAGTCGACAAGCCCCATGCGTTGCGCTTTGCCGAGTCGGTGTCGATTACGCTCGCGGCGAGCCGTTGAGCCACTGAGCCGTCTGGCGTTCGCCGCGCCAGGCTCTTATCATCGCGACCTACTTCACCCGTACAGAGCCCATCATGACCGAGCAAGAACGCCTCGAACTCGAAGCCGCCGCCTTTCGCCGGCTGGTCGCCCACCTGGACAGCCGCAAGGATGTGCAGAACATCGACCTGATGAACCTCGCCGGGTTCTGCCGCAACTGCCTGTCCAAGTGGTACAAGGCCGAAGCCGACGAACGCGGGGTCGAGGTCAGCCTCGACGACGCCCGTGAAGTCATCTACGGCATGCCCTATGCCGAGTGGAAGGCCCAATACCAGCAAGAAGCCAGCGCCGAACAACAGGCGGCGTTCGCCAAAGGAAAACCCCATGAGTGATTTGAACACCCTGCGCGCCAGCCTCAACAGCGGCGAACATGTTTTTGCCGACACCCTGGCTTTCGTGGCCGCCGGTTACGACTATCAGCCACAAGCCTTCAACAACGGCGGCGTGGAAAACGCCGCCGGGCAGAACGAAGGCTCGTGCAAGACCCTGGGCCTGGCGCTGCTGGAAGGCTTGAGCGACCAGGAAACCTTGCTGGCCTTCGGCGAGCATTACCGTTCGGTCCTGGCCACCCCTGAAGGCAGCGACCACGGCAATATTCGCGCGTTGATTGCCCACGGCCTGGCCGGCGTGAAGTTCACCCAGGCGCCGTTGACCCGGCGCTGATTCAAGCGCCCGGCCGGCACATCGCAACTTTTAAGATTGACCCGGCGACTTTATTTCGTTTGCCGGGGACCGCTGCTCACGGCTTAGATAAAAAGAAGTCTTCCTTCTTTCGAGTCAGGTCTCCATGAGCAGCGAAACCATCAGCCAGTCGATTTCCATCGTTCACCCGATCAGCCTCAGCCACGGCAAGAACGCCGAGGTCTGGGACACCCACGGCAAACGCTATATCGATTTTGTCGGTGGCATCGGCGTACTCAACCTCGGCCATTGCCACCCGCGTATCGTCGAGGCCATTCGCGAACAAGCCACCCGGCTGACCCACTACGCCTTCAACGCCGTGCCCCATGCGCCCTACCTCGAACTGATGGATCGCCTGACGGCGTTTATTCCCGTGACCTACCCGGTCAGCGGCATGCTCACCAACAGCGGCGCGGAGGCGGCGGAAAACGCCTTGAAGATCGTCCGTGGCGCCACCGGTCGCACCGCCGTGATCGCCTTTGACGGCGCCTTCCACGGCCGCACCCTCGCCACCCTCAATCTCAACGGCAAGGTGGCCCCCTACAAACAGAAAGTCGGGGTACTGCCCGGGCCGGTGTATCACCTGCCCTTCCCCAGCCAGGACAATGGCGTGACCTGCGCCGAGGCGCTGAAGGCCATGGAGCGGCTGTTCAGCGTCGAAATCGATGTCGAGGACGTCGCCTGTTTTATCCTCGAACCGGTGCAGGGCGAAGCAGGCTTCCTGGCGTTGGACGTGGAGTTCGCCCAGGCCCTGCGGCGTTTCTGCGATGAGAAAAAGATCCTGCTGATCATCGATGAAATCCAGTCCGGTTTCGGCCGCACCGGCCAGCGTTTTGCATTCTCGCGACTGGGCATTGAGCCGGACCTGATCCTGCTGGGCAAGAGTATTGCCGGCGGTGTGCCGCTGGGGGCGGTGGTCGGCCGCAAAGCGCTGCTCGACACCTTGCCCAAAGGCGGGCTGGGCGGCACCTATTCGGGCAACCCGATTGCCTGCGCCGCGGCCCTGGCAACCCTGGATGAAATGACTGATGCGAACTTGCAGGCCTGGGGCGCGCAACAGGAAGAGGCGATTATCGGGCGTCACCAAGCCTGGCGCGCCAAGCAGCTTTCACCCTACCTGGGGCGCCTGACCGGGGTTGGCGCCATGCGCGGCATCGAGCTGATCAACCCCGACGGCAGCCCTGCGTCGGCACAGTTGACGCAATTGCTGGCCCTGGCCCGCGAGGCCGGTTTGCTGCTGATGCCCAGCGGCAAGTCGCGGCACATCATTCGCCTCCTGGCCCCCTTGACCACCGAGGCGGCAGTGCTGGAAGAAGGGCTGGATATCCTCGAGGCGTGCCTGGCCAGGCTTGTCTGAAACCCGCGGGCAGAAAAAAACCGGCCGAGGCCGGTTTTTTTCATAACGATGCAATCAGAACGAAGCGTTCTGCAGGTCATCGAGGTAGCGCTCGGCGTCCAGGGCCGCCATGCAGCCGGCGCCGGCCGAGGTGATGGCTTGACGGTAAACGTGGTCGGCCACGTCACCGGCGGCAAACACACCTTCCACGCTGGTGGCGGTGGCATTGCCTTCACGGCCGCCCTGCACCACCAGGTAGCCGTCTTTCAACGCCAACTGGCCTTCGAACAGCGAGGTGTTCGGGGTGTGGCCGATGGCGATGAACACGCCGTCGACTTTCAGCTCGTCGAAGCTGCCGTCGTTGTTCTTCAGACGGGCACCGGTGACGCCCATGTTGTCGCCCAGGACTTCGTCCAGGGTGGCATTGAGCTTGAGGACAATCTTGCCCTCGGCGACGCGGGCATGCAGTTTGTCGATCAGGATCTTCTCGGCACGGAAGGTCTCGCGACGGTGCACCAGGGTCACCTTGCTGGCGATATTGGCCAGGTACAGCGCCTCTTCCACGGCGGTGTTACCACCACCGACCACGGCGACTTCCTTGTTGCGATAGAAGAAACCGTCGCAGGTGGCGCAAGCGGAAACGCCCTTGCCCATGAACGTCTCTTCCGACGGCAGGCCCAGGTAACGAGCGCTGGCGCCGGTGGCGATGATCAGGGCGTCACAGGTGAAGGTGCCGCTGTCGCCCACCAGGGTGTAGGGCTTTTTCGCCAGGTCCACTGCATTGATGTGGTCGAAGACGATTTCGGTTTCGAAACGCTCGGCGTGCTCTTTCATGCGGTCCATCAGCGCCGGGCCGGTCAGGCCGTGCACGTCGCCGGGCCAGTTGTCGACTTCGGTGGTGGTGGTCAATTGGCCGCCGGCCTGCATGCCGGTGATCAGCAGCGGCTTGAGGTTGGCGCGCGCGGCATAGACCGCGGCGCTGTAACCGGCAGGGCCGGAACCGAGAATAATCACTCGCGAATGGCGTACTTCAGACATGACTCACTCCTATCGACCGCCCGTCAGCTACCGGTGCGGAACGCCGGCGGACCGGCTGGAATAAAAAAGGACTGCGAAAGCACTTGGGGAAGGCTTGTAGCACACAGTCCTGAAAAATAATGAGGTGCAGCGTATCGAGGAGGCGAAGATTAAGGAAATACGCAATAACAATCCAGCTCATAGCAGGTCTCTATCCTGAGCGGTGTTCTTCAAGACGTCTTTGTTACTGCAAATGTCGAACCTTTCACCGGCCCTGCAAAGCCGGTAAGGTCGGCGCGTTTCCCCCATCTCGGAGCACGTTATGCCCGCACCCGTCCTGTCCGGCCCGCAATATCTGCGCGAGGGCCTGAAGCTGGTCCTGAGCCCGGGCCTGCGCCTGTTCGTCCTGCTGCCGCTGGCGATCAACCTGGTGCTGTTCGTCGGCTTGATCTACCTGGCCGGCCATTATTTCAGTCTCTGGGTCGATACGCTGATGCCGACCCTGCCCGGCTGGCTGAGTTTCCTCAACTACATCCTCTGGCCGCTGTTCGTGGCGCTGGTGGTGCTGATGGTGTTTTTTACCTTCACCATGATTGCCAACGTCATCGCCGCGCCCTTCAATGGCTTTCTCGCCGAGAAAGTCGAAGTGGTGGTGCGCGGCACCGACAATTTCCCGGCCTTCAGCTGGGCCGAACTGCTGGCGATGATTCCCCGCACCCTGGCGCGGGAAATGCGCAAGCTGGGTTACTTCCTGCCGCGGGCCATCGCGCTGTTGGTGCTGTCGTTCATCCCGGTGGTGAATATCATCGCCGCACCGCTGTGGTTGCTGTTCGGGGTGTGGATGATGGCGATCCAGTACATCGACTACCCGGCGGACAACCACAAGCTGAGCTGGCAGGGCATGCTCGCCTGGCTGCGGCAGAAACGCTGGCAGTGCATGAGCTTTGGCGGGATCGTCTACCTGGTGCTGCTGGTGCCGGTGGTCAACCTGCTGATGATGCCGGCGGCGGTGGCCGGGGCGACCTTGTTCTGGGTTCGTGAGCGCGGTGAAGAGGCGGTGGCCGGCGAGAAGCGCTGAGGCGCCCGCAACGCGGCCTCGTCACAAATCCATCATCAAACAGCCACAGTGTCGCAACCGCCCGGGGCGACACTGTAAACATGACGACAGCTCTGCATATCACCCTGATCACCGAAACCTTCCCACCGGAAATCAATGGGGTGGCCAATACCCTTGGCCGCTTGTGCGACGGACTGCGCGCCCGCGGACACCAGATCGAGCTGGTGCGCCCGCGCCAGAGCTGCGACCAGTCCCGCCCCAGCGATACCGAACTGCTGCTCTGCCGTGGCTGGCCGCTGCCCGGTTACCCCGGCCTGCAATGGGGGCAGTCGTCGATGCACAAGTTGCTGCGACGCTGGAAGAACCAGCGCCCGGATGTGCTGTATATCGCCACCGAAGGTCCGCTCGGCTTGTCGGCCCTGCGTGCGGCCAGGCGTTTGGGGATTTCGGTGGTCAGCGGTTTCCACACCAACTTCCAGCAGTATTCCCATCAATACGGCATGGGCTTGCTGACGCGGGTACTGACCCACTATCTGCGCTGGTTCCACAATCGCTCCAAGCTGACCCTGGTGCCCAGCGTCAGCCAACGCATGGAGCTGGAGCGGCGGCATTTCGAGCGCCTGGAACTGCTCTCCCGCGGCGTCGACAGCCAGTTGTTCCATCCGGCCAAGCGCTTGAGCGCCCTGCGCGACAGCTGGGGGCTGGCGGACGACGATATCGCCTTGCTGTATGTCGGGCGACTGGCGACCGAGAAGAACCTCGGCTTGCTCAAACGCACCTACGAGCGTCTGCGGGAAACTTATCCACAGCGGCGGATGAAGCTGATGGTGGTCGGCGATGGTCCGCAACGTGGCGTGCTGGAAAAGGAAATGCCCGAGGCGTTGTTCTGCGGCACACAGCGGGGCGAGGCCCTGGCCTGTCACTATGCGTCGGCGGATATGTTCCTGTTCCCGAGCCTGACCGAAACCTTCGGCAATGTGGTGCTCGAGGCGCTGGCATCCGGGTTGGGGGTGGTGGCTTACGATGAGGCCGCGGCGGCCCAGCATATCCGCCATGGTTACAACGGCGTGCTGGCCATGCCCGGCGACGAGGACGCATTTTGCGATGCCGCCTGCTGGTTGCTGGAAGGTCGGGAGACCTTGCGCAATGTCCGCCTCAATGCCCGCCAGCATGCCAGCCGGCAAGGTTGGGGAGCGATAGTCGAGCAGTTCGAGAAGCAGTTGCGTGGGGCCTGTGACGCGCCGCTCGTGGAGCGACGCGCTCCGGCCCTGCCGGTGGATGCCGTTGTGACCAATGGCATCCTGAAAACACCGCGCAACCTGTAACCGGGCTTACGCCAGGCTCATCAACGCCTCACGGCTGAACGGCAGGATGTCCTGCTCGCGGCCGTCGCGCACTTTCACCGCCCAATCCGGGTCCACCAGCAGCGCGCGGCCCACGGCAACCAGGTCGAACTCATCGTTGCCCAGGCGCTCCAGCAGCTTCTCCAGGCTCGCCGGCTGGGCGACCTTGTCGGTGTTGACCATGAATTGCAGGAACTCGCCGTCCAGGCCGACGCTGCCCACGGTGATGGTCGGCTTGCCGGTCAGCTTGCGAGTCCAGCCCGCCAGGTTCAGCTCGGAACCGTCGAACTCCGGCTCCCAGAAACGTCGCGTGGAACAGTGGAAAATATCCACCCCGGCGTCAGACAACGGCTTGAGGAACTCGCCCAGGGCCTCTGGCGTCTGCACCAGGCGGGCGCTGTAGTCCTGCTGCTTCCATTGGGAAAAGCGGAAGATGATCGGGAAGCCAGGCCCCACCGCCGCGCGCACGGCCTGGATCAGCTCGATGGCAAAACGCGAACGGTTGGCCAGGCTGCCACCGTATTCGTCGGTGCGCAGATTGGTGCCTTCCCAGAAGAACTGGTCGATCAGGTAACCGTGGGCACCATGGATCTCGACACCGTCCATGCCGATGCTTTGGGCATCACGAGCCGCCTGGGCGAAGGCCGCGATCACCTCGTCGATGTCCTGTTTCGTCATGCCGTGCACCACGACCTGACCGTCCTTGAGCTTCTCGCTCGGGCCATAGCCCGGCACGGTCGCATCCGGTTCAGTGCCCAGGCGCCGTACATTACCCACATGCCAGAGCTGCGGAACGATCTTGCCTCCTTCGGCGTGCACCGCATCGACGACTTTTTTCCAGCCGGCCAGGGCCGCTTCGCCGTAGAAATGCGGCACGTTCGGGTAACCGTTGGACGCCTGGTGACCGACCGTGGTGCCTTCGGTGACGATCAGGCCGACACCGGCCGCCGCGCGCTTGCGGTAGTACTCGATGACTTTCGAGTTGGGCACGCCACCCGGGGAAAACGAACGGGTCATCGGCGCCATGACCACACGGGTCGGCAACTCCAGCGCGCCAAGATGGAAAGGTCGGAACAGGGCTTTAACGGGCATGGGAGCACTCCACGGCGCAAGGGGAATTTATGATCAGGATAATATTCCGCCGCGAACGCGCCGCCCAGCACTATTGATCTGAGTGATTAAGCTTTAGAAGTGGTTGCAGGAGCAGCCGGTCGACCTGCTCCTGCGGATACGGCCCGAACGGAACACGGGCAATGAATCAGGCCAGGGCCTTTTCGATCGCATGGATCACCGCCGGATCATCCGGAGCGGTGCGCGGCGAGAAACGCGCCAATACTCGGCCATCCTTGCCCATCAGGAACTTCTCGAAATTCCAGGTGATATCCCCAGGAAACTCCGCACCCTCGCCCGCCAGCAGACGGTACAGCTGGTGACGGTCATGACCGTTGACCTCCAGCTTGCTGCTCAACGGAAAGCTCACGCCATAGTTCAGGTCGCAGAACGCCTGGATCTCCTCCTCGGAGCCCGGCTCCTGCCCGGCAAACTGGTTGCACGGCAGGCCCAAAACACTGAAACCCTGGGCCTTGTATTGCTGATAGAGGTGCTCAAGGGCGGCATATTGGGGTGTCAAGCCGCACTTGGAAGCCACGTTGACCACCAGCACTACATGCCCTTTGAAAGGCGCCAGCGGCAGTTCCTGACCATCCAGCGCTTTTAGTGTCAGATCGTGAAAAGCACTCATGACGAACTCCCGTTTTTCCCGGACTTATACGCGAACATTGTTGCCTGACAGCCTGACCGGTTTCCAGTTAAAAACCGCGGCTGACTAAAAAAGGCGCCCGTGGGCGCCTTCCAACTACCAGAGCTTAGCAGCAGAAATCAGTGGTGATGGCCGCCTTCGCCATGGACGTGACCATGGGCGACTTCTTCCTGGCTGGCATCACGGATTTCGATGATCTTGACCTGGAAAGTCAGGCGCTGGCCAGCCAACGGGTGGTTGCCATCAACGGTGACATCGTCGCCGTCCAGGTCGCGAATGGTGACGATCTGCATCTGGCCGTCCGGAGCGGAAGCGTGGAACTGCATGCCGACTTCCAGCTCGTCGACACCTTCGAACATGCTGCGGCTCAGGGTGCTGACCAGTTCAGCGGAGTATTCACCGTAGGCATCTTCCGGCTCGACGGACACCTTCAGCTCGTCGCCGACGTTCTTGCCTTCCAGGGCCTTTTCCAGACCTGGGATAATATTGCCGGCACCGTGCAGGTACACCAGCGGGGCGCCGCCGGCAGAGCTGTCGATGACCTCACCAGCATCGTTGGTAAGGGTATAGTCGATGGAGACAGCCTTGTTGGCAGCGATCGTCATATGAGCGAGACCTTTTGCATAGGAATAAAGAGCGGACAAGTCTAAACAAGGATTCGTCCGAAAGCGAACTGAACCCGGACAGACGGGCCAAGACCATGCCTGTAACCATTATCGGCTTTCATCAGGACGAGGACGGGCACTGGGTGGCCGAGCTGTCCTGCGGCCATACCCAGCACCTGCGCCATCAACCACCCTGGCAGTCGCGGGCCTGGGTGCTCGATCCTGTGCAGCGCGCGGAAAAAATCGCTCAGGGCTTTGAATGTGGTTGGTGCGCTCGAGGCTCGGTTAACGATAACCTTGGCGACTGAACTTCGCAGACGACCAGACATAGGCCGTCGCACTTGCGCTTCCTCAAGAGAATACGCATGCAAACTTTTTTTATCGCGCCCACCGATTTTGGTGTGGGTCTGACCTCGATCAGCCTCGGGCTGGTCCGTACGCTGGAACGCGCCGGGTTGAAAGTCGGCTTTTTCAAACCCATTGCCCAGCCCCATCCCGGCGACCTGGGCCCGGAGCGCTCCACCGAACTGGTGGCCCGCACCCATGGCCTGAAACCGCCCCAGCCCCTGGGTCTGGCCCATGTCGAGCGGATGCTCGGCGACGGCCAGCTCGATGAGCTGCTGGAAGAAATCATCACCCTCTACCAACAGGCCGCCGTCGGCAAGGACGTGCTGGTGGTCGAAGGCATGGTTCCGACCCGTAGCGCCAGCTATGCGGCCCGGGTCAACCAGCACCTGGCCAAGAGCCTGGATGCCGAGGTGATCCTGGTCTCGGCGGCGGAGAACGAAGTGCTCAGCGAACTCTCCGGCCGGGTCGAATTGCAGGCGCAACTGTTCGGAGGTCCCAAGGACCCGAAAGTGCTCGGGGTGATCCTCAACAAGGTCCGCACCGACGAGAGCATGACCGACTTCTCCGCCCGTCTGAAGGAGCATTCGCCGTTGCTACGCAGTGGCGATTTCCGCCTGCTGGGCTGCATTCCGTTCCAGCCCGACCTGAATGCGCCGCGCACCCGCGATGTCGCCGAACTGCTCGGCGCCCAGGTGCTCAACGCCGGTGACTACGAGCAGCGGCGCATGAACAAGATCATCATCTGCGCCCGCACGGTGCGCAATACCATCGACCTGCTCAAGCCCGGCGTGCTGGTGGTGACCCCGGGCGACCGCGACGACATCATCCTCGCCGTGAGCATTGCCTCGATGAACGGCGTGCCCCTGGCCGGCCTGTTGCTGACCAGCGACACCCTGCCCGATCCGCGCATCATGGAACTCTGTCGTGGCGCGATGGCCGCGGGCCTGCCGGTATTGTCGGTGAGCACCGGCTCCTACGACACCGCCAACCAGCTCAATGGCCTGAACAAGGAAATCCCCATCGATGACCGCGAGCGCGCGGAGATCATCACCGATTTCGTCGCCGGACACCTCGACGCCCACTGGCTGCACCAGCGCTGCGGCACCCCACGGGAAATGCGCCTGACCCCGGCGGTGTTTCGCTACCAGTTGATCCAGCGTGCCCAGGAAGCCAACAAACGTATCGTCCTGCCCGAAGGCAGCGAGCCGCTCACCGTGCAGGCCGCCGCCATCTGCCAGGCCCGTGGCATCGCCCGCTGCGTACTGCTGGCCAAGCCGGCGGAAGTCGAAGCGGTGGCCAAGGCCCAGGGTATCGAACTGCCGCCGGGGCTGGAGATTCTCGACCCGGACCTGATTCGCGGGCGCTACGCCGAGCCCATGGTGGCCTTGCGCAAGAGCAAGAGCCTGAACACGCCGATGGCCGAGCAACAACTGGAAGACACCGTGGTGATCGGCACCATGATGCTGGCGCTGGACGAGGTCGACGGTCTGGTTTCCGGGGTGATCCACTCCACCGCCAACACCATTCGCCCGGCCCTGCAACTGATCAAGACCGCGCCGGGTTGCACCCTGGTGTCATCGGTGTTCTTCATGCTGTTCCCGGACCAGGTGCTGGTCTATGGCGACTGCGTGATGAACCCCCATCCGTCGGCGGCGGAGCTGGCGGAAATCGCCCTGCAAAGCGCCGACTCGGCCCAGGCCTTCGGGATCACGCCACGGGTGGCGATGATCAGCTACTCCAGCGGCGAATCGGCCAGTGGCGAGGAAGTGGAGAAAGTCCGCGAAGCCACCCTGCTGGCCCATGAGTCCCAGAGCACGTTGCTGATCGACGGCCCGTTGCAGTACGACGCCGCCGCCAACGAAGCCGTGGCCCGGCAACTGGCGCCCAACAGCCAGGTGGCGGGACGCGCCACGGTGTTCGTGTTCCCCGACCTGAACACCGGCAACACCACCCACAAGGCGGTGCAGCGCAGCGCCGACTGCGTCAGCCTGGGGCCGATGCTGCAAGGCCTGCGCAAGCCGGTCAACGACCTGCCGCGCGGCGCCCAGGTGGACGACATCGTCTACACCATCGCCCTGACCGCGATCCAAGCCGCCAACCGACCTGTGGATATCTGAATGCTAGACTTTCTCCCGGCCCCGCTGCGGGGCGTGATCGCCTCGCTGCTGTTGACGTTGAATACCTTGCTGCTGTGTTCCTTCCTGTTCTGCGTGGCGCTGCTCAAGGTGCTGCCCTTTGCCCTGACCCAGCGTGTCACCCACTGGCTGATGAACCATACCCATGAGGCCTGGGTCAGCAACAACAAGGCCTGGATGCAACTGGTCCGCCGCACCCGCTGGCACCTCAGCGGCCTGGAGGGCCTGGACTACCAGCATTCCTACCTGGTCACCAGCAACCACCAGAGCTGGGTCGACATCATGGTCTTGCAGTACGTGCTGAACCGGAAGATCCAGCCACTGAAGTTCTTTCTCAAGCAGGAGCTGATCTGGGTCCCGGTGATCGGCCTGGCCTGGTGGGCCCTGGGTTTTCCGTTTATGAAGCGCTACTCCAAGGCGTACCTGGAGAAGCACCCGGAAAAGAAAGGCAAGGACCTGGAAACCACCCGCAAGACCTGCGCGAAGTTTCGCGACAACCCTGTGGGTATCTTCAATTTTGCTGAAGGCACGCGCTTTACCAAGGGCAAGCATGCGCAGCAGCAGTCACCGTTCCGTTATCTGCTGAAACCCAAGGCCGGCGGTATCGCCTTTGTGCTGGATGCCATGGGCGAGCAACTGGAGTCCATCGTCAACGTGACCATCCACTATCCGGGCGGCAAGCCGGGGTATTGGGATCTGCTGTGTGGCAACGTGCGGGATGTGGTGGTGCACTTCGAAGAACTGAAGGTTCCGCCGCAGTTTGTCGGCAGGAACTACGACCAGGACGGCGAATACCGCCTGGCGTTCCAGGGCTGGATCAACCAGTTGTGGGAAGAGAAGGACGCGTTGTTGGCGCAGATGCATCGCGAATATCCCGCCAAACCTTGAGGCGCCTATAAGGGCCTCTTCGCGGGCAAGCCCTGCTCCTACAGTGCAGCGTCGATCACAGATTTTGCGTACGACACAAACCTGTAGTAGCAGGGCTTGTCGGGGCGCCGAACCGCCGCGAAGGCGTCAGCCCAAGCACTGCAGAATCCCAAGTTGCCCATCGTCTAAAGTACCCCACCAGACACATCCTGCACCCTTGATACCCTCCACATTCCTGGCACACCTCCTGTAGCTTCAAGGCTCCAAGCTTTCAAGGAGCATCAAGGATGACGACTCGCTATAAAGCCAACCACTTGCGTATCGGACGCTACTCAGAGCCCGGCCGGATTTACCTGCTGACTGCCGTGGTCCAAAACCGCGAACCGGTTTTCCAGGACTTTTACCTGGGCCGCCTGTTGGTAAACAGCCTCAGAACCGCACAGGAAGAGTACTCCGCCAGAGCCTTGGCCTGGGTCGTGATGCCAGACCATTTCCATTGGTTGGTCGAGTTGCAGAAAGCCAGTCTTGAGGAACTGATGGGCAAGACCAAATCCCGAACGACGCTTGCAGTCAACCAACGGATGGACCGTGTGGGGCCACTCTGGCAAAAAGGCTTCCATGATCGGGCTTTACGCCGGGAAGAAGACTTGCCGGCCATGGCGCGTTACATCGTTGCAAATCCATTGCGGGCAGGGCTGGTAACGCGGGTTGGGGATTACCCGCTTTGGGATGCTGTCTGGCTTTAGTTTTGTGGTGAGTTCGTGGACCTCTTCGCGGGCAAGCCCTGCTCCTACAGTCCTGAGTCGATCACGGATTTTGTGTACGACACAAACCTGTAGGAGCAGGGCTTGCCCGCGAAGACGATCTCCAAGACACAAAAAAGCCCGCAGCCGATCACTCGACTGCGGGCTTTTTAACAGCTGCTGATCCTTAGATCGCGCCGCGCTGGCGCAACAGCTCCAGGACTTGCTTCACACTGTCTTCCAACGACAGTGCTTGCGTATCCACTACCAGATCGGCATCCAGCGGCACGTCGTAGGGGAACGACTCGCCCGGAATGTTATCGCCACCGGCCGCGTACAGGCCCTGGGGATCACGTTCCTGGCACGCCTGCGGCGAAGCTTGGACATAGACCGTCAACACACGTTCGCTGCCGATCAGCGCCTTGGCCTGTTCGCGGCCCTCGGCATCCGGTGCGACGAACGCGGCCAATGTCAGCAAACCCGCCTCGTTGAACTGACGCGCCACGTGCGCCGCACGCCGCCAGTTCTCGGTACGCCCGGCACGATCCTGCGGCAAGCCCTTGTTCAGGTCATGACGCAGGTTCTGGCCGTCCAGCACAAACACCGCACGACCCAGGTCGAACAGCTTGCGCTCCACGGCGTAAGCCAGGGTGCTCTTGCCCGCGCCCGACAGACCGGTGAACAGCACCGTCGCCGGTTGCTGGCCGAAACGCTGGGCGCGTTCCTCGGTGGCCACATGGGCCAGCTTGCCGTGATGGGTGGCGCTGCCATGGGCCAGCGGCTGGGCGACGATCATGCCGGCGCCGACGGTGCCATTGGTCAGACGATCAATGATGATGAACGAGCCGGTGGTGCGGTTGCTGTCGTAACCGTCCAGGGCAATCGGCGCGTCCAGGGCGATCTTGACCTTGCCGATCTCGTTCAACTGCAAGGCGCTGGCCGGGCCTTCTTCCAGGGTGTTCACATCGACCTTGTTGACGATGCTGGCAATCGAACCCGGAACGTAGCTGGTGGCGCGCTTGATGTCGTATTTCTTGCCCGGCAGCATCGGTTCTTCAGCCATCCAGACCAGCATGGCCTCGAAGCTGTCGGTCACCGGCGGCACATTGTCGGCATGCACCAGCAGGTCGCCACGGGAGATGTCGATCTCGTCTTCCATGGTCAGGGTCACGGCCTGGCCGGGACCGGCGCTTTCCAGCTCGCCTTCGAAGGTGACAATGGACTTCACCCGGCTGCTCTTGCCCGAAGGCAGCACCACCACGTCGTCGCCCTTCTTCACGATGCCGCTCGCCAGGGTGCCGGCAAAGCCACGGAAGTTCAGGTTCGGCCGGTTGACGTACTGCACCGGGAAACGCAGGTCGGTGAAGTTACGGTCGCCCGCCACTTCCACGGTTTCGAGAATCTCCATCAGCGACTGGCCGGTGTACCAGGGCGAACGCTCGCTCTTGTTCACCACGTTGTCGCCCTTCAAGGCCGACATCGGCACGAAGTGCATGCTGGTCGGCTTCAGCTTCAAGCCTTCGGCGAACTTCAGGTAGTCGGCCTTGATCGACTCGAACACGCCCTGGTCGAAGTCCTTGAGGTCCATCTTGTTGATGGCGACGACGATATGCTTGATCCCCAGCAACGAGGCGATAAAGCTGTGGCGACGGGTCTGGGTCTGCACGCCGTAGCGGGCGTCCACCAGGATGATCGCGAGGTCACAGGTGGAGGCACCGGTGGCCATGTTGCGGGTGTACTGCTCATGGCCGGGGGTGTCGGCGATGATGAATTTGCGCTTGGCGGTGGAGAAATAGCGGTAGGCGACATCGATGGTGATGCCCTGCTCGCGCTCGGCCTGCAGGCCGTCGACCAGCAAGGCCAGGTCGATGTCGTCACCGGTGGTGCCGACTTTCTTCGAATCGCGGGTGATGGCTTCCAGATGGTCTTCGTAGATCATCTTGGAGTCGTGCAGCAGGCGCCCGATCAGGGTGCTCTTGCCGTCGTCGACGTTACCGCAGGTCAGGAAACGCAGCAGTTCTTTACGCTCGTGCTGGCCCAGGTAGGCGAGGATGTCCTCGCTGATCAAATCAGATTGATGCGACATGCTTAGACCCTGTTTAGAAATAGCCCTGACGTTTTTTATCTTCCATTGAGCCTGCGCCATCGTGATCGATGACCCGGCCCTGGCGCTCGGAAGTACGCGTCAGGAGCATTTCCTGAATGATGTCCGTGAGGGTTTCAGCCTCGGACTCCACCGCGCCCGTCAACGGGTAGCAGCCAAGGGTACGGAAACGCACCTTCTTCTTGACGATGCGCGCCTTGTCCTCGTCGGACAGGTGCTCGAGGATCCGCTCGTCGTCGATCATGATCAGGGTGCCGTTCTTCTCGATAACATCGCGCTCGGCAGCGAAATACAGCGGCACGATCGGGATGCCTTCGAGGTAGATGTATTGCCAGATGTCCAGTTCGGTCCAGTTCGACAATGGGAAAACGCGGATCGACTCGCCCTTGTTGACCTTGCCGTTGTAGACGTTCCACAACTCCGGACGCTGGTTTTTCGGGTCCCAGCGGTGCTTGCTGTCACGGAAGGAGTAGACGCGTTCCTTGGCCCGCGACTTCTCTTCGTCACGCCGGGCGCCGCCGAAGGCCGCATCGAAACCGTACTTGTCCAGAGCCTGCTTGAGGCCCTCGGTCTTCATGATGTCGGTGTGCTTGGCGCTGCCGTGGGTGAAGGGGTTGATGCCCTGCGCCACGCCGTCCGGGTTCACATGGGTGATCAGGTCCAGGCCCAGCTCGGCAACCATCTTGTCGCGGAAGCTGTACATCTCCTGGAATTTCCAGCGGGTGTCGACATGCATCACCGGAAACGGCAGCTTGCCCGGGAAAAACGCCTTGCGCGCCAGGTGCAGCATCACGGCGGAGTCTTTACCGATGGAGTACAGCATCACCGGATTATCGAACTCGGCGGCCACCTCGCGGATGATATGGATGCTTTCCGCCTCCAGCTGTTTCAGATGCGTCAGTTTGTCGACCATGGCTACTCACGAAAAGCGTTCTTATGGACGGCCAGCGGGCCGTGTTCGAGCGAGGCATGCTAGCACAGCACCCTATTCTATTGAGGGGGCCGACTAGATCGAAACGGTATAAGAATATACCGGGGCGTTTGACCGCTCAGATCGGGTTCGGACAATCGATAAACAGATGCTCCACCGCGAAACGCCGCGCCAGGTACTCGCCCAGCGCCTGCACGCCATAACGCTCGGTAGCGTGATGACCGGCGGCGATAAAGCTGATGCCATTCTCCCGCGCGCTATGGAAAGTCTGCTCGGAGGCCTCGCCACTCAGGTACAGGTCGACACCGGCCAACACCGCCTGGTCGATATAGCCCTGGCCGCCGCCGGTGCACCAGCCGACCCGGCGGATCATGTCGTCGCCCTCGATCAGCAACGGCTCGCGCCCCAGCACTTCCTGGACCTTGCGCGCGAAGTCACGGGCGGTCATCGGCTCGGTCAGGGACCCCACCAGCCCGACAATCTTCGGGTTGTCCGGGTCCAGAGGGCCTTCCACGGTAATATCCAGCTGCCGCGCCAACTGCACGTTGTTACCGACCTCCGGATGCAGGTCCAACGGCAGGTGATAGGCCAGCAGGCTGATGTCGTGCTTGAGCAGGGTCTTCAAGCGGCGCTGCTTCATGCCGGTGACACAAGGGTCCTCGCCCTTCCAGAAATAATCGTGGTGCACCAGAATCAGGTCGGCCTGGGCTTCGACGGCCGCATCCAGCAGCGCCTGGCTGGCGGTGACGCCGCTGACGATGCGCATCACCTGTGGCCGGCCCTCGACCTGCAAGCCATTGGGGCAATAGTCGGCAATCCGCGCGCTGTTCAGAAAGCGATCCGCTTCCTCGACCAGCGTATTCAATGAAACCGCCATAAAAACTCCTGAATATCCCATTCAGAGGCGCCCGCGGCCTCGTATAATGCGCCACATTATGGGCCGTCCGACATGGCCTGCAACCTTCCAGGACTTTGCTCAATGCTCAAGGCTCTGCGTTTCTTTGGCTGGCCGCTGCTGGCCGGTGTGCTGGTGGCTTTGCTGATCATCCAGCGCTACCCGCAATGGGTCGGCCTGCCCAACCTCGATGTGAACCTGCAACAGGCGCCGCAGACCACCTTTCACCAGCAGGGTCCGTACTCCTATGCCGACGCGGTGGACCTGGCCGCGCCGGCGGTGGCCAACCTGTACACCACCAAGATGGTCAACAAGAACACTCATCCGCTGTTCGAGGACCCACAGTTCCGGCGCTTCTTCGGCGACAACCTGCCCAAGCAGAAGCGCATGGAGTCGAGCCTGGGTTCGGCGGTGATCATGAGTTCCACCGGCTACCTGCTGACCAACAACCACGTGACCGCCGGGGCCGACCAGATAGTGGTGGCCCTCAAGGACGGCCGCGAAACCCTGGCCAAGGTGGTCGGCAGCGACCCGGAAACCGACCTGGCGGTGCTCAAGATCGATCTGCCGAACCTGCCGTCGATCACCATCGGCCGTTCCGACCAGATCCGCATCGGCGATATCGCCCTGGCCATCGGCAACCCGTTCGGGGTCGGCCAGACCACCACCATGGGCATTATCAGCGCCACCGGCCGCAACCAGCTGGGCCTGAACAACTATGAAGACTTCATCCAGACCGACGCGGCGATCAACCCCGGCAACTCCGGCGGCGCGCTGGTGGATGCCAACGGCAACCTGACCGGTATCAATACGGCGATCTTCTCCAAGTCCGGCGGCTCCCAGGGCATCGGCTTTGCGATTCCGATCAATCTGGCGGTGGAAGTGATGAAGGCGATCATCGAGCACGGCCAGGTGATTCGCGGCTGGCTGGGGATCGAGGTGCAGCCCCTGACCCAGGACCTGGCGGAGTCGTTCGGCCTCAGCGGGCGTCCGGGCATCGTGGTGGCGGGCGTGTTCCGTGACGGTCCGGCGCAGAAAGCCGGTTTGCAACTGGGGGATGTGATTCTCAGCATCGACGGCGAGCCGGCCACGGACGGTCGTCGTTCGATGAACCAGGTGGCGCGGATCAAGCCGACTGACAAGGTGGCCATCCAGGTGCTGCGCAACGGCAAGGAGCTCAAGCTGATGGCGGAAATCGGCCTGCGACCACCGCAGCAGACGCCGCCG
This sequence comes from Pseudomonas sp. MWU12-2037, assembly GCF_023242345.1. Classification (NCBI taxonomy): domain Bacteria; kingdom Pseudomonadati; phylum Pseudomonadota; class Gammaproteobacteria; order Pseudomonadales; family Pseudomonadaceae; genus Pseudomonas; species Pseudomonas sp. MWU12-2037. The sequence goes on along the minus strand of NZ_JALLIZ010000010.1, from coordinate 146,265 downwards.
CAGGAAGAGGAATAAGGCAATCGTGCCGACGCTGGACTTGACTCCAAGTCCAGCGTCGCCTATCAAGCCGCTATCGCCAGCAAGCCGGCTCCTCCAAGTCGCTGTCCCAGCGCAATGACGCAGTATCAGCCAGCCATCTTGGACGACTTCAATTCCTCGCTGAAACGCTGCGAACGCACGCCCTTGTTGTCATAATACTCTTCGACCGACTTTACAAAGCGCTTTTGCGCGGGCACATACCAGAACGCCTTGTACAAGCGACCACTGGCCGGACGCGCCGCAACACGTTGAGCATTGGAGATCGTTGTCACCTGACCGGGTGTCACGACAGCTTGCGCACCGCCTACCGCCACGGGTGCCAGCATCGCCGACCACTGGCCTTCGGACTCGATCTTCAGTGCCCTGAACTTGCCTGCAGGCACCTCGACATCCTCCCAACCGGTGACGACGTAGTCGTTATGAATGGTTTCGCTGGAGTGCTGGCGATTAGGGTTCAGCTCGGTGTATTCGACCGTCCATGTCTTGCCTTCGCTCAAGGGAAACGCCAATGGGCGATTGACCACTTGCTGCTTGCCGTTGATATCACGGGAGCGACTCCAGTCCAGGCCCGTCAGGCTTTCAACCGGTGGCTGGTTGGACCCGTCCTGCTTGCTGCTGATCAGCATGCTCTGGCTGCTGACGCGTTCGACCGTCATCAATGTGTTCTTGCTCGAGAAACCCTGTGGGCCGGTTTCCACTGTTTCGGCATAGACCCAGCTATCCCCGGCCTTCAAGGACGGCGCATCGACCGATTGGGCATACGCCGAACCGCACATCAAACCAAGCACAGCGGCAGATAGTGTTTTAAGCATCACATTTTCCCTGAATGTCTGACTTGGCAAGTCCACTGAGGCTCACCAAACGTGTGACGCGAGTGACCCTTGCCGATGGCGGCACGAGCATCCTGAACAACTACAACCCCAACTGCCTGGATATGTAAACTCACCTCAAACGGCGTAACCAAGCCCATAAGCGGCCATTCGAAACACAACAGGCAATCATTCGAAGGCTCATATCATTGTGCCATTTGAAAATGAGCTCACGTGAGCTGATGATTTCGTCGACGTCATGAATATGAGGACCGTTCAGCAAAGCGACAGCATCCGCCCCGGCCCAAGCACGTCGTTCAAATCAATAAGGGGGTTTATTGCGCCGCATCACAGAGACCCACCCCGCAACCGATGCGTTACGGGGTGGGGCGGCACACTCAGAGTTCGCCCAGGGCGTCGATCAGCGCCTGGTTCTGAGCCGGCAGACCGATGGTGATCCGCAGGAACTGGGCAATGCGCTCCTGCTTGAAGTGCCGCACGATCACGCCCTGCTCCCGGACCTTGGCCGCCAGCGCCGCCGCATCGTGTTGCGGGTGACGGGCGAAGATGAAGTTCGCCGCCGACGGCAGCACCTCGAAACCCTTGGCCTGCAACTGCGCCACCAGCCACTCGCGACTGTCGATCACCTTGCGGCAGGTCTCTTCGAAGTACGCCTTGTCCTCGAACGCCGCCGCCGCACCGGCAATCGCCATGCGATCCAGCGGGTAGGAGTTGAAGCTGTTCTTGATCCGCTCCAGGGCCTCGATCAGGTCCGGGTGCCCGACCGCCAGGCCGACCCGCAATCCCGCCAGGGAACGCGACTTGGACAGGGTCTGGGTCACCAGCAGGTTCGGGTAACGGTCCACCAGGCCGATGGCCGTTTCGCCGCCGAAGTCGATATAGGCCTCGTCGACCACCACCACCGAATCCGGGCTGGCCTTGAGTATCTGCTCCACCGCGTCCAGTGCCAGCAGGCAACCGGTCGGCGCGTTCGGGTTGGGGAAAATGATCCCGCCGTTGGGCCGCGCGTAGTCCGCCACGCGAATCTGGAACTGTTCGTCCAGCGGCAAGGCGTCGAAGGTGATTCCGTACAGGCCGCAGTACACCGGGTAGAAGCTGTAGCTGATATCCGGGAACAGCAAGGGTCGATCCTGCTGGAACAGACCGTAGAAGATGTGGGCCAGGACCTCGTCGGAGCCGTTGCCGAGAAACACCTGGTTGGTGTTCACGCCGTAGTACTCGGCCACGGCGTGCTTGAGCAGGTCGCCGTTGGGGTCCGGGTACAGACGCAGATTGTCGTTCACTTCCGCCTGCATCGCGGCCAGGGCCTTGGGCGAAGGACCGTAGGGGTTCTCATTGGTGTTGAGCTTGACCAGCTTGGTCAGCTTCGGTTGCTCACCCGGCACATAGGGCACCAGGTCCTTGACGAATTTGCTCCAGAACTTGCTCATGCTGGTTTCCCCTGTTCCTTATCAGCGACAATCCGATATTCCGCACTACGGGCGTGGGCGCTCAGCGACTCACCACGGGCCAGCACCGAAGCGGTCTTGCCCAGCTCGGACGCGCCCTGCTCCGAGCAGAAAATGATCGACGAACGTTTCTGGAAGTCATACACCCCCAGCGGTGACGAGAAGCGTGCGGTGCCGGAAGTCGGCAACACGTGGTTGGGACCGGCGCAGTAGTCGCCCAGGGCCTCGCAGGTGTGACGCCCCATGAAGATCGCCCCGGCGTGACGGATCTGCGGCAGCCAGGCCTGCGGGTCGGCGACCGACAGCTCAAGGTGCTCCGGGGCGATGCGGTTGGCCACATCAATCGCCTGCTGCATATCTCGCACCTGGATCAAGGCGCCACGGCCGTTGATCGAGGTCTCGATAATCGCCGCACGCTCCATGGTCGGCAGCAGCTTGGCGATGCTCGCGGCGACCTGGTCGAGGAACGCGGCGTCCGGGCTGACCAGGATGGCCTGGGCATCTTCGTCATGCTCGGCCTGGGAAAACAGGTCCATGGCGATCCAGTCCGGGTCGGTCTGGCCGTCGCAGACCACAAGGATCTCCGACGGGCCGGCGATCATGTCGATACCGACCTGGCCGAACACGTGGCGCTTGGCCGTGGCCACATAGATATTGCCGGGGCCGACCACCTTGTCGACCTTGGGCACGCTCTCGGTGCCATAGGCCAAAGCCGCCACCGCCTGGGCGCCGCCGATGGTGAACACCCGGTCGACCCCGGCGATGCACGCCGCCGCCAGCACCAGCTCGTTGATTTCGCCACGGGGCGTCGGCACCACCATCACCACTTCGGCAACCCCCGCCACCTTGGCCGGAATCGCGTTCATCAGCACCGAAGACGGATAGGACGCCTTGCCACCCGGCACGTACAAGCCGGCACGATCCAGCGGCGTGACCTTCTGGCCCAGCACCGTGCCGTCGGCCTCGGTGTAGCTCCAGGAATCCTGCTTCTGTTTTTCGTGGTAGCTGCGCACGCGCTCGGCGGCCTTTTCCAGGGCTTCGCGCTGTGGCGCGGTGATCCGCGTCAGGGCCAGTTCGAGGCGCTCACGGGGCAGGATCAGGTCGGCCATGGAAGCGACTTCCAGGCCGTCGAAACGCTGGGTGAACTCCACCAGCGCCGCATCGCCGCGCTCGCGCACGGCCTTGATGATATCGAGCACCCGCTGGTTGACCGAGTCGTCGGACACACTTTCCCAGCTCAGCAGATGATCCAGATGATGAGCGAAGTCGGGATCGGCAGCGTTGAGTCGGCGAATTGCGTTGGACGTGGTCATAGCGTGGGCCTCAATAATTGGCGAATGCTTGGGAACAGCAGATCTCAGGCGCCGCAAGACTACCAAGCCATCCGCGTGGGCACCTGAGAATTCTGGCTATGACACGGATAGATGGGCGCGGCTCAAGGCCGCGCAATTGAATCAGCTGCGATGTCGCGATTCCACTGCCTTGCGCAGGGTATCGATCAGGGACTGGATGCGGGCGTGCTGCATTTTCATCGAGGCCTTGTTCACCACCAGGCGCGAACTGATGGTCGCGATCAGCTCCTGGGGTTCCAGACCGTTGGCCCGCAGGGTATTGCCGGTGTCGACAACGTCGATGATCTTGTCGGCCAGGCCGATCAGCGGTGCCAGCTCCATCGAGCCGTAGAGCTTGATGATATCGACCTGACGCCCCTGTTCGGCATAGTAGCGCTTGGCGACGTTGACGAACTTGGTCGCCACCCGCAGGCGGCCCTTGGGCTCGACGGCACCGATAGCACCGGCGGTCATCAGCCGGCATTGGGCGATCTGCAGGTCCAGGGGTTCATACAGACCCTGGCCGCCGTATTCCATCAGCACATCTTTACCGGCCACACCGAGGTCGGCCGCGCCATGCTCGACATAGGTCGGCACGTCGGTGGCCCGGACGATCAGCAGGCGTACATCGGCCTGGGTCGTGGGAATGATCAGCTTGCGGCTCTTGTCCGGATTCTCGGTCGGCACAATGCCCGCTTCTGCAAGCAGCGGCAGGGTGTCGTCGAGAATGCGGCCCTTGGACAGTGCAATGGTCAGCATGGGGAAACTAAGTCCTTCAACCTGTATCAGTAAGGCTCATTCTCCCTTGTCGGCGCGAGCAGGCTCGCACCGGCAAAGGGGGACAACACTAGCCCGGAACGCGGCGGATCTTGGCACCGAGCATCTGCAACTTCTCTTCGATGCACTCATAACCACGGTCGATGTGGTAGATGCGGTCGATCAGCGTGTCGCCTTCAGCGGTCAGGGCCGAAATCACCAGGCTGGCCGAAGCCCGCAGGTCGGTGGCCATGACCGGCGCGCCTTTCAGGCGTTCGGTACCGGTCACGATGGCGGTGTTGCCTTCGACCTGGATCTTGGCGCCCATGCGATGCAGCTCGTACACGTGCATGAAACGGTTTTCGAAAATCGTCTCGATCACCGCGCCGGTGCCTTCGGCAATGGCGTTGAGCGAAATGAACTGGGCCTGCATGTCGGTCGGGAATGCCGGATACGGCGCGGTGCGCACGTTGACGGCCTTCGGACGCTTGCCATGCATGTTCAGCTCGATCCAGTCTTCACCGGTGGTGATTTCAGCACCGGACTCCTTCAGCTTCTCGAGCACGGCTTCGAGAATGGTCGGATCGGTGTCCTTGACCTTGACCCGGCCACCAGTGGCAGCCGCGGCCACCAGGTAGGTACCGGTTTCGATACGGTCCGGCATCACCTTGTAGGTGGCCGAATGCAGGCGCTCCACACCGTCAATGGTGATGGTGTCGGTACCGGCACCGCTGACCTTGGCGCCCATGGCGTTGAGGAAGTTCGCCAGGTCGACCACTTCCGGCTCGCGCGCGGCGTTCTGCAGCACGCTGCGGCCACGGGCCAGGGAAGCGGCCATCATGATGTTCTCGGTACCGGTCACGGAGACGGTATCGAAGAAGAAGTTTGCCCCGCGCAGGCCGCCTTCCGGCGCCTTGGCCTTGATGTAGCCGCCTTCGACGTCGATCACCGCACCCATGGCTTCCAGGCCACGAATGTGCAGGTCCACCGGACGCGAGCCGATGGCGCAACCGCCAGGCAGGGCGACTTCAGCTTCACCGAAACGGGCGACCATCGGGCCCAGCACCAGGATCGAGGCGCGCATGGTTTTCACCAGCTCGTAAGGCGCGATCAGGGTCTTGATGGTGCGCGGATCGATTTCCACGCTGAGCTTCTCGTCGATCACCGGCTCAATGCCCATGCGCCCGAACAGCTCGATCATGGTGGTGATGTCGTGCAGGTGCGGCAGGTTGGCCACGGTCACCGGGCCATCGCACAACAACGTGGCGGCCAGGATCGGCAGGGCGGAGTTCTTCGCCCCGGAAATGCGGATTTCGCCATCAAGACGAACGCCGCCAGTAATAATCAGTTTGTCCATAAGGGTCTCGACGCCAATTCAGGCTCAGGTGCGCTCGGCCCAGGCCGCGCGGCTGAAAAATTTCATAGTGACCGCATGGATGCTGCCATCGGCGATCCACGGGTTCAAATGGGCATAGATGCTCTGCTGACGCTTCACCGGGCTCAGGGCCACCAGTTCGTCGCTAATCACATTCAGCTGGAAGTTGCAGCCTTCGCCTTCAACTTCAACACGGCTTCCCGGCAGCTTTCCCTCAAGGAAGCTCTTCACTTCTATGGCCTGCATGCTCAACCTCAATCGGCGCCCAACGCGCGCGGGTCGGCCATCATACAAAAAAGCCCCGCGCCTGCGAACCCCGCATTGCAGGACTCTGACGGGGGGCTTCTTTATTCATGGCACTGTCAATGAACGCCGAGGATCTCTGTCAACTCGGAAACCTCGGCGATTTCACGCATGTCTTGCGGCATGGCGCGAATACTCAGGGATTTGCCACCCTCGGCGGCGTCACGCATGAATGCCAGCAGCAAGGCCAGGCCGACACTGCTGGATTTCTCCACCGCGGAACAGTCGACCACCAGGGCCGGCGCGGTGCTGACCTTGATCAGCGCCTGCCCGTCCTTGCGCAAGGCCGGGCCGGTGCTGTAGTCGATCACACCGGCCAGCAGCACTTCACCGGCCTCACCGGCGCGAACGCTGGCTTCACTCACTCTGCGCCGCCTTCTGTGGGTTTTTCTCGGACTCGGCCTTGGCCTTCTCCACTTCGCCGGCCCAGTTGTTGATGGTCTGGTCCAGGTTGTTGCCGTTGCGCTGCATCGCGTCGGCGAACTGATCGCGGAACAGCTTGCCGATATTGATGCCGTTGATGATCACGTTGCGCAGTTTCCACTCGCCATTGATTTTCTCAAGGGTGTAGGAAACCGGATAGACCGCGCCATTGTTGCCTTTGACGGTCATGCCGACGCTGGTGCGATCGCCCGACTCATCCTTCGGCGCGTCGACGGTGATGCCCTGGTTGTTGTACTCCAGCAAGGCGTTGCCGTAGAACTGGAACAGACCCTTCTTGAAGTTCTCCTCGAAGGTTTTCATCTGCTCGGGCGTGGCCTTGCGCGAGTACTTGACCGTCATGATGCTTTTGGAAATACCTTCGGCGTCCACCACCGGGCCGACGATGCTGTTAAGCGCATCGTAGAAGGCCTGGGGGTTCTGCTTGTACTGGGCCTTGTTCGCGGTCAGGTCGGCCAGCATCCGGTCAGTGGTGCTCTTGACCAGGTCATGGGCCGACGTGTCCGCCATGGCGTTGCCCATAAGAGGCAAGGTCGCCAGCAGCACCAACAGACTACGTCGCAACATCGAGATCATGGAAAAACTCCTCATTTGGCGTCTTTGTTCACGGTATTGAGCAGGAATTTACCGATCAGATCTTCCAGTACCAGCGACGACTGGGTGTCGTGGATGGTCCCACCATCCTTGAGCACGGCACTTTCCCCGCCCACGCTGAGACCGATGTACTTCTCGCCGAGCAAGCCCGCCGTGAGGATAGACGCAGTGGAATCAGTCGGCAGGTTGTTCACGCGTTTTTCAACTTGCATGGTCACCCGGCCGGTGAAACTGTCATGGTCCAGATCGATCGCCGTCACCTTGCCGATAGTGACACCGGCCATGGTGACCTTGGCTCTGACAGTCAAACCGGCGATATTGTCGAAGTACGCATATAATTTATACGTTTCAGTGTTTGTCGTAGGGGACAGTCCACTGACCCGCAACGCAAGCAGCAGCAAAGCCAGGATGCCAGCCAGCAGAAAAAGGCCGACACCGATTTCCAGGGTGCGGTTTTGCATCAGAAATCTCCAAACATCAAGGCGGTCAGAATAAAGTCAAGGCCAAGCACGGCCAAGGAGGCATAGACCACGGTCTTGGTTGTGGCACGGCTGATCCCCTCGGAAGTGGGTTCGCAGTCGTAGCCTTGAAAGACGGCAATCCAGGTCACCACGAAGGCGAATACGATACTTTTGATAATCCCGTTCAGCACATCACTGTTGAACGTCACGCTGTTCTGCATGTTGGCCCAGTAGGAGCCGTCATAGACCCCCAGCCAGTCCACCGCCACCCAAGAACCGCCCCAGATCCCGACCACACTGAAGATCATCGCCAGCAGCGGCAGGGAGATAAAGCCGGCCCAGAGCCGCGGCGCAACAATGTACTTGAGCGGATCGACACCGATCATTTCCAGGCTGGACAGTTGCTCAGTGGATTTCATGTTGCCGATTTCGGCGGTCAACGCCGAACCGGCCCGTCCGGCGAACAGCAGCGCGGTGACCACCGGCCCGAGTTCACGCAGCAGCGTCAGGGCGACCATCTGCCCCACCGCCTGCTCGGAACCGTAGCTGGAAAGAATGTTGAAGCCCTGCAAGGCCAGGACCATGCCGATGAACACGCCGGAGACGACGATGATCACCAGGCTCATCACGCCCACGGAATGCAATTGCTTGATCAACAGCCCGAAACCGCCGCCAATGCCGCCGCGGCCGAACAGCACATGGAACAGGAACAACGTCGAACGGCCGAGCACGGCGAGCACGTCCAGGCCCGAACGGCCGAACAGACGCACTCTCTCGATAAGTGATTTCTTGCGCATTGTCAGCGCTTCCCCAACAGGTCGGCGCGGTAGTCCGTCGCCGGAAAGTGGAACGGCACGGGACCGTCGGGATCGCCCTTCATGAACTGGCGGATACGCGGGTTATCGGCGTTCATCAGTTCTTCCGGGGTGCCTTGCCCGAGCACCTGGCCGTCACCGACCACATACAGGTAGTCGGCGATGCTCGCGGTTTCGGCCAGATCGTGGGAAACCACGATGCTAGTGATACCCAGGGCGTCATTGAGCAGTCGGATCAGGCGCACGAGGACGCCCATGGCGATCGGGTCCTGGCCGACGAACGGTTCGTCATACATGAGGATCTGCGGGTCCAGGGCAATCGCCCGGGCCAGGGCCACACGCCGTTTCATACCACCGGACAGCTCGTCGGGCATCAGGTCGACCGCCCCGCGCAGTCCCACCGCCTGCAATTTCAGCAGAACAATGTCACGAATCATTTCTTCCGGCAGTTCGGTATGAACCCGCAGCGGAAAGGCGACGTTCTCGAAAACATCCAGGTCGGTGAACAGCGCACCGCTCTGGAACAGCACGCCCATATGCTTGCGCGCGTCGAACAGATCGCCGCGCGACAGGGTGGGAAGATTCTGACCATTGACCCAGACTTCGCCGCCGCTGGGGCGCAGTTGCGCGCCCATCAGCCGCAACAGGGTGGTCTTGCCGCACCCGGAAGGTCCCATGATGCCGGTGACCTTGCCTCGCGGGATACGAATGTCGACATTATTGAAGATGCTGCGCGCACCGCGCTTGAAGGTCACACCCTTCAGCTCGACCGCGTAGGCGTTATCGGCGCTCATCTAAACTCCTTGCGATGCAGCCTCGGACTCGGGCACCAGGCCTCTCTTGAGAAGAGGCGCATACTTCCTGAGCGGGCCGAACTAGCCGCGAACTATATCACCGCTGATACGACCCGCCCAAGGCCGAAGCCACCCTTGTTCAGGATAAATAAAGCCGGGCTTGACGGCTTGCGAGATAAAAACCCGAGGCAAAGTCCTACAGGCACCACGCAAAACGTAATGATCTAGTGGGAGTGGAGAAGGCATTACCGCTATAATCGCGCCTTTTCATCAGGCTAACCGATTTCTGACATGAGCCAATCCAGCGACCTGATTCAATCAGCACAACGCACCATCCGCCTCGAACGCGAAGCCGTAGAAGGCTTGCTCGCCCATATCGACGCAGATTTCGTACGCGCTTGCGAAATGATTCTGGCCAGCAAGGGCCGTGTGGTCGTGGTCGGCATGGGCAAGTCCGGGCACATCGGCAACAAGATCGCCGCGACCCTGGCCAGCACCGGCACCACGGCGTTTTTCGTCCACCCCGCCGAAGCCAGCCACGGCGACATGGGCATGATCACCCGCGATGACATCATCCTGGCCCTGTCCAACTCCGGTTCGACCGCGGAAATCGTCACCCTGCTGCCCTTGATCAAACGCCTGGGCATCCAGTTGATCAGCCTGACCGGCAACCCCGACTCGCCGTTGGCCAAGGCCGCCGAAGTCAACCTCAACGTGCATGTGGAGCACGAGGCCTGCCCGCTGAACCTGGCGCCGACCTCCTCCACCACGGCGGCCCTGGTGATGGGCGACGCCCTGGCCGTGGCCCTGCTCGAGGCCCGCGGCTTCACCGCCGAGGACTTCGCCTTTTCCCACCCGGGCGGCGCCCTGGGCCGGCGTTTGCTGCTGAAAGTGGAAAATGTCATGCACGCCGGCGATGAGCTGCCGCAGGTCCTGCGCGGCACCCTGTTAAAAAATGCGCTGATGGAAATGACTCGCAAAGGCCTTGGCATGACCGTGATCGCCGAAGCCGACGGGCGCCTCGCCGGGATCTTCACCGACGGTGACCTGCGCCGGACCCTGGACCGCACCATCGACATCCATACGGCCCTGATCGAAGACGTCATGACCCCTCACGGCAAGACCGCCCGGGCCGACATGCTCGCCGCCGAAGCCCTGAAAATCATGGAAGACCACAAGATCAGCGCGCTGGTGGTGGTCGACAGCGACGACCGCCCGGTGGGCGCCCTGAACATGCACGATCTGCTGCGCGCGGGAGTGATGTAAATGAACGACGATCTGTTGCAACGCGGCAAGGCCATCAAGCTGGCGGTCTTCGACGTCGATGGCGTACTGACCGACGGTCGCCTGTACTTCCTCGAGGACGGCAGCGAATTCAAGTCGTTCAGCACCCTCGACGGCCAGGGCATCAAGATGCTGATGGCCGCCGGCGTGCAAACCGCTATTATCAGCGGTCGCAAAACCGCACTGGTCGAACGACGGGCGCAGAACCTCGGCATTCCCCACGTCTACCAGGGCCGCGAGGACAAGCTGGTGGTGCTCGACACCCTGCTGGCCCAGCTCAATCTGAGCTATGAACAGGTCGCCTACCTGGGTGACGACCTGCCGGACCTGCCGGTGATCCGCCGCGTCGGCCTGGGCATGGCCGTGGCCAACGCCGCCAGTTTCGTCCGCGAACACGCCCACGGCATCACCCGGGCCCGGGGCGGCGACGGCGCCGCCCGCGAATTCTGCGAACTGATCCTGCAAGCCCAGGGCAGTCTTGAAGCGGCTCACGCCGCCTACCTGTAGAGCTATTTATGCTGAGCAAGAAAATTCGCAATATTCTGCTGTTCGCAGTCATCGCCGCCATTTTCGCGGCCGTTGGCTACTGGAACATCAGCCCGGAACGCTTCCTCGAGCGCCCGGTGGCGCAGGTCGATGAAACCCAGATCGACTACTACGCTATTAATGCCCACAGCATTCAGTACATGCCCGACGGTCGGGTACAGTACGACCTGACCGGCGACAAGGTCGAACACCTCAAGGCGTCCGACGTGACCCTGGTGACCAAGCCCGACATGCACATCTACCGTGGCACGGTCTATCCCTGGCATGTCCAGAGCGAGCACGCCGAGGTCAATCCGGACGGCACCGAGATCGAACTGATCGACTCCGTACGGGTGGCGCGGACCGACGAACTACAGCGGGAAGTCATCATTACCAGCAGTCGTATGACAGTATTCCCACAGAAGCAATATGCGCAGACCGAGCAAGCCGTTAGAATCGACGGCGCCGACGGCGTGACCACTGGCAAGGGAATGAAAGCGTATTTGAACGACAGCCGGATACACCTGCTGTCCAATGTAAGAGGACAGTATGAGTCTCGTTAAAACCCTCCCTATTTTGCTTGGCCTCGGTGCGGCACTGGGAAGCGTGAGCGCCTGGGCTCTGCCGACCGACAGCCAGCAGCCCATTCGCATCCAGGCCGACGACGCTCAGCTGGACGACAAGCAAGGCATCGCCACCTACAAAGGTGACGTGGTCATTACCCAAGGCTCGATGATCGTCAAGGGCAACACCGTGACGCTGACCCGGACCAAGGACGGCGCCATCGACGTGGTGACCTCCGTGGGTAACCTGGCCTACTTCGAGCAACTGCAGAAAGTCGGCGATCCGAAGCCGGTGCAGGGCTATGGCGTGACCATCCAGTACCACGCCCAGCAGAACCGCATCATCCTGATCGACAAGGCCAAGGTGATCAACGACGGCAACACCACCGAAGGCGAGAAAATCGTCTACGACACGGTGAAGCAGATCGCCCAGGCCGGCCGCGCCAACGGCAGCACGATCACCGCCCCGCGCCCACGCATCGACATGGTCATCCAGCCGAAGCAGAAAACCGAACAGCAGAAGGCGCAGTAATGGCAACCCTGAAAGCCCAGCATCTGGCCAAGGCCTACAAAAGTCGCCAGGTGGTGCGTGATGTCAGCCTGTCGATCGACAGCGGGCAGATCGTCGGCTTGCTCGGCCCCAACGGTGCCGGCAAGACCACCTGCTTCTACATGATCGTCGGCCTGGTCCAGGCCGACCAGGGTCGCGTGCTGATCGACGACCAGGATGTCAGCCACCAGCCGATGCACGGCCGCGCGCGCGCCGGGATCGGCTATCTGCCCCAGGAAGCGTCGATTTTCCGCAAGCTGTCGGTGGCGGACAACATCATGGCGATTCTCGAGACCCGCAAGGAGCTCGACAAGAACAGCCGCCGCAAGGAGCTGGAAAGCCTGTTGCAGGAATTCCACATCAGCCACATTCGCGACAACCTCGGCATGAGCCTGTCCGGTGGTGAACGGCGCCGGGTGGAAATCGCCCGCGCCCTGGCCACCGCGCCGAAATTCATCCTGCTCGACGAGCCCTTCGCCGGGGTCGACCCGATTTCCGTTGGCGATATCAAACAGATCATCCATCACCTCAAGGCCAAGGGCATCGGCGTACTGATCACCGACCACAACGTCCGCGAGACCCTGGACATCTGCGAAACGGCCTATATCGTAAATGATGGACAGCTGATCGCCGAAGGCGATTCGGCCACTATCCTGGCCAACGAACTGGTCAAGGAAGTCTACCTGGGCCATGAGTTCCGCCTGTAAACATCGAGGTAACGGATCAACCGCCAGAGCGCTCCCTGTTCAATAAAAACCACAAGATTTTTATTGTTACAGCGCTCTAGGCAAAGGCTCGGGTTTCAGGCATATAATTTGCTTATGTTTGGCGCCCCGGCGCCCTGTAGAGTGGATGGCGCATGCGCGCCGGCGAATAAGGTGTTAAGCCCCTGCCATGAAACCATCGCTAGTCCTGAGAATGGGCCAGCAGCTGACGATGACACCGCAGCTGCAACAGGCCATCCGCCTGCTCCAATTGTCGACCCTGGACCTTCAGCAGGAAATCCAGGAGGCCCTGGAGTCCAATCCGATGCTCGAACGCCAGGAAGAAGGCGACGACTTCGACAATACCGACCCGTTGGCCGACAACGCCGAGCACAAACCCAACACTGAAATCCAGGAACCCTCCTTCCAGCAGGAAACCGCGCCGACGGTGGACAACCTCGAGGAAGGCGACTGGAACGAGCGCATTCCCAACGAACTGCCCGTCGACACCGCCTGGGAAGATGTCTACCAGACCAGCGCCAGCAGCCTGCCAAGCAACGATGACGACGAGTGGGACTTCACCACCCGTACCTCGGCCGGCGAGAGCCTGCAGAGCCATCTGCTCTGGCAACTGAACCTGGCGCCGATGTCAGACACCGATCGGCTGATCGCCGTGACCCTGATCGACTGCATCAACAATCAGGGCTACCTGGACGAAACCCTCGAGGAAATCCTCGACGCCTTCGACCCGGAGCTGGATATCGAGCTGGACGAGATCGAAGCGGTACTGCATCGCATCCAGCAATTCGAACCGGCCGGCATCGGCGCGCGCAACCTCGGCGAATGCCTGCTGCTGCAATTGCGTCAGCTGCCAGCGCGCACGCCCTGGCTGGCCGAAGCCCAGCGCCTGGTCAGCGACTACATCGACCTGCTCGGCAGCCGCGACTACAGCCAACTGATGCGGCGCATGAAGCTCAAGGAAGACGAGCTGCGCCAGGTCATCGAGCTGGTCCAGAGCCTCAATCCGCGCCCGGGCTCGCAAATCGAGTCCAGCGAAGCCGAATACGTCGTCCCCGACGTGATCGTGCGCAAGGACAACGAGCGCTGGCTGGTGGAACTGAACCAGGAGTCGGTGCCGCGCCTGCGGGTCAACCCGCAGTACGCCGGTTTTGTCCGCCGCGCCGACACCAGTGCCGACAACACCTTCATGCGCAACCAGTTGCAGGAAGCCCGCTGGTTCATCAAGAGCCTGCAGAGCCGCAACGAAACCCTGATGAAGGTCGCCACCCAGATCGTCGAGCACCAGCGCGGCTTCCTGGAATACGGTGACGAGGCGATGAAGCCGCTGGTCCTGCATGACATCGCCGAAGCGGTGGGCATGCACGAGTCGACGATTTCCCGGGTGACCACGCAAAAATTCATGCATACCCCCCGCGGTATCTATGAACTGAAATACTTTTTCTCCAGCCACGTCAGCACCTCCGAAGGCGGCGAATGCTCGTCCACGGCGATCCGCGCGATCATCAAGAAACTGGTTGCAGCGGAAAATCAGAAAAAGCCGTTGAGTGACAGCAAGATCGCTGGTTTACTGGAGGCACAAGGCATTCAGGTGGCCCGTCGTACTGTCGCCAAATACCGTGAGTCCCTGGGGATAGCCCCCTCCAGCGAACGGAAGCGACTGATGTAGTGGACGGACCCCGTTACAGCGTTCCAGTGGTGGGCAATCGCCTACCGCTTTATGCACTGGCAACGAAGGAGAAGCTGTATGCAAGTCAATATCAGTGGACACCAGCTGGAAGTGACCGAACCCCTGCGTGCTTACATCGGCGAGAAGCTCGACCGATTGGAGCGTCATTTCGACAAGATCACCAACGTACAGGTGACCATGGCCGTCGAAAAACTGAAGCAGAAAATCGAAGCCACCTTGCATATCCACGGCGGTGAAGTGGTCGCCAACGCCGAGCATGACGACATGTATGCGGCGATCGACCTGCTCACCGACAAGTTGGACCGACAACTGAAAAAGCATAAGGAAAAGAACCTGCACCTGCTCCAAGGTACAGGTCGCTGATACCCATCCATGATCCGACTTGAAAGCATCCTGACCCCCGGCCGTTCTTTGGTGAACGTGCCGGGTGGCAGTAAAAAGAAAGCCCTCGAGCAAATTGCCAACCTGATCAGCCACGAAGTCCCCTACCTGGCCATGCAGGATGTCTTTGACAGCCTGATCGCCCGGGAGAAACTCGGCTCGACCGGTTTCGGCAATGGCATTGCCATCCCGCACTGCCGCCTGAAGGGTTGCGTGGCGCCCATCAGCGCCCTGATGCACCTGGACGCCCCTATCGATTTCGACGCCATCGACGGCGCGCCGGTTGACCTGCTGTTCGTCCTGCTGGTCCCGGAAGCCGCCACCGATGCCCACCTGGAACTGCTTCGGCAGATTGCCAGCATGCTCGACCGCAAGGACGTGCGCGACAAACTGCGTGCGGCAACCTCCAACCAGGCCCTGTACCAGGTAGTCCTGGACGAGCAGAGCGGTCACTGACCATGCGCTTGATCATCGTCAGCGGCCGCTCCGGCTCGGGTAAAAGTACCGCCCTCGATGTCCTCGAGGACAACGGTTACTACTGCATCGACAACCTGCCCGCCGGCCTGCTGCCGGAGCTGGCCGAACGCGCGCTGATCCATACCGAGCTGGCGCAACCGCTGGTCGCCGTTTCCATTGACGCGCGCAACCTGCCCAGCCACCTGTCGCGCTTCCCGGAACTGCTCGATGAAGTGCGCAGCCGGCATATCCAGTGCGATGTGCTGTACCTGGACGCCGACGAGGAAACCCTGCTCAAGCGTTTTTCCGAAACCCGTCGACGCCACCCGCTGAGCAATGCCAATCGCTCACTGGCCGAGGCCATCCGCGACGAAAGCAACCTGCTGGGGCCGATCTCGGACCTCGCCGACCTCAAGGTCAACACCACCAACCTGAACCTCTATCAACTGCGCGACACCATCAAGCTGCGCCTGCTGAACCAGCCGGAACCGGGTACCGCTTTCCTGGTCGAGTCATTCGGTTTCAAGCGCGGGATGCCGGTGGATGCCGACCTGGTGTTCGACGTACGCTGCCTGCCCAACCCCTACTGGAAACCGGAGCTGCGCGAACAGTCCGGGCTCGACCAACCGGTGGTCGAATACCTGGCCGCACAAGCCGACGTCGAGGAGATGTACCAGGATATTTCCAGTTATTTGCTTAAATGGTTGCCGCGTTTCGCCGCCAGCAACCGGGCCTATGTCACTATTGCCATCGGCTGCACGGGCGGGCATCACCGCTCCGTCTACCTCACCGAACGCTTGGGCAAGGCCCTGCAACAATCCCTGAAGAACGTCCAGGTCCGCCACCGCGACCTTAGCTGAAAGGACCACCACCGCGATGCCCGCTCTGGAAATTGAAATCATCAACAAACTGGGCCTGCATGCCCGCGCTTCAGCGAAGTTCGTCGGCGTGGCCGGCCAGTTCCCCTGCCAGATCCGCGCCGGGCGTTCACCGGAAAGCATGGTCGACGGCAAGAGCATCATGGCCATGATGATGCTGGCCGCTGGCAAGGGCACCACGATCCACCTGAAGACCGAAGGCGAACAGGAAGAGGCGGCCATGGCGGCGCTGGTCAAGCTGATCAACAATTATTTCGACGAAGGCGAGTAAGTCCTGCGGCGTCCATTCGGACGCCATCGCCGGCAAGCCGGCTCCCACAGGGACCGTGTTTGGCCTTAACTGAACGGCATCAGGGCAAGCCCGCTCGCCACGGGTCCAGTACAACCAAAGGTCCCCGTGAGGCCAAAAAAAGGGTGTCATCCATTGGATGACACCCTTTTTTACAACCGATACGCCGAATCAGCTACCGGCGACCATCATCCGCTCGATCAATACCGAACCGGTGCGGATATGGCTGCGCAGCTCAAGATCGCTGCCAACGGCCACGATCTGCTTGAACATGTCGCGCATATTGCCGGCAATGGTCACTTCCTGGACCGGGAACTGGATCTCGCCATTCTCGACCCAGAAACCCGCCGCCCCGCGCGAATAATCCCCGGTAACCATGTTCAGGCCATGGCCCATCAACTCGGTCACCAGCAGGCCGCGGCCCATGCGCCGGATCAGCGCCTCCTGGTCCTCGACCCCATGGGTGACGAACAGGTTGTGCACGCCACCGGCGTTGGCCGTGCTTGGCAGGCCCAGCTTGCGCCCCGAGTAGGTACCCAGCACATAGGAGACCAGGGTGCCATTTTCGACGAACGGCTTGGCATAGGTCGCCAGACCATCACCGTCAAACGCCGAACTGCCCATGGCCTGCATCAGGTGCGGACGCTCGTCGAGGGTCAGCCACTCAGGGAACAGGCGCTGGCCCATCGCCCCTTCGAGGAAAGAGGACTTGCGGTACAGGTTACCGCCGGAGATCGCCGAGAGGAAATTGCCGAACAGACCACCGGCCAACTCCGCCGAGAACAGCACCGGCACTTCGCAGGTCGGCACCGGACGCGCGCCCAGGCGGCTGGCCGCCCGTTGCGCGGCCTTGCGGCCAATGCTCGAGGCATCCGCGAGCAGTTCGCCCTGGCGATTGACGTCATACCAGTAATCGCGCTGCATCTGGCCGTCGCCTTCGGCGATCATCACACAGCTGAGGCTATGCCGGGTCGAAGCCGAACCGCCGATAAACCCGTGGCTATTGCCATATACGCGGCAACCCTGAGAGGTACTCAGGGTAGTGCCGTCGGCATTCTTGATCCTGCTGTCGGCATCAAACGCCGCCGCCTCGCAGATCAGCGCGCGTTCGATGGCCTGCTCAGGGGTGATGTCCCAGGCATGGAACAGATCGAAGTCCTTGAGCTCCTTGGCCATCAGGGCCGCATCAGCCAGGCCCGAGTGCTCGTCTTCCGAGGTGTGCTTGGCAATGGCCAGGGCCGCCGCCACGGTTTCGCGAATCGCTTCAGGACCACTGGCCGAGGTGCTGGCCGAGCCTTTGCGCTGTCCCACGTACAAGGTGATGCCGAAACCCTGGTCGCGGTTGAACTCGACGGTTTCCACTTCCCGCTGGCGCACCGAAGTCGACAGCCCCTGCTCCAGGGATACCGCCACTTCACAGGCACTGGCGCCCTGGCGTTTGGCTTCGGCGAGAATCTGCTCGACCTGCTCCTGCAGGACCGGCAACGCCTGCGGGCCGACGCTTTTGGCTGAACTCATGGCTTTCTCCACTCAGCTTTCTGTAATTAAATGCAGCTTTCGGTCAAGGTCTTCGAGCGACCGGGCCGGACAAGCGGCCCCCGACTGGTTATCATGGCGGCGTTTCTTTGCGGACTGCCACCATGGTTGATTCTTACGACGACTCCCTCGATGGGGAGAAAAGCAAAACCCAGGTCAAACGCGAGCTGCATGCTCTGGTTGATCTCGGCGAGCGCCTGACAACACTCAAGCCCGACTTGGTGGCAAAACTGCCACTGACCGACGGCTTGCGCCGTGCCCTGGCCGAAGCGCCGAAGCACACCGCGAATATCGCGCGTAAACGGCATATCCAGTTCATCGGCAGGCTGATGCGCGATCAGGATACTGACGCCATTCTGGTTCTGCTCGATCAACTCGACGCCTCCACCCGGCAATACAACGAACGTTTCCACAATCTCGAACGCTGGCGTGATCGCTTGATCGCAGGCGCCGACGATGTGCTGGAAAAGTTCGTCGCCGACTACCCGGACGCTGATCGCCAGCAACTGCGTTCCCTGATCCGCCAGGCTCAACACGAGCTTGCGCAGAACAAGGCGCCGGCCTCCAGCCGTAAAATCTTCAAGTACATCCGTGAGCTGGACGACGCTCAACGCGGTCTGCGTTGATCTTCGCCCCGGGTGAGTCGCCTTGGCGCTCACCCGACGCTCCACCTCTTCCTACGACCCCGTGCCACCCACGGTGATCGCATCGATTTTCAAGGTTGGCTGACCGACCCCCACCGGTACCGACTGCCCATCCTTGCCGCACGTGCCCACGCCGCTGTCCAGCGCCAGGTCGTTGCCGACCATCGACACCCGACTCATGGCTTCCGGGCCGTTGCCGATCAGGGTCGCGCCCTTGACCGGGGCGGTGATCTTGCCGTCTTCGATCAGGTAGGCCTCGCTGGTGGAGAACACGAACTTGCCGCTGGTGATATCGACCTGGCCGCCGCCGAGGTTGGCGCAGTAGATCCCGCGTTTCACCGAGGCGATGATTTCCGCCGGATCGCTTTCGCCACCGAGCATGTAGGTGTTGGTCATGCGCGGCATCGGCAGATGCGCATAGGATTCGCGACGACCGTTGCCGGTGCGCGCCACACCCATCAGCCGGGCATTGAGCTTGTCCTGCATATAACCTTTGAGCACGCCGTTTTCGATCAGCGTGGTGCACTCGGTCGGTGTGCCTTCGTCGTCGACGCTCAGGGAACCGCGACGACCGGCCAGGGTGCCGTCATCGACGATGGTGCAGAGTTTCGAGGCAACCATCTCGCCCATCCGCCCGCTATAGGCCGAGCTGCCCTTGCGGTTGAAGTCGCCTTCCAGGCCGTGGCCGACCGCTTCGTGCAGCAGCACCCCGGACCAGCCGGAGCCGAGCACCACCGGCAAAGTGCCGGCCGGCGCGGGAATCGCTTCAAGGTTGACCAGCGCCTGGCGCAGGGCCTCGCGGGCATAACCCATGGCCCGGTCTTCCGTGAGGAAATAACGATAGTCGGTACGCCCGCCACCGCCATGGCCGCCGCGTTCACGCCGGCCGTTCTGCTCGACGATCACACTGACATTGAAGCGCACCAGCGGCCGCACATCCGCCGCCAGGCCGCCGTCGGTGGAGGCCACGAGAATCCGCTCCCAGACCCCGGCCATGCTCACCGAAACCTGCTGGATACGCGGATCAAGGGCGCGAGTGGCGACATCGACACGCTTGAGCAACTCGACCTTCTCGGCACGGCTCATCACATCCAGCGGGTTATCCGGCGCATACAACTGCGTCACTTCCTGGCTGCTGAACACCTGGACCTTGCCATGCTGCCCGGCCCGGGAAATCGAACGGGCGGCACGCGCCGCCGAGCCCAGGGCTTCGAGAGTAATGGCGTTGCTGTAGGCAAAACCGGTTTTTTCACCGGACTGGGCGCGTACGCCGACACCCTGGTCAAGGTTGAAACTGCCTTCCTTGACGATGCCGTCTTCCAGGGCCCAGGACTCGGAGATCTGCCCCTGGAAATACAGGTCGGCGGCGTCGATGCCCGGCCCGGCCAGGTCGCCCAGAACCGCTTGCAGACTTTCGATGGTCACGCCACCCGGCGCCAACAGGTGTTCGCTGACTGAGGACAACAACTCGCTCATGGTTTTGCGCCTTATTTCGTCATTCCGATGCAGGTCGCTGCGCGCCCTGCGAGAAAAAGCGCCGATGGCTCGCCACCGGCATCCGCGCCCGGATGGACGCTTGTTCGTTACTGTCGCGTTCGGCCAGCAACACCGCTTCGCCTTGATCCTGTTCGGCGACTATGCGCCCCCATGGGTCGACAATCGCCGCATGCCCGAAGGTTTCCCGCGGCCCCGGATGCACCCCACCCTGAGCCGCCGCCAGCAGGTAGCACTGGGTCTCGATGGCCCGGGCGCGAATCAGCACCTCCCAGTGCGCGGCACCGGTCACGGCGGTAAAGGCCGAGGGCGCGGTGATCAATTCGGCACCGGCCTTGCGCAATTCACTGTAGAGCTCGGGAAAGCGCAGGTCGTAACACACGCTCAGGCCCAGCCGACCTACCGGGGTATCGGCCACCACCACCTGGCTGCCATAAGCATAGTCATCGGATTCGCGATAACGTCCGCGCGTGTCCGCCACGTCCACATCGAACAAATGCAGCTTGTCGTAACGTACCACCGTCTCGCCCTGCTCATCGATCAACAGCGAGCAGGCATTGGCCTTGGCATGCGGTTGGTCAACGGGCGGTAACGGCAAGGTGCCCGCCACTATCCATAACTTGAGGTCGCGGGCGGCCTGTTTCAACCAGGGCAGGACAGGTCCTTCACCCATGGCCTCGGCGCGGCCGATTTCGGCGACGTCGCGACGGCCCATGGCGGCGAAGTTTTCCGGCAGTACGGCCAGCCGCGCCCCTCCATCGGCCGCCCGCTCCAGCAACGCGCGGGCCTGGGCCAGGTTGGCCAGCACATCGCTCTGGCTGACCATCTGGATGACGGAAAAGGTCATGGCGCACTCCTTCAAAGACATAGCGTCATGCTACTCCATGCAGCTGCACGCCCAGTACGAAAAATGTCGGCGCAACAGGGTCGCGCCGGGCCTTACTTCGACTTGTCAAACGGCTTGTCGAAGGTGATCTTCGGTTCTTTCCAGGGGCCGGTGACGCTGTATTTGACGCTGGCGAAGCGCGCCACGCGGTCGCCGATCAGCTTGTCGATCAGGAACAGTGCGCCGCCGATGGCCGGCGCACCGACGATCAACGCGGCAATCGGCAGGTTGTTGGTCACCGGCAAGGTCACCAGCAGCTTGGCATCGACCCGGTCGGCGACCATATCGAGGGTGCCGTTGAGTTCCAGGTTGCTCGAAGGCCCGGTCAGGGTGATCGGCTTGCGCGTCACATAGACGCCATCGCTGGCCACCAGCAGGCCCTTGACCCGATCGTAGCTCAGGCCTTTGCCCAGCAAGTCGGAAAAGTCCAGGCGCAGGCGGCGGCCGATGGAGTTGAAGTTCAGCAGGCCGAACACCCGTAGCGCCTGGGCACCGCCGTCAGCCTCGACGAACTGCCCCTTGTTCAGGGTCGCATCAAGACTGCCCGAGAAGCGCTTGAGACCGACCCAGGCCGGCGAACCGGGCCAGCGACCGTCAACGTCGAGCTGGAAATCCTCACTGGTGACGGTCGGGGCAAAGCTCCAGGCCTTGAGCACGTCCGCCAGGTTCTTGCCTTCCAGGCGCCCGTTGAACCAGCTGCCGCTGGCGCCGGGTAGGCCTTCCCAGCCACCGGAGCCCCGCAGTTGCAGGCCCTTGAGGCCGAGATCGAGGTCATTGAGCTTGATCCCCTTGGGGGTCGGGCGCGCCTTGAGCGACCAGGCACCGAGCAGGTCGTTGCCCTGGAACAGTTGCTCGATGCTCACGTCCACCGCTGGAATCTGCCGGGGGTCGACCGACGCCAACGGGTCCGGGGCATTCTCATCGGCGACCACGCTCGGGTCCGGTGCCGGCAAACGCACATAGGCCAGCTTGACGCCAATCGGCACACCCTTGGCATCCGGCAAGGTCACGCTGCCCTTGGCCTGCCGACTGTCGATCTGCAGGCCCCAGGCATTGGCACTGCGAGCCATCAGCAAACTCACCTGGTCGAACTGGCTACCGAAAGCGCTGAGCGTGCCGACCTTGAAATCCGCGCTGCTGAGCAATTGCTTGGCACTGCCGCCCGGATCCTGGCCGGCATAACGGTCAGCAACGGCTTTCCACGGCGCCAGGTCCAGCTCCGACAACACCCCACGGATCCGCAAGCCCTGGGTCGCCGGCAGTTGTGCATCGCCTTCGCCAAGGAACAACTCACCACGGCCATCGCCGAACTTGCCGCTCGGCGCGGCAAAGGTGAAATTGGCCAGGGTGCCGTAATCGAACCAGTAACGCCGCTCGGCGCCTTGCAGGGTCATGCGGAACACGCTGTCGCGGCCCAGGCCGGCGGGCATGCCGAACGGCGCCGGCAGGTCGACGGCAACGCCCTTGAGGTTGGAGTTGATCATCAACTGGCTGTCGGGACCGTCCAGGGTCAGTTGCAACTGGTAAGGCAGGTCGCCGGAAATCGGCAACGGCTGGCTGACATTCAGCCAATCGGTGAGTTTCTTGATCGCCACCTGCCCCTTGGCCACCACCCGGGTATTGAGGCTGCCCGGCTTGCCATCGGCGAAAATCTGCGCGGTGATCGGTCGCTCGAATGCCTGGGCACTGATGTTGCCGGCGCTGAGGCCCTTGGCGCTGTCGAAGCGGAAGTCGCCCTTGAGCTGGCTCAGTTCGAGGACCGGATCAGGCAGCTTGAGCGTGGCCTTGTCGGTCTTGAAGTCCACCAGGATCTTCGGTTCCTCGGCCTTGACCAGCGGCACATCGAGGCTCACCTTGCCCGACAGATCACCCGTGGCCTGCCAGCCGGCAAAGGTCGCGGCGGTGCCGATCGGCGCCTCCTGGAGAATCTTCAGGCCGTCGCCCAGGCCGCCGGCAAAGTTGCCGTCGAGGAACATGCGGCTGTGCTGGCCGCTGGGCACATGGGGAATATTGACCATGATGTCGCTGACCTGGGTGTTGAGCAACTGGCCTTCGCTGGCCTTGATCCGCACACCGCTGTCCTCGATAAAGACATCGCCCTTGACCTTGCTGACATGGGGCCAGCCCGGCTGGAACGCCAGTTCGGCATCATGGACCTTGAAAAACAGGCTGATATTGCGCGCCGCCGCCGAGGCATCGTGGTTCAGCGAACCCTGGTACTGGAAGAAGCCCTGCTCCACCGCGCCATGCAGGATCGAGCTGCGCAGCCATTCGTCCAGCGCCGGGCTCAACACCGCCGGCAGGTACTTGGGCGTGAAACGACCCTCGCCATCCACCAGGCCGACCCGCAGGTCCATATAGTCTTCGGTGCCCTGGGCGAAGTGCAGGCGAATCAGGAAGTCGGCGGCGATCTTGCCTTCTTCCCCGAGCACCTTGATGTAGGGCGCGATCAGGGTGAAACCTTCCTGGTCCAGGCGCCAGGTCAGGCGGGCATTGGCTTGCAGGTACTGCCAGGGGTTGTTGAAGATCGGGTACAGGTGCAGGGAGAAATCCTTGCTGTCCATGCGCAGTTCGCCCTGGCCGAGGTCGCCGCTGATGCTGCCGCTGACGTTACGCGCCGCCGGGGCGCCGTGGTAGGCGTCGAAACCGACCCGTTCCAGGTTCGCGGCGAAACTCAGCTTCTGGTCGCCGGTTTCCTGGGGCCGGTAATCCAGCAGCACGTTGCGCAGGGTACCGATGACTTTCAGGTGATCGATGGCCGTGGCCAGGCCTTCAGGCAAGGGTGCGAGGGCGTCGAGCAAGGGGGTGATCGGTGTCAGGTCGAGGCGGTCGGCCTGCAGGTGCCAACGTTCCGGATCCTTGTCGGTGGCCGCGAGTTGCTGCAATTGCAGATGGCTTTCCCAGCGCGTCTTCCCCAGGTTCATGGCCAGGGAATTGAGCTGCACGTCAAAACCCTGCCCGGTGTGCTGGACATAGGCGTTGAGGGCCAGGTTGTCGATGCTGATCGCCTTGCGCTGGGCATAGGCGCCCTGGAATTGCGGGGCATTGAGGCGGACCACGGCGTTCTGCACCGTGCCATTGCCCCAGTTCAACCAGAATTCGCCACCGGCCTTGAGTTCGGTGATTTTCATTTGCCCGGTCAGGCGCGCCGGCAGCCAGCGCGCCCAGTCGCTTTGCGGCAGGCTCAGGTAGGCTTGAGCGGTGCCGTTGCGCCAGTCGCTGGCACGCAGGCGGGTCTTCAGGTTCAGGGCCAGGGGCTGGCCGTCAGGCAAATTCAAACGCAGGTCGAGGCGCTGGCGGGAAATACCGCTTTCCAGGTTGAGACCGACATAAGTCAGGGTCAGCGGCGACTCGCCGAACGGCTGCAAGGTCACCTGGCTGTCGAGCACCGACAACTGCTTGACCATCTGCATGCGGGTCAGCAACTGCGCGGGGTCCAGCGGCTGATCGTCCTGTACCGGCAAGCCCTGGAGGGCCCAGTGGCCGTCCTGGTCTTCTTTCAGGCTCAGTTGCAGGCCGCCCAGTTCCAGATGGGCGATCCGCACTTCGCGGGCGCGCAGGCTGGCCCAGAGATCGGGCACCACCTGGACCTTGTCCAGCAACAGCGCCGAAGCGCCCTCGCCGACTTTAACGTCATGGGCCAACAGCACCGGGGCCAGGCCATGCCAGCGCCCTTCCAGGCTGCCGATGGACAGCGGCAAACCTACGGCGGCCTGGGCCTTGCTTTCGATCTCGGCGCGATACTCGGCCACCAGCGGCACCAGTTGCCGGCCCAGGCTGGCATACAACGCCACCAACACCAGCAACAACGCACAGAGGCCCATGGTCCAACGGGTCAAGCCGGCAACAAAGCGTGTCAGACGCTCCATGTCAGTGCCCCCTTGAGGCATGGTTCAATGAACAGGTCGACGCCGGGCCGGGCTTGCAGGTTCTCAGTACGGGAAATCAGAGCAGCACCACGTCATATTGTTCCTGGGAATACATGGTCTCGACCTGGAAACGAATGGTGCGGCCGATAAAGCCTTCCAGCTCCGCGACATTGCCGGACTCCTCGTCCAGCAAGCGATCGACCACCTTCTGGTTGGCCAACACTCTATAACCTTCAGCCTGGTAGGCGCGGGCTTCACGCAAAATTTCACGGAAAATCTCGTAGCAAACCGTTTCCGGGGTCTTCAGCTTGCCGCGCCCCTGGCAGCTGCTGCAGGGCTCACAGAGCACCTGTTCGAGGCTTTCGCGGGTGCGCTTGCGGGTCATCTGCACCAGGCCCAGCTCGGTGATGCCGATGATATTGGTCTTGGCGTGATCGCGCTCCAGCTGCTTTTCCAGGGTCCGCAGGACCTGGCGCTGGTGCTCCTCGTCTTCCATGTCGATGAAGTCGATGATGATGATCCCGCCGAGGTTGCGCAGACGCAGTTGCCGGGCAATCGCGGTGGCCGCTTCGAGGTTGGTCTTGAAGATGGTTTCTTCGAGGTTGCGATGGCCGACAAAGGCCCCGGTATTGACGTCGATGGTGCTCATGGCTTCGGCCGGGTCGACCACCAGGTAGCCGCCGGACTTGAGCGGGACCTTGCGTTCCAGGGCCTTCTGGATCTCATCCTCGACACCATACAGGTCGAAGATCGGCCGCTCGCCGGGGTAATGCTCCAGGCGGTCGGCGATTTCCGGCATCAGTTCGGCGACGAACTGCGTGGTCTTCTGGAAGGTTTCCCGCGAGTCGATGCGAATTTTCTCGATCTTCGGGCTGACCAGGTCGCGCAGGGTGCGCAGGGCCAGGCCGAGGTCTTCGTAGATCACGCTGGGGGCGCCGATGGTCTTGATCTGCGCGCCGATCTGGTCCCAGAGGCGCCGCAGGTAGCGGATGTCCATCATGATCTCGTCGGCCCCGGCGCCCTCGGCCGCCGTGCGCAGGATAAAGCCGCCGGCTTCGGTGATGCCTTCGCGGGCCACGCAGTCGCTGACCACCTGCTTGAGGCGCTCGCGCTCGGCTTCGTCCTCGATCTTCAGGGAAATGCCGACGTGGGCCGTACGTGGCATGTACACCAGGTAACGCGAGGGAATCGACAGTTGCGTGGTCAGGCGCGCCCCCTTGGTGCCGATGGGGTCCTTGGTGACTTGCACCACCAGGCTCTGCCCTTCGTGCACCAGGGCGCTGATGCTCTCCACCGCCGGCCCTTCGCGCATGGAGATTTCCGAGGCGTGGATAAACGCCGCGCGGTCCAGGCCGATATCGACGAATGCCGCCTGCATGCCCGGCAACACCCGCACCACCTTGCCCTTGTAGATATTGCCGACGATCCCGCGTTTCTGCGTACGCTCGACATGAACCTCTTGCAACACGCCGTTCTCTACCACCGCCACGCGCGATTCCATCGGCGTGATGTTGATCAGGATCTCTTCACTCATGGCTGGGTCTCGTTCAGGCGTATTCACAATAAAGTTGCCGTATCGCGGGCGTGCGGCAATCAGCGCACGACAAGGTTTTGCCAACAGGGTATGCCGAAATGGCCAAGCAGTTCTGCGGTTTCGCACAGGGGCAGGCCGACGACGGCGGAATAACTGCCATTCAAGCCCACCACGAAAACCGCCGCCAGGCCTTGAATAGCATAGGCGCCCGCCTTGTCCCGGGGTTCCCCGCCGGACCAGTAGAGATGAGCTTCTTCCGGGTGTATTGCACGAAATTTCACCAGGCTGCGCACCACCCGCGACTCGCAGCGCTCACCGTCGAGCACGGCAATGGCGGTCAGCACTTCGTGTTCGCGGTCGGACAGGGCCAGCAGCATGGCCAGGGCATCGGCTTCATCCACGGGTTTGCCGAGAATCCGACCGTCCAGCACCACGGCGGTGTCGGCCCCCAGCACACAGGTCCCGGCCGCCGCCTGACTGGCGCCCAGCCGTGCACGGCCGGCCGCGGCCTTGCCCCGCGCCAGGCGCTCGACATAGGCCAGCGGGCTTTCGTCGGGCAGTGGGGTTTCGTCGATCTCGGCACTGATGACGCTGAACGGCACGCCGATCTGTGTCAGCAGTTCACGCCGACGCGGTGAGCCGGAAGCCAGGTAGAGCGAGGTCATGGAGACATCTCCGTGTCGGGGCTCTTTGTAGGAGCTATGTCAGCTTAGAGGAGCTATATCAGTAGAATAAGCAACTCGCCCACCCATAGCAGGCGAGATCCCGTCAGTTGATTTTGTAGCGGCGGCGCAGCCCACGCAGGCCGAAGCTGACCCAGGGCCAGAGCAAGGCACTGACCAGGGCCGGCAGCACCAGCGCCAGGGTCGGTTGGCGGTTGCCGGTCAAGGCGCTGAGCCAGAGTTGCACCAGCTGCGCCAGGCCGAAGATCACCAGGATCACCAGGCTCTGTTGCCACATCGGGAACATCCGCAGGCGTTGTTGCAGCGACAGCACGAGGAAAGTGATGAGGGTCAGGATCAACGCGTTCTGCCCCAGCAGGGTGCCGTAGAGCACATCTTCGGCCAGGCCCAGCAGGAACGCGGTGACCATGCCGATCTTGTGCGGCAGGTACAACGCCCAGAACGCCAGCAACAGCGCCAGCCACAGCGGACGCAGGATCTCCATGAACTGCGGCAGCGGCGAGACGCTGAGCAGCAGGCCGATGGCGAAGGTCAGCCAGACGATCCAGCCATTGCGGGAAAAGGTACCAGCCATTATTCCTCCGTCCGGGGCGCAGCCCGTGTCGCCGCCGGCGGTTTGCTGGCAGCAGGTTTGGCAGGGGTTGGCTTGACGGCATGGGCCGCCGGCTTCGCCGTGGCTGCCGGTGCAGCGGCAGGTGCGACGGGTGCGTTCGGCTTGGCCGGTGCGGTCCCGGGCTTGGGCACGGTGGCCGGTACCACGGGCGCGCCGTCACCGCCCTGGCGATCAGCTTCCTGGGCCTGCGCCGCTTCGTTGGCACGCTCTTCCGGGGTACGGCCGTCGCTGAACACCAGCAACAGGTAACGGCTGCGGTTCAACGCGGCGGTCGGCACGGCGCGGACAATAGCGAAAGGCTGGCCCGAGTCGTGAATCACTTCCTTGACCGTCGCCACCGGGTAACCCGCCGGGAAGCGCTGGCCCAGGCCGGAACTGACCAGCAGGTCGCCTTCCTTGATATCGGCGGTGTCGGCGACATGGCGCAGTTCCAGGCGCTCGGGGTTGCCAGTTCCGCTGGCAATCGCCCGCAGGCCGTTGCGGTTGACCTGCACCGGAATGCTGTGGGTGGTATCGGTGAGCAGCAGCACGCGCGAGGTGTAGGGCATCAACTCGACCACCTGGCCCATCAGGCCACGGGCATCGAGCACCGGTTGGCCGAGGACCACGCCATCACGCTCACCCTTGTTGATGATGATGCGATGGGTAAACGGGTTCGGGTCCATGCCGATCAACTCGGCCACTTCGACCTTCTCGTTGACCAGTGCCGAGGAGTTGAGCAATTCGCGCAGGCGTACGTTCTGCTCGGTCAAGGCCGCGAGTTTTTGCAGGCGCCCTTGCAACAGCAGGTTTTCGGTCTGGAGTTTTTCGTTTTCGGCGACCAGCTCGGTACGACTGCCGAACTGACTGGCCACGCCTTGCCACAAGCGTTGCGGCAGGTCGGTGATCCAGTACGACTGCATCAACACCAGCGACATCTGGCTACGCACCGGCTTGAGCAGCGTGAAACGGGCATCGACCACCATCAGCGCGACCGATAGCACGACCAGCACCAGCAAGCGCACGCCCAATGAGGGGCCTTTGGCAAAAAGCGGTTTAATGAGCCGCTCCTCCCAGGCAATGAGTCATTTTATTCATACGGCATCACACCGGCCTGGATGAAGTTGACAGAAGATAAACGCAACAGGCAGCACTGCCTATGCAAAGTGCTGCCTGCGAGCGGAACAGCATAGAGCTTCCCGGCGAACTTACTCGCTGGAAAGCAGATCCATGGTGTGCTTATCCATCATTTCCAGGGCACGACCGCCGCCACGGGCCACGCAGGTCAGCGGGTCTTCGGCGACGATCACCGGCAGACCGGTTTCCTGGGCCAGCAGCTTGTCGAGATCACGCAGCAATGCGCCACCACCGGTCAGCACCAGGCCACGCTCGGCGATGTCCGAAGCCAGCTCCGGAGGCGACTGCTCCAGGGCACTTTTCACCGCCTGGACGATGGTCGCCAGGGATTCCTGCAAGGCTTCCAGGACTTCGTTGGAGTTCAGGGTGAAGGCACGTGGCACGCCTTCGGCCAGGTTACGGCCGCGTACGTCGACTTCACGCACTTCGCCGCCCGGGTAGGCGGTGCCGATTTCCTGCTTGATGCGCTCGGCGGTGGATTCACCGATCAGGCTGCCGTAGTTGCGGCGCACGTAGGTGATGATCGCTTCGTCGAAGCGGTCGCCGCCAACCCGTACGGATTCGGCATAGACCACGCCGTTCAGGGAGATCAGCGCGATTTCAGTGGTACCACCACCGATATCCACGACCATCGAACCGCGGGCTTCTTCCACCGGCAGACCGGCACCGATAGCAGCAGCCATCGGCTCTTCGATCAGGAACACTTCACGGGCACCGGCACCAAGGGCCGATTCACGGATGGCACGGCGCTCGACCTGGGTCGATTTGCACGGTACGCAGATCAGCACCCGAGGGCTGGGCTGCAGGAAGCTGTTTTCATGCACCTTGTTGATGAAGTACTGCAGCATCTTCTCGCAGACGCTGAAGTCGGCGATCACGCCGTCTTTCATCGGACGAATGGCCGCGATATTGCCCGGCGTACGGCCGAGCATGCGCTTGGCCTCGGTGCCGACGGCGACGACGCTCTTCTGGTTGCCATGGGTGCGAATCGCAACAACCGATGGCTCATTCAGGACGATACCGCGCTCGCGCACGTAGATAAGGGTGTTGGCTGTGCCCAGGTCGATGGAGAGATCGCTGGAAAACATGCCACGCAGTTTCTTGAACATTGGAAAGGGACCCTGGGCAACGCGTGGGTAAAAAAGTGCGGCAAACTCTAACAACGACGGGGATTTTGGGCAAGGCGCCAATATGTTAAATTAGGCGTTTTTCCGAGCACCATCCCATACAATCGCGGCCATGTGACCGTAGAAATGCGGTAGTGTTCCGACAATCGTAAGTCGCGCCCGCACTTATTGACACTCTTTATTGTGTATTGCCTAACCGAACGGACCCCTTTCGTCCGGTTTTCCACTGGAGATCCCCATGGCGCTTGAACGCTCCGACGTGGAAAAAATCGCTCACCTGGCCCGCCTGGGCCTGGTCGAAGCCGATCTTCCACGCACCACCGAGGCCCTGAACAGCATTCTGGGTCTGGTCGACCTGATGCAGGCCGTCGATACCAGCGGCATCGAACCCCTTGCCCACCCTCTGGAAGCGAATCAGCGCCTGCGCGCCGACGTCGTGACCGAGCGAAATCACCGCGAGGCTTATCAGTCCATCGCGCCAGCGGTCGAAAACGGCCTGTACCTGGTTCCGAAAGTCATCGACTAAAGGGAAAGAGCCTGCAATGCATCAGATGACCCTGGCCGAGATCGCCCGTGGCCTCGCCGACAAGAAATTCTCCTCCGAAGAGCTGACCCGGACCCTGCTGGCGCGTATCGCCCAGCTCGACCCGCAGCTCAACAGCTTCATCAGCCTCACCGAGGACCTGGCCCTGAGCCAGGCCAAGGCCGCCGACGTGCGCCGTGCCGCCGGCGAGAACGGTGCCCTGCTCGGTGCGCCGATCGCCCACAAGGACCTGTTCTGCACCCAGGGCATCCGCACCAGCTGCGGCTCGAAGATGCTCGACAACTTCAAGGCGCCCTACGACGCCACCGTGGTCGCCAAGCTGGCCGCCGCCGGCACCGTGACCCTGGGCAAGACCAACATGGACGAATTCGCCATGGGCTCGGGCAACGAATCGAGCTACTACGGCCCGGCGAAAAACCCGTGGAACCTGGAGCATGTACCGGGCGGTTCGTCCGGCGGTTCGGCGGCCGCGGTTGCCGCGCGCCTGCTGCCGGCGGCCACCGGCACCGACACCGGCGGCTCGATCCGCCAGCCGGCGGCGCTGACCAACCTCACCGGGCTGAAACCGACCTACGGTCGTGTCTCGCGCTGGGGCATGATCGCCTACGCCTCAAGCCTCGACCAGGGCGGCCCGTTGGCGCGCACCGCCGAAGACTGCGCCCTGCTGCTGCAAGGCATGGCCGGCTTCGACCCGCAGGACTCCACCAGCATCGATGAGCCGGTCCCGGATTACTCCGCCAGCCTGGGCACCTCGATCCAGGGCCTGCGTATCGGCGTGCCAAAGGAATACTTCAGCGCCGGCCTCGACCCGCGCATCGCCGAACTGATCCAGGCGAGCATCAAGGAGCTTGAGAAACTGGGCGCAATCGTCAAGGAAATCAGCCTGCCGAACATGCAGCACGCGATTCCCGCGTACTACGT
The DNA here is from genome assembly GCF_023242345.1 of Pseudomonas sp. MWU12-2037. NCBI lineage: Bacteria > Pseudomonadati > Pseudomonadota > Gammaproteobacteria > Pseudomonadales > Pseudomonadaceae > Pseudomonas > Pseudomonas sp. MWU12-2037. The sequence goes on along the minus strand of NZ_JALLIZ010000010.1, from coordinate 114,773 downwards.
GATCGCCCCGGCGGAAGCCTCGTCGAACCTGTCGCGCTTCGATGGCGTGCGTTTCGGCTATCGCTGCGAAAACCCGGTAGACCTCACCGACCTGTACAAGCGCTCCCGTGGCGAAGGCTTCGGCGCGGAAGTCCAGCGCCGCATCCTGGTCGGCGCCTATGCGCTGTCGGCCGGCTACTACGACGCCTACTACCTGCAGGCGCAGAAGATCCGTCGCCTGATCAAGAACGACTTCATGGCCGCCTTCAACGAGGTCGACGTCATCCTCGGCCCGACCACGCCGAACCCGGCGTGGAAGATCGGCGCGAAGAACAGCGACCCGGTCGCCGCGTACCTGGAAGACGTCTATACCATCACCGCCAACCTCGCGGGCCTGCCGGGCCTGTCCATGCCGGCCGGTTTCGTCGACGGCCTGCCGGTGGGCGTGCAACTGCTGGCGCCGTATTTCCAGGAAGGCCGTCTGCTCAACGTTGCGCACCAGTATCAGCTCAACACTGACTGGCACACCCGCACACCTGAAGGCTTCTGAGGAGAAACACATGCAATGGGAAGTCGTGATCGGGCTGGAGATTCATACCCAGCTCGCCACCCAATCGAAGATTTTCTCCGGTAGTGCCACCACCTTCGGTTCCGAGCCGAACACCCAGGCGAGCCTGGTTGACCTGGGCATGCCCGGCGTCCTGCCGGTGCTGAACCAGGAAGCGGTGCGCATGGCGGTGAAATTCGGTCTGGCGATCGATGCCGAGATCGGCCAGCACAACGTATTCGCGCGCAAGAACTACTTCTATCCGGACCTGCCCAAGGGCTACCAGATCAGCCAGATGGAACTGCCGATTGTCGGCAAGGGCCACCTGGATATCACCCTGGAAGACGGCACGGTCAAGCGCGTCGGGATTACCCGTGCGCATCTGGAAGAAGATGCCGGCAAGAGCCTGCACGAGGATTTCAGCGGTGCCACCGGCATCGACCTGAACCGTGCCGGCACGCCGCTGCTGGAAATCGTTTCCGAACCGGATATGCGCAACGCCAAGGAAGCCGTGGCTTACGTCAAGGCGATCCATGCACTGGTGCGCTACCTGGGCATTTGTGACGGCAACATGGCCGAAGGCTCGCTGCGTTGTGACTGCAACGTTTCGGTCCGGCCAAAAGGCCAGGTCGAGTTCGGCACCCGCTGCGAGATCAAGAACGTCAACTCGTTCCGCTTTATCGAGAAGGCGATCAACACCGAAGTGCAGCGCCAGATCGAACTGATCGAGGACGGCGGCCGGGTGATCCAGCAGACCCGCCTGTACGACCCGAACAAGGACGAGACCCGCGCCATGCGCAGCAAGGAGGAAGCCAACGACTACCGTTACTTCCCCGATCCGGACCTGTTGCCGGTGGTGATCGAGGACACGTTCCTCGATGAAGTCCGCGCACAGTTGCCGGAGCTGCCACCGCAGAAGCGCGAGCGCTTCCAGGCCCAGTTCGGCCTGTCGGTCTACGACGCCAGCGTGCTGGCTTCCAGCCGCGAGCAGGCGGACTACTTCGAAAAAGTCGTGAGCATCGGTGGCGACGCCAAGCTGGCGGCCAACTGGGTCATGGTCGAGCTGGGCAGCCTGCTGAACAAGCTGGGCGTGGACATCGACCAGGCGCCGGTCACGGCCGAGCAGTTGGGCGGCATGCTGCTGCGGATCAGCGACAACACCATCTCCGGCAAGATCGCCAAGATGGTCTTCGAAGCCATGGCCAATGGTGAAGGCAGCGCGGACGAGGTGATCGAGGCCCGTGGACTGAAGCAGGTCACGGACAGCGGCGCCATCGAGAAGGTGCTGGACGAAGTGCTGGCGGCCAACGCCGAGCAAGTCGAACAGTATCGGGCGGCGGATGAAGCCAAGCGCGGCAAGATGTTCGGCTTCTTTGTCGGCCAGGCGATGAAAGCCTCCAAGGGCAAGGCCAACCCGCAGCAAGTCAACGAACTGCTGAAAAGCAAGCTCGAAGGCTGACAGCGGCTAGGCTCTCAAGAGCGCTAAAAGCTTCGCGGGCAAGCCTGCTCCTACAAAATCTCGCCGTACACAAAATTTGTGTTCGACGATGAACTGTAGGAGCCTGGCTTGCCAGCGAAGAGGCCTTCAAGATCACCAAAAGGCCCTCAGGCAAACACACCTGTGTAGAGGACATCCGATGAAGCGTCTGCTCGCCGCCCTTGCCCTCCTCAGCCTGCTGGCCGGCTGCGCCAGCCACGACATCAATCCCCGCGGCTATGACGAAACCGGCATGGCTTCGTATTACGGCGCCCAACACCAGGGCAAACGCACCGCCAGCGGCGAACCCTTCAACCAGCACGGCCTGACCGCCGCCCACCGCCAACTGCCCTTCGGCACCCGGGTGAAAGTCACCAACCTGGCCAACGACAAATCGGTCATAGTGCGCATCAACGATCGCGGCCCCCATACCCGTGGACGCCTGATCGATCTTTCGCGCGAAGCGGCCGCCCAATTGGGTATGCTACAAGACGGCACTGCCCGCGTACGCATCCAAAGCCTCGACGACTGACCGCTGGAGCCCCGCCATTTTCGGATTGACCACCCTTCCCTGGCTAAGCCTGATTCAACTGGGCGGTGGCCTGCTGTTGCTGATCCTCGGCGCTGAACTGCTGGTGCGCGCAGCCGTGCGCCTGGCCGCAAGCCTGGGCGTGCGCCCGTTGCTGATCGGCCTGACCGTCGTCGCCTTCGGCAGCAGCGCGCCGCAACTGGCGGTCAGCGTACAGGCGGCCGCGGCAGAGAATGCCGATATCGCGGTGGGCAGCGTGATCGGCGGCAATATCTTCAATACCCTGGTCACCCTGGGCTTCTCTGCGTTGATCATCCCACTGCGGGTCTCACGCCAACTGATCCGCCTGGACATCCCACTGATGATCCTCGCCAGCCTGCTGGTGTTCGGCCTCGCATTCAACGAGGAGCTGGGGCGTCTCGACGGCCTGGTGATGCTGGGCGCCTTCGCACTGTACCTCGGCCTGCTGCTGCGCCAGTCCCGCCATCACCACGCCGCACCGCCGACCACCCCGCATAAATCCACACCCTGGTTGAGCAGCCTGGCATGGATGGGCCTGGGCCTGGCGCTGCTGGTAGTGGCCGGGCACCTGCTGCTGGACGCCGCCGTCGACGTGGCCACCGAACTGGGTCTGTCCGAACGCATCATCGGCTTGACCGTGGTGGCGGTCGGCACCTCCCTGCCGCAACTGGCCATCTCGCTGATCGCCGCCGTTCGCGGGCAACGGGATATCGCCGTGGGCAACGTGATCGGCGGCAACCTGTTCAACCTGTTGGGGGTGCTCGGCCTCACCGCGCTGCTCGCCCCCACGCCGCTGTCGGTGTCGCCCAACGCCCTGGCCTTCGACCTGCCGGTGATGCTCGGGGTGGCCATGCTGTGCTGGCCGGTGTTCTACTCCGGCTACCGCATCACCCGCGCCGAGGGCCTGCTGTTTCTCGGTTTGTACCTGGCCTACGGCCTGCACGTGGTGTGGTTCACCACCGGCATGCCGATGGCGGACAAGCTGGAACGCCTGATGCTGTTTTTCATCCTGCCGTTGCTCTGTGCGTTCCTGCTCTTCAGTACGTTCAGGGCCTGGCGTCGCCAACACTCATAGGAGCTGCTGCAATGACCGATCAGAAGAAACCCGGTGTCGAGATGCGTCGTCAGGTCATGGGCGATGCGTTCGTCGACCGCGCCCTGGGCAATGCCACCGAATTCAGCCAGCCGTTGCAGGACTTCGTCAACGAACATGCCTGGGGCAGTGTCTGGAATCGCGAAGGGTTGTCGCTGAAGACCCGCAGCCTGATCACCCTCGCCGCGCTGACCGCGCTCAAGTGCCCGCAGGAACTCAAGGGCCACGTACGCGGCGCCTTGAACAATGGTTGCACGGTGGAAGAGATTCGTGAGGCGCTGCTGCATTGCGCGGTGTATGCCGGGGTGCCGGCGGCTATCGACGCGTTCCGCGCGGCCCAGGAAGTGATCGACGCCTACCAGAAGGCAGACTGACAACCTGTTACTGGCGGCGTCCGTATTGGCAGTGCATGGCTCACGGGCCTCTTCGCGGGCAAGCCCAGCTCCTACAATTTTGTGTCGATCACCGGTTTTGTGTACGACTCAGAACTGTAGGAGCTGGGCTTGCCCGCGAAGACATCAGCTCAAGCGATGCAAGACTCAAGGGTTACAGCCTCCCTTACAGGCACCAAACCTCAGATCCAGCCGCCCCACTGCAACACAAAAATCCCGATATTGGTGGTGATCGCCGCCATCAGGGTGGTGATCACGATAATTGCCGCCGCCAGCTCGTGATTGCCATTGGCCGCCCGGGCCATGACAAAACTGGCCGCGGCCGTCGGGCTGCCGAAGTACAGGAACAGAATCCCCAGTTCCGCCCCACGAAAGCCGCAGAGCCAGGCACCCAGCGTCGACAGTAGGGGCATGCCGACCATTTTCACCAGGCTCGCACTCAACGCCAGGTCGCCACTCTTGCGCAACGCCGCCAGGGACAGGGTCCCGCCGATACAGATCAGCGCCAGCGGCAAAGTCATCTGCGCCAGGTAATTACCCGAGGTTTCCAGCCAGCCGGGCAAGCCGATCTTGAAATAGGCAAAAGGCGCCGCCGCGATCACGCTGATGATCAGCGGATTGCTCAACACACTCTTGAAGATGCTCCAGGGATCGGACTTGATCACCGGGCTGTAGACCGCCAGGACAATGGTCGACAGGGTGTTGTAGAACAGGATCACCAGGGCCGCGAGAATCGCCCCAAGGGAAATCCCGTAGGCGCCGTACATGCTCGCCGCCAGGGCCAGGCCGATCACCCCGTTATTGCCGCGAAAGGCACCCTGGGTATAGATCCCGCGATCAATCTCGGGGCAACGCCAGATCGCCCAGCACCAGGCACCGGCAAAACCCAGCAGGGTCGCGACGGAGAAGTACGCCAGCACCTTGGGCTGCAACGCCGCATGCAGGTCGGCATGGAGGATGCCGAGAAACAGCAGCGCCGGCATGCAGACGTTGAACACCAGCGCCGAAGCCGTGTGGATAAAGCTGTCGTTGATCCAGCCCACGCGCTTGAGCAACACGCCCAGGAACAACATGGCGAAAACCGGCGCGGTGATGGTCAAGATACCGAGAAAGATGGCCAGCATGCCCTGGGAACCCGTTGCCTGTCGTCAGACAGCTAATGATAGGGCAAAGTTACCCTTACACCCGTCCATGGGTCCTCGTTCAATCGAACTGCGCGCGCATCCAGGCCTGGTACACGGCCACCTCGGCATCCCCTTCACGCGGCGCCCAGTCGGCCAGCTCGCCTTCGCCCACCGGCCGATAAGGGCCGGCCTTGCATTCGAACATCACGCTGTCGGCTTCCAGCACCACCAGGCCATGGAAGACCCCGGCCGGCAGGTCGACACCCGGGCATTCACCGCCCGCCTGCAACACGCGCTTGGCCAGCAGTTGCCCCGCCTCATCGAATACCAGCAAACCCAGGCTGCCCTTGAGCACCAGCAAGGTTTCCGCCTTGTCGGCACTCAGGTGCCGATGGGGGGCTATATAGGTATTGGGCTGTAGCCCGACCGCCAGGCGATGGCAGGGTTCGTCCATCTGGTGAAAATTGTGATGAACCCGGCCACGGGGACTCGCCGCGGCTTTCCCGGCCAGTTCGGCGAACAAGGTTGCATCGAGAAAGCTGGGCTTGCCCATCCCTTACATCCCCTTGACGGCATAGATGCCGGCGGCGTTGCGCCAGTAGCCCTTGTAGTCCATGCCGTAGCCGAAGATGTAGCGGTCGATGCACGGCAGGCCGACGTAGTCCGCCTTGAGGTCCGGACGGGCCTTGCGGTCGTGGTCCTTGTCGATCAGTACGGCTGTGTGCACCCGACGTGCGCCGGCGTGTTTGCAGAAATCGATGATCGCGCCCAGGGTGTGCCCTTCGTCGAGGATGTCGTCGATGATCAGCACATCGCGGTCGATGAACGAGACTTCCGGCTTGGCCTTCCAGAACAGCTCGCCGCCGCTGGTTTCGTTGCGGTAGCGGGTCGCGTGCAGGTACGAGGCCTCCAGCGGGAAGTCCAGGTGGGTCATCAGCTTGCCGCAGAAGATCAGGCCGCCGTTCATCACGCAGAACACCACCGGGTTGCTCTCGGCCAGTTCGGCGTTGATCTGCGCGCCGACACGGGCGATGGCCGCTTCGACTTCGGCGTTGCTGTACAGGCAGTCGGCTTCGCGCATGACTTGACGGATATGCTCGAGATCAGCGGACATGGCGCTCTCCAAAAGGGGGCTTATGTAAGAAAAGCGGGCAAAGGTACGCACCCCGCGCGACCAGATCAAGGGTTTCTGGACTAACGTACGGCTGATCTATAGGACAACACCTGCGGATAGATTAATCTAAGCCGTTTTTTGCCCGCCGTCGGAGCCTATTCCCATGCCCATCCGTGAGATCCGCCACCCGCTGATCCGCCACAAGCTCGGCCTGATGCGCCGCGCTGACATTAGCACGAAGAACTTCCGTGAGCTCGCTCAGGAAGTCGGAGCGTTGCTGACCTACGAGGCGACCAAGGACCTGCCACTGGAAACCTACGATATCGAAGGCTGGTGCGGCACCGTCCAGGTCGAGAAGATCGCCGGCAAGAAGATTACCGTGGTGCCAATCCTGCGCGCCGGTATCGGCATGCTCGAAGGCGTGCTCAGCCTGATCCCGGGCGCCAAGGTCAGCGCCGTCGGCGTGGCCCGCAACGAGGAAACCCTCGAAGCCCACACCTACCTGGAAAAGCTGGTCCCGGAAATCGACGAACGCCTGGCGATGATCATCGACCCGATGCTCGCCACCGGCGGCTCGATGGTCGCGACCATCGACCTGCTGAAGAAAGCCGGCTGCAAGGACATCCGCGCGATGGTCCTGGTGGCGGCGCCGGAAGGGATTGCCGCGGTCGAGAAAGCGCACCCGGACGTGACCATCTACACCGCTTCCATCGACGAAAAACTCAACGAACACGGCTACATCATTCCGGGCCTGGGCGATGCCGGCGACAAGATCTTCGGCACCAAACAGAAGGACGGCTGAAATGCAGGATGAGTTCAACGACCCGCTCTGGCGCACGGTGCTGTCGGGCGCGCAAATGCTGTTCGTGGCCTTTGGCGCCCTGGTGTTGATGCCGCTGATTACCGGTCTCGACCCGAACGTCGCGCTGTTCACGGCGGGCCTGGGGACTCTCTTGTTCCAGGTGGTCACCGGGCGTCAGGTGCCGGTGTTCCTCGCTTCGAGCTTTGCCTTTATCACCCCGATCATCCTCGCCAAGGGCCAGTTCGGCCTGGCGGCGACCATGGGTGGGGTGATGGCGGCCGGCTTCGTCTACACCTTCCTGGGCCTGGCGGTGAAGATCAAGGGCACCGGCTTTATCGACCGGCTGCTGCCGCCGGTGGTAATCGGTCCGGTGATCATCTCCATCGGCCTGGCCATGGCGCCGATTGCCGCGAACATGGCGATGGGCAAGGCCGGTGACGGTTCCGAGCTGATTCACTACCAGACCGCCATGCTGATCTCGATGCCGGCGCTGCTGACCACCCTGATCGTGGCCGTGTTCGGCAAAGGCATTTTCCGCCTGGTGCCGATCATCTCCGGGGTCTTCGTGGGGTTTGCCATGTCGTTCTATTTCGGCGTGGTCGACACGGCGAAGATCGCCGCCGCGCCCTGGTTCGCCCTGCCGCACTTCACGGCACCGGAATTCAACTGGCAGGCGATCCTGTTTATTGTCCCGGTGGCGCTGGCGCCGGCCATCGAGCATATCGGCGGGGTGATCGCAGTGGGCAGCGTGACCGGTCGCGATTATCTGAAGAAGCCGGGCCTGCATCGCACTTTGCTGGGTGACGGTATCGCCACCACGGCGGCCGGCCTGTTTGGCGGTCCGCCCAACACCACCTATGCCGAAGTGACCGGCGCGGTGATGCTGACCAAGAACTACAACCCGAAAATCATGACCTGGGCGGCAATCTTTGCTATCAGCCTGGCGTTTATCGGCAAGTTCGGCGCCTTGTTGCAGAGCATTCCGGTGCCGGTGATGGGCGGGATTCTGTGTCTGCTGTTCGGTTCGATTGCCGCGGTGGGGATGAATACCCTGATCCGTCACAAGATCGATCTGGGCGAGGCGCGCAACCTGGTGATTGTTTCGGTGACGCTGGTGTTCGGTATTGGTGGCGTGCTGGTGGGAACGGGTACCGGGCCGGATGACTTCGGCCTCAAGGGCATTGCGCTGTGCGCCGTGGTGGCGATTGCGCTGAACCTGCTGTTGCCGGGTAATGACGGTTGGAAAAACAAGAAAGCGGATGAGCCGTTGTTGTAAGGCTCCCCCTCGCTCTTACAGTTCTGTGTTGTATGCAAATCGGCTATTCAACACAGAACTGTAGGAGCAGGGCTTGCCCGCGAAGCTTTTGGCGGCTTCAAGGGCCCCTTCGCGGCGGTGCGGCGATCCGACAAGCCCTGCTCCTACAAGGTTCTGCGGCGTTTTCGAGATTTGCGTTTAAAGAGCCAACGGCGCCCGCTCGCACAGGGTATTCAACGCCGCCGCCCATTGCGATTCGTCGTTCAGACACGGCACCAGCACCAACTCCCCTCCCCCCGCCGCGACAAACTGCTCGCGCCCGCGATCACCGATCTCCTCCAGCGTCTCGATGCAATCGGCGACAAACGCCGGGCACATCACCAGCAGCTTCTTCACCCCGGCCTTGGCCAACTCATCCAACCGCGCTTCGGTGTAGGGCTCGATCCACTTCGCCCGACCCAACCGCGACTGGAATGATACCGACCATTGCCCGTCCGCCAAGCCCATGCGCTCGGCAAACGCCGACGCCGTGCGCAGGCACTGGGCGCGGTAGCAAGTGGCAAGTACCGCCGGCGAGGCGTTCCTGCAGCAATCGGCGTCCTTGAAACAATGACTGCCGGTGGGATCGAGCTTGGTCAGATGCCGCTCCGGCAAACCGTGGAAACTCAGCAACAAGTGATCGAAACCCCGGGCCAGATGCGGCCTGACACTGGCCACCAGGGCCTCCAGATATTCCGGCTGATCGTAGAAGGGTTGCAGGATGGAGAACTGCACATCGAGCTTGCGCTCGCGCACCACTCGCCGGGCCTCCTCGATCACCGTCGTCACGGTGCTGTCGGCGAACTGCGGATACAGCGGCGCCAAGGTCACCTTGCGGATGCCCTGCTTGGCCAGGCGGGTCAGCACCGTCTCGACCGACGGCTCGCCGTAACGCATCGCCAGCTCCACCGGGCCCTGGGTCCACTGGGTGGTCATCTGCTGCTGCAAACGACGACTGAGCACCACCAGCGGCGAACCCTCCTCCCACCAGATCGAGGCGTAGGCATGGGCCGACTGCTCCGGGCGCTTGATCAGGATCAGCGACACCAGCAAGCGGCGGATCGGCCAGGGCAGGTCGATCACGTAGGGATCCATCAGGAATTGATTGAGGTAGCTGCGCACGTCCGCCACCGAAGTGGAAGCCGGAGAACCCAGGTTGACCAGAAGCAAGGCGTGATCGGTCATGCAACGTCCTATTTCAGAGGCGGCTCGAGAGATCGTCGAGGGCCGCGGGCAGATCGTTAAACTGAAAAACAAATCCGGCCGCCAGCAACCGGGCCGGCGTCACGCGCTGGCCGCCGAGCAACAGTAACGCCAGCTCACCCAGGCCAAGGCGCAGGACAAAGGCCGGCAACGGCACCAGAGCCGGGCGATGCAGGACCTTGCCCAACGCCTTGGCGAATATCTTGTTGCGCACCGGCTGTGGCGCGCAGGCATTATAGGGACCACGGGCATCACTGCGATGCAGAAGAAAATCAATCGCGGCGATTTGATCACGCACATGTATCCACGGCATCCACTGCCGACCGTTGCCGATCGGCCCGCCCAGCCCCAGTTTGAACGGCAGCAACAGGCGCGACAAAAAGCCGCCCTCGGCCGCCAGCACCAGGCCGGTGCGCACCAGCACCACACGAATCCCCAGGGCCTCGGCGCGCTGCGCGGTTTCTTCCCAGGCAATCGACAGGCGACTGGCGAAATCCTCGCTCACCGGCGGCGAATCCTCGGTCAGCTCACGCTCGCCGCCATCGCCGTACCAGCCCACCGCCGAACCGGAAATCAGGACTGCTGGACGCTGCTCACGCCCCTCCAGCCAGGCCAGCAGGGTTTCGGTCAGCTGGATCCGGCTGCTCCAGAGCAGGGCCTTGCGCTTGTGGGTCCAGAGTCGGTCGGCAATCGGCGCGCCGGCCAGGTTGATCACCGCATCCAGCGGCTCACCGGACAGTTCCTCGAGATGCCGCACACCACGCACCTGGGCACCGCATAAACGCGCCACCTGCTCGGGGCGACGGCTCCACACCGTCAGCCGATGTCCCTGCGTCGACCAGTACGCGCACAGTTGGCGCCCGATCAAACCAGTACCGCCGGTCAGCAATATGTGCATGAGTGCGTCCTCGCGTAACGTTTTGTCGAAAGCGTTAGTCTATTTTTAAAACAGGGCTCTTTTCTCTCGACCGAAATATGTTTTAACAATAGGACAGTGTGAACCGACAGGCAGGTCGCAAGTTATACCAAAAAACAAGATTGTACAGGTTTTGCTGACGGCGTAGTCTGTGCTTACAGGTAACGAGGCCCACCCATGACTGTACCTATCGCAATAATCGGTGCCGGCATCGCCGGACTTTCGGCTGCCCGGGCGTTGCACGATGCCGGGTATTCCATCGAAATCTTCGACAAGAGTCGCGGCAGCGGCGGGCGCATGTCCAGCAAACGCAGCGATGCCGGTGCGCTGGACCTGGGCGCGCAGTACTTCACCGCCCGCGATCGCCGCTTCGTCAAGGAAGTCCAGCGCTGGCAGGGTGAAGGCTGGGTCGCCGAATGGGATCCGCAGCTCTACAACTTCCAGAACGGCCAACTGAGCCTGTCGCCGGACGAACAGACCCGCTGGGTCGGCACGCCGCGCATGAGCGCCATTACCCGCGGTTTGCTCGGCCGCCTCCAGGCGCATTTCAGTTGCCGGATCACCGAGGTGTTCCGCGGTGAACAGCATTGGCACCTGCAGGATGCCGAAGGCTACACCCACGGCCCGTTCAGCCAGGTCATCATCGCCACGCCCGCACCCCAGGCCACCGCCCTGCTGGCGGCCGCGCCGAAACTCGCCGGGGCCGCCGCCGGCGTGCAGATGGAGCCGACCTGGGCCATCGCCCTGGCCTTTGACACGCCGCTGGACACACCGATGGAAGGCTGCTTCGTACAGGACAGCCCCCTCGACTGGCTGGCCCGCAACCGCAGCAAGCCGGCGCGCGACAGCCAGCTCGACACCTGGGTCCTGCACGCCACCAGCACCTGGAGCAAGCAGCATCTGGACCTGTCCAAGGAGGCCGTGATCGAGCAGTTGCACGGCGCCTTTGCCGAGTTGCTCCACGCCAGCATGCCGGCCCCGGTCTTCACCCTCGCCCACCGCTGGCTCTATGCTCGCCCGGCCGGCGCACGGGAATGGGGGGCGCTGGCCGATGCCGACCTGGGCCTGTACGTGTGTGGCGACTGGTGCCTGTCGGGACGTGTCGAAGGCGCCTGGCTCAGCGGCCAGGAAGCCGCCCGGCGACTGATGGAACACCTGGGTTGAACCGCATCAACCCGCGCAAGCTGCTGCTGTCGAAATGGACGGCAGCCCGCCCTCTGAATCGGGAAAAACATTTCCTGGTCACCGAACTGTTTTGCGATGAGCAAGGCACCGTGCTCGAAGTCGAGCTGCAAGCGGTGATGAGCCAACGCAACCAGCGCATCAGTTGGACCCATCTGCAAGATGCCGAGACCTGGCGAATGGGCTGGCAGTAAACGCCCCAGAAAAACCTGTACAAATAATTTGACTTGTACAACACAGAACCTATGATGAGCTTTAGTTGTACAAGCATGCTTGCCTGTACAAGTATTTCTCTCGAGGTTCTCCATGCCCGCCACCACCGAGTTGCCGCGCAAACCCAAAATCGCTGTCAGCGCCTGCTTGATGGGCATTGAGGTGCGCTACAACGGTGGGCACAAGGAATCGCGACTGTGCAGCCGCACCCTCAGCGAATATTTCGATTTCATCCCGCTGTGCCCGGAAGCGGCCATCGGCCTGGGCATCCCCCGCGAGCCGATTCGCCTGGTGGGTGACCCGCAGCAACCACGGGCCGTGGGCAGCGTGCACGCCGAGACGGATGTGACCCGGGCACTGGTCGACTATGGCAATCAGATGGCCGCCGAACTCACGGATATCAGCGGCTACATCTTCATGCAGAAGTCGCCGTCCTGCGGACTGGAGCGGGTCAAGGTCTACCAGGAGGGCGGGCGGCCCGCCGAAGACGGACGCGGCATCTACGCCCAGGCGTTTTGCGCGCAACATCCCGACTTGCCAGTGGAAGAGGACGGCCGGCTGAACGATGCGGTGCTGCGGGAAAACTTCCTGACCCGGGTCTTCGCCTACGCGGCCTGGCAGGACCTGCGCCAGGCCGGCCTCACGCGACGCGGCCTGACCGAGTTCCACGCCCGCTACAAATACCTGCTGATGGCTCACAACCCATTGCAGTACAAGGTGCTCGGCAAACTGCTGGGCAGCATGGGCAACACGGATGCCGAAACCATCGGGCCACGCTATTTCAGCCAGTTGATGGCCGCCCTGAAAAAATGCGCGACCCGCCGCACCCACACCAATGTCCTGCAACACCTCACCGGCTACCTGAAGCAATCCATCAGCGCCGAAGACAAACAGGAAGTGCTGCAGGTCATCGGCCAATACCACCAGGGTATCGTGCCCTTGGTGGTGCCGTTGACCCTGCTCAAACACCATTTCCGCCAGCACCCCGATCCCTATATCGCCCGCCAGGTGTACCTGCAACCGCATCCGGAAAACCTCAGCCTGCGAAATGCCATCTGATATGACCGACTCCCTCGAAGCGCCCGCTGATTACGCCAGCGCACTGGAACAGGGCTGGTTGCCCATTCGCGAAGTGGCCCGGCAGACAGGCGTCAACGCCGTGACCCTGCGGGCCTGGGAACGCCGCTATGGCCTGGTGGTGCCGCACCGCACCCCCAAGGGCCATCGGTTGTTTTCCGCCGAGCACGTGCAACGTATCCAGGCCATCGTCACCTGGCTCAATCGCGGCGTCGCGGTCAGTCAGATCAAGCAACTACTCGATGCCGGCCCGACCCTGGCCGAGCCTGCCACCAACGATTGGCAGGCCTTGCGCCAGGACCTGGTGCGGGCCATCAGCCAGTTGGCCGAGCGCCAGGTCGATGACCGCTTCAACCAGGCCATGTCGCTGTACCCGCCGCGCACCTTGTGCGAACAGTTACTGATGCCTCTGCTGGCGGAACTCGAGCAACGCTGGCAAGGCCAGTTCGGCGGGCAGATGGAACGGGCGTTCTTCTACACCTGGCTGCGCAGCAAGCTGGGCGCGCGGATCTATCACAACAACAGGCAACTCAAGGGCGCACCGGTCTTGCTGGTCAACCATTCGGACCTGCCCATGGAGCCGCACCTGTGGCTGACCGCCTGGCTGGTGAGCAGCGCCGACTGCCCGGTGGAAGTCTTCGACTGGCCCTTGCCGGCCAACGAATTGGCCCTGGCCAGCGAGCACCTGAAGAGTCGCGCCGTGCTGCTGTATTCGAGCAAGGCCATGAACCTGGCGGCGCTACCCAGGCTGCTGGTGGGGATCAACTGCCCGATCCTGATTGCCGGACCAACGGTATGCATCCATTTCGCCGAGTTATCCGTAAGTACCCGGGAGAGCGCTGAGATGACCCTGGCCGAAGACCCGTTGTCCGCTTACCAGAGCCTGACCCGGCTCGGCCTGATCTAGCGCCCTCGCCCACGAATCAAGGAATGACTATGCAACTGCTCTGGCTGCGCACCGATCTGCGCCTGCATGACAACACCGCCCTGGCCGCAGCCTCCGGGCAAGGGCCGACGGTCGCTGTTTACCTGGTGACGCCCGGGCAATGGCAATTGCACGACGATGCCCCGTGCAAGGTGGATTTCTGGCTGCGTAACCTGCAGGTACTGAGCAAGGCCCTGGCCGCGCTGAATATCCCGCTGCTGATTCGTCATGCCCAGACCTGGGAGCAGGTGCCCGAGGTGCTGGGCACCCTGTGCCAGACACTGAAGATCGCTGCCGTGCACGTCAACGAAGAATATGGCGTTCACGAAAGCCGCCGTGATCAAGCCGTGGCGCACACCCTTGAAGCACAAGGTGTGAGCTTCCATAGCCACCTGGATCAACTGTTCTTCAAGCCCGGCAGCGTATTGACCCGCACCGGCACCTACTTCCAGGTCTTCAGCCAGTTCCGCAAGGTCTGCTACAGCCGTCTGCACGGCGCCTTGCCGCGCCTGGTCGCAATACCCAAAGCCCAGGCAGAGTCGGCGTTCGAGGCCGATCCGGTGCCCGGCGAAGTCGACGGGTTCGCGCGCCCCAGCCAGGCCCTGCGCGACCTCTGGCCTGCCGGCGAGGACGAAGCCCGGCGGCGCCTGAGCACCTTCGCCGAGCAGCAGATCGACTATTACCAGAGCGAACGGGATTTCCCGGCCAAACCCGGCACCAGCCAACTCTCCGCCTACCTCGCCGCCGGTGTGATCTCCCCCCGCCAGTGCCTGCACGCGGCGCTGCAAAGCAACCAGGGCGAGTTCGAAAGCGGCAGTATCGGCGCCGTCACCTGGATCAACGAACTGCTCTGGCGCGAGTTCTACAAACACATTCTGGTGGGCTATCCACGGGTCTCGAAGCAGCGCGCCTTCCGCGTGGAAACCGAAGCCCTGGCCTGGCGTCAGGTGCCGGAGGAACTGGCGGCCTGGCAAGAAGCCCGCACCGGCCTGCCGATCATCGACGCGGCCATGCGCCAACTGCTCGAAACCGGCTGGATGCACAACCGCCTGCGGATGGTGGTGGCGATGTTCCTGACCAAGAACCTGCTGATCGACTGGCGCGAAGGCGAACGTTTTTTCATGCGTCACCTGATTGACGGCGACCTGGCGGCCAACAACGGCGGCTGGCAATGGAGCGCGTCCACCGGCACCGACGCGGCGCCCTACTTCCGGATTTTCAACCCGCTGAGCCAATCGGAAAAATTCGATCGCGAAGGGCTGTTTATCAAGCACTGGCTACCGGAACTGGCCGGCCTGGACAAAAAGGCCGTGCATAACCCGGCGGCACTCGGCGGCCTGTTCGGCCTGGCAAGTTATCCACAGCCCATGGTCGATCTGGGCCGCAGTCGCGAGCGTGCCCTCGCCGCCTTCAGGAACCTGCCACAACGGCTGGAGGCCGGAGGTGCCCATGAGTGAGTTCCTGCACCATTTCGCCCAGCAATTCGTCCTGCTCGACAAGGACAACCTGTCACGCCTCGGCGAACTCTACAGCGACGACGTGCTGTTCACCGACCCGCTGCACGAAATCACGGGCCTCGTGGACCTGCAGCACTATTTTGCGCGGATGTACGCCTCGATCAGCGAGCTGCAATACAACATCCACGGCCTCGATGACGTCGGTGAAGGCGAAGGTTATCTGCGCTGGCACATGAGCTATCGTCATCCGAGATTGGCCAGAGGAAGGCCTATTCACGTCGATGGGTGTTCGCATCTGTTGTGGTTCGACAAGGTCTATCGGCATCGCGATTACTTCGATGCCGGGGCCTTGTTATATGACCATGTGCCGCTACTGGGCCACGCAACGGCCTGGTTGAAAAGGAGATTGGGATGAGCATTACAGCTCCACGACGTATCTGGCTGACGGGCGCCAGCAGCGGTATCGGCGCGGCCATCGCCGAAGTCCTGCTCAAGGCCGGCGTACACCTGGCCGTCAGCGCCCGCAGCCTCGAACCGCTGCAAGCCCTGGATAAGCGTTATCCCGACCAGGTCCTGCTGGTGCCCGGTGACCTGACCGACAGCCAGCAGGTCCGAGAAATCGGCGAGCGCATCACCCAGGCCTGGGGAGCCCTGGACACGGTGATCCTCAATGCCGGCACCTGTGAATATGTCGATGCCCAGGCCTTCGATGCTTCGATCATCGAGCGGGTGGTACGTACCAACCTGCTGGCCAGCAGTTACTGCATAGAAGCCGCCTTGCCACTGCTGCGCGCCGGCATCCAGCCGCATCTGGTGGGCATCGCCAGTTCGGTCACCTTCCTGCCGCTGCCCCGGGCCGAAGCCTATGGCGCGTCAAAAGCCGGCATGCGTTACCTGTTCGAATCCCTGCGCATCGACCTGGCCCACGAAGGCATCACCGTCACCGTGGTCAGCCCCGGCTTCGTCGACACACCGCTGACCCAGAAAAACGACTTTCCCATGCCACTCAGTTGGTCAGCCGAGAAAGCCGCCGAGCATATCTGTGAAAAGCTCAGGCAACGGCCCCTGGAAATTGCCTTTCCGGCGCTGTTCATGGCCGCGCTCTGGCCCCTCTCGCGCCTGCCCAGACGGCTGCAACTGGCTATCGGCAAACGCATGGCCCGCACCTCCGCGCAAAACAAGGGTCAGTCATGAAAATTGCCCTTGTCGGCAGCGGTATCTCGGGGCTGACCTGCGGACACCTGCTGAGTCGCCAGCACGAGATCACCCTGTTCGAAGCCGCCGATCGGATTGGCGGCCACACCCATACAGTGGACGTGACGGTCAATGGCCAGCGCCATGCCGTGGACACCGGTTTTATCGTGTTCAACGACTGGACCTACCCGAACTTCATCCGCCTGTTGAGCAGCCTGGGCGTGAGCTACAAAGCCACCGAAATGAGTTTCTCGGTATGCGACCCGGCCACGAACCTGGAATATAACGGCAACAACCTCAACAGCCTGTTCGCCCAACGGCGCAACCTGCTGTCGCCAGGGTTCTGGGGCATGCTGCGCGATATCCTGCGCTTCAACCGCCAGGCCCTCGAAGACCTCGAACAACAGCGCATCGCCAGCGACACCACCCTCGGCGACTACCTGAACAACGGCGGCTATGGCCAGCGCTTTATCCAGCACTACATCGTGCCCATGGGCGCGGCGATCTGGTCGATGTCCCTGGCGGACATGCTCGGTTTCCCGCTGCAACTGTTCGTGCGTTTCTTCAAGAACCACGGACTGCTGTCGCTGAGCAACCGCCCGCAATGGCAGGTGATCGAAGGCGGTTCGCGCCAGTACATCGAGCCGTTGGTCGCCGGATTTCGCCAGCATATCCGCCTCAACTGCCCGGTGAGCCGGGTCGAGCGCGATGAACAAGGCGTAACGATCCACAGCAGCACCGGCCGCGAGCGCTTCGACAAGGTGATCTTCGCTTGTCACAGTGACCAGGCGCTGCGCCTGCTCGCCGAACCGAGCGAGGCCGAACGGCAGATCCTCAGCGCCTTGCCCTACGCGGACAACGAGGTGGTGCTGCATACCGATACCCGTCTGCTGCCGGATCGCCCGCTGGCCTGGGCCAGTTGGAACTATCGCCTGGGCGGCGAAGGCCAGCGCCCGGCCGCCGTCACCTACAACATGAACATCCTGCAGGGCATCGAGAGCGACACCACCTTCTGTGTCAGCCTCAACCAGAGTGCAGAGATCAATCCGCTGAAAATCCTCGCCCGCTACACCTATGCCCATCCGCAGTACAGCCTGAACGCTGTCGCGGCGCAGAATCGGTGGAACGAATTGTATGGCGATCAACATACCTACTATTGCGGCGCCTACTGGGCCAACGGCTTCCACGAAGACGGCGTGACCAGCGCCCTGCGGGTCTGCGCCGCCTTTGGTGAGTCCCTGTGAACAGCGCCCTGTACAGCGGCTGGATCAGCCACCGACGCTTTTCGCCACGGGCCCATGCATTCCGCTACCGGATCGGCCTGCTGTACCTGGACCTCGACGAACAGGACGCGGTACTCGGGCTCTCGCCATTGGCCGGCAGCCAGCGCCTGGCACCCTTTGCCTTTCGCGAAACCGACTACCTGCGCAGCTTCACGCGCCAGGGCATGCGCCTGATCGATGCGGTTCGCCAGCAAGTCGGTGAAGCCCTCGGGCAAACCCCACAAGGCCCGATCCGCCTGCTGACCCAGGCCCGCAGCTGGGGCCTGGCGTTCAACCCGGTGAGTTTCTTCTACTGCCATGACCTGGACGGCAAGCTGCTGGCGATTCTCTGCGAAGTCACCAACACACCCTGGGGCGAGCACTACCACTACGTGCTGCCCGCCGAGGGCGACGGCCACCAGCACGTCAGTGTGGCCAAGGCCTTCCACGTCTCGCCGTTCCTGCCCCGGGACCTGGAATACCGCATGAGCTTCAGCCCGCCCGCCGAACGACTCGGCGTGCACATGGCCGACTGGCAGGGCGACCTCAAGGTCTTCGACGCGACCCTCAGCCTGCACCGCGAAGTCCTTGATCGCGTCAGTCTGCACCGCTACCTGCGGCGCTTCCCCTGGATGACCGCCAAGACCTGCCTGGCGATCTACTGGCAAGCCCTGCGCCTGTTTCTCAAACGCACACCGATCTTCTCCCACCAGGCCGCCGACGGCACCTTCAGCCTGGCCGCCACGCAAACCGAGGAGCGACACCATGAGCAACGCCATGAAAAGTTCTAGCCTGGTGACCCGGGCCAATCGGTTCAGCGCCAACAGCCTGTCCAGCGCCGTCTTGCGCCGGGGTGTGCTACGCCAATTGAACCAGCTGCGCCATGGCCAGTTGCTGGTGGTCGAAGACGGCGAGCGACAACTGTTCGGCCAGGCCGGCGCCAGCCTGCTGGGCGAGATCCATATCCAGGACCCGGCGGTCTGGGGCATGGTCGCCGGCAACGGTTCCATCGGTGCCGGAGAGGCCTTTATCCATGGCTACTGGAGCAGCCCGGACCTGACCGCGGTGGTGCGGGTATTTGTCAGCAACCTGGACGTGCTCGATGCCATGGAGAGTGGCCTGGCCCGCCTCGGACGGCCGTTCATCCAGATCCTGCACTGGCTCAATCGCAACACCCGCAAGGGCTCGCGGAAAAATATCGAAGCGCATTACGACCTCGGCAACGAGCTGTTCGAACAGTTTCTCGATCCGACCATGATGTATTCCGCCGCGCAGTTCCTCAGTCCCGACGACAGCCTCGAACAGGCCCAGTTGAACAAGCTGGAACGCATCTGCCGCAAGCTCGACCTGCAACCCAGTGACCATTTGCTGGAGATCGGCACCGGCTGGGGCAGCATGGCGATTTATGCCGCGCAGCATTACGGCTGCAAGGTCACCACCACCACGCTGTCCCGGGAACAGTTCGCCTACACCCGGCAACGCATCGACAGCCTGGGCCTGCAAGAACAGATCACCCTGCTGCTCGAAGACTATCGCGACCTCAGCGGCCAGTACGACAAACTGGTGTCCATCGAAATGATCGAAGCCGTCGGTCATCAGTTCCTCGACAACTACTTCAAGCAATGCGCGCACCTGCTCAAGAGCGATGGGCTGATGCTGCTGCAAGCCATCACCATCCGCGAACAACGTTATGAGCAGGCCAGGAGCACGGTCGACTTTATCCAGCGTTATATTTTCCCCGGTGGCGCCCTGCCCAGCGTGCAGAAGATGCTCGAGGTGGTCAGCCACGAAACCGACATGAACCTGCTGCACATGGAAGACTTCGGCCTGCACTACGCGCGCACCCTGCGCCTGTGGCACGAGAACTTCCGCCGTGCCCACGGGCGCCTGAGCGAACTGGGCTACGACGATTATTTCCTGCGTTTGTGGGAGTTCTACCTGTGCTACTGCGAGGGCGGTTTCCTCGAACGCAGCATCGGCACCGCGCAACTGCTGCTGGCCAGGCCGACCGCCCGAACGCAGCCGCTGCTCGGGCGCTTCGATAGTTAAGGCGGCTGGTTGGTCGTGGCCCGGATCAGCTAAAGCTGACGCAGTTGCTCACGCACCACGGCTTCGCGTTCCGCGGCATTGAAAAACAGCTGGCGCGCCATGTTCAGGCTGATCTCGCTGCGCCAGATCCGGAACACCTCCAGGGCCCGCCCGGGTTGGCCTTGGCGGATCCGTTCAAAGCGCTCCTGCTCGGCCCGGGCCTGGGCCTTGACCCCGAGAAAACGCTCGTCCCAGCGCTTCAGATGAGCGCCATGGGCTTGTGGCTTGCCGTCCTTGCCCAGGGCGCCGCGCATCACGAACAACTCCTCCGAGGTGGTTTTTTCGGGATAGTGGAAATGCGCCACCCAGATATTCTTGCCGGCCGCCTTGTCGCGCACCACATACTCCTGGAGAAAGTCATCTTTCCCGAGTCTTGTGCGCGGCCCGTTGCGAAAGATCTCGACCTCGTTGTGTTCCTTGAGAAACAGCAGCCGCTCGGTGTCCGGCGCACTCGACTTGGTCACTGCGATTCGCGCCAGCAACCCCTCATGCCTGAGCGTCCCGGCCTGGAGACGCAGTTCCGAGGCCTGAACCTTGGCGGCGGAGATTTCGCTTTGGCTCACCGAACCGTTCGACTCGGCCAGCGCCCGGTCGATTTGCCCGGCCAGCGCCTCCAGCGCCCGCGCTTGCACTTCGAGCACATCCTGCAGATAGACCGGGTCCTTGGCGACCGGGATCTGCCGCTTGGCCATCTCGACCTCCCGACCGGCCTGGCGGATCTGGCTCTCGGCCATCTGCACCAGGCGCTTGAGGCCCGGCTGCGGCAGGGGCCTGGGCAAGGTGGCCGCCGCCGGCTTGGGCAACGGCTGCCAGTAGCCGTCCTCTTCTTCAACAAAGGAATCGATCGGTTGACCGGTCTGGGGATCCATCAACTCGACGACCTCATGGCCATCCTGGCGCGTGTCCCGAACATAACCGAGGTAGTTTTTCTTGCGGCGGGTACGGATGACTTTCCGGGTCTTGCCGGGTTGCCGCGACGGTACCTCAGGTTCGTCTTGCTCCGGAGCCTGCGCCTCAATGCGCTCGACCAGGCTGCGCTCGGCCTCCTGCTGCAACTCGACCAGGCGCCGGACAAACAGATCGCCCCAGACCAGACGGCTACCTTGCGGCAAGAAGCCGGTCTTGTACTCGACCATGGCCAGCACTTCGTTATATTGACTCACGCAGGTGTTGAGCACCGCCATGTCCGCCTCGGCGGACAGCGGCGAAGCGGCTCGCTCATCGAGAATGGACTGGGAGGCCAAGGCACTGCGCAGATCCTCGAACTTCATCCAGATATCGCTATCAAGCTGCTGCGGATCCAGCTCCCGGAAGCAATACAGCCCGAGCCGACAGGTTCTGATGGCTTTCAATCCAGCCACATCACTCCCTTGCCCCCTGACCTCGCGGATGCCCTGGTATTCCGTCAAATCCCGGTTGCGATGACGGCCCAGTTCGGAAAACGCCTGTTTCTCCCGCTCCGCCCAGTCGATATACAGGTCTGCGGCACGGTTTTCTCGTTGCTCTATCTGCTGCCTTTCCAGCGATACCCGGCCCGCGGTGTCCTGATAGGGCAAGCGCTCAATGATCAGCAGGCAACGACGTTCGACGATCCTTATCGAGTCCAGGGCAAACTGCATCCCCACGACGAACCGATGCAAGCAGGCAAAGAGTGTCCCCTTGTAGCCCCGCAGGAATACCGTCTCGTTCATCCGCAGCTTGTTGATCTGTTGCTCGTAACCGTCGAGAAAGGCTTTTACCCGGTCGCCGAGGCGGTCCATTCGAGCGAACCACTGCTGGTTGGTATAACGCTCGGGATTGCCTTCCATCGTCCTCAAGGCTTGCGCCTCGGGTAGTAGCGCTTCTGCCCGCGTCCCCTGCGCCTGAACCCCTTCATTCCACTCGTCCATGAAGCGCGAACTGACCAGGTTTTGCTGTTCCTGCTCCCGACGTTTTTCCTCCAGCAGGGCGGCTCTTCTTTTCCCGACATTTCCCGAACGCCCCGAGCCGCCGCGCAGGCGTAGCTTCAAGTCCGGCGTCCAGCTTCCCGCGCCATCGTTTTTCAGATAGAACCCTTCACTACGACCGTCCGGCGCGACCACCCGGACATTGCCCTCGGCATCCACCTTTACCGCAAACAGCCAGCCACCGAAGTAGGCTGCCAGCCGGCTCGACTCTTTCAATCGGATCAGTCCCTGCAAATCGCCGGAGGCGATGACTTCCCCCAGGGTCTCGGGCTCGGGCCAGGGATACGGGTAAATCTTCAAGGTGAACGAACTGACACTCGGACGCGAGGAAACCGTGCCGGGCGCCACCGGGTTATCCAGTTTCATCGGCAGCGGCCGGTCCGGCCCCTCGCTGATCGTTGCCCGGATCGGCGAGCGCTGACCCTCCTCCATCGGGATCTGCTGCGGTGTCTCGGCGTGCGCCTGCTGACGGGTCAAGCGATGCCCGAGAATAAAGGCAATATTCACCAGTACATCGGCCCAGGCACTGGCCTTGGCCCCAGGGTCCTTTTCCTGCAAGCGTCGAAAGTCGGTATCGACACTGGCGACCACGGCGAAAATCCAGCCGGCCACCGCCGCCGGACCGCGGATAAACATCAGCGCCACGTTGAACAGTTGCCAGCCGCCCTCCTTCAAGGTGTTCCAGCGCAACTCGGCATTGGACACCGATTGCCGGTCCGCCAGGGCGATCAGGGTCCTGGCCATCGAACCGAACAGGTGATGCAGGTAGTCGCCCTGGACCACCGCGTCATCGAGGGTGGTCGGTGCCACCGGCAATAGCGCGGCAAAGTCGTCCTCGAACGAGCGCCGCAGATGGGGCTCGACAAAGCCGCCATTGGCATAGGTGCGCCGGGCCTCATCGCTCAACCAGGCCAGGATGCTGTCCTGCACGGCCCCGGGTTGCTTGAGCGCCTCGAACAGGGCCGCCAACGTCGGGTATTGCAGGAGCGGCTCGACGGGAGGCGTGGGGCGGGCGTCATTGTCGTGGGGACAAAAGGCCTTGCCCGGCGCCGACTGGAACTGCTGGAAGACCGACGCCTGTGGGTCGGCCTTGGCGAGCAGGGGCCGATAGAGAATGAACGGGCCGTGGCGAGTGTCCCTCGGGCCGATAATGAACATGGACGCCACCACATCCGCGGCCGCATCGGCTTCGGCCTTGAAGGCCAGGGGACGCAGGACAATCTCCTGGCCGTTCACCTGGCGCTTTGCTGCGTCGGGCTGCACTAGCGCTTCGACATAGCGGTATCCCGATTCGTCGAAGTTCGCTTCGCCGCGAATCTTCAGCTCCAGGGCCGCCATGGGCAATTGCACCCGCAGTTGCTCGCTGAACAGTTGTTCCCGGCGCCGGGCCTCGTCGGCGTCGTCGATAAGCTTGGCCCGCAGTGCATCCAGGTAGGTCTTGCCGATGTCCACGGCAGTGACCAGCCCCTTGACGTAGTCCGGGGTCAGCCATTCGGGCACCGGCATTTCCACGCCACAGTGGCGGATGCCGATCTTCATCTTCGCATGCCGAAAACCGCCGAGATTCTCCAGGGCAAACTCGGTCAGGCTCATCCGCACCTTGACCACCGTCCCCAGCGCCCCACCCGCGCCCCCGGCAACGGCCACCGCGATGACCTTGTCGAGCTCCAGGCGAATATCGTCGGGGTTGGCGATATCGACGGTTTGCGGATGGTCCTCGCCCATCTTCTTGAGCAGTGACTTGGCGGCGAAGCCCGGCAGATCACCCACGTCATCAAGATAGGCCTGGCCGCCCGACGCGCGCTGCACATCGGCGAGTTTTTCCAGCAGGGCGCGGTAGGCGCCAAGGTCTTCGCTCGGCGCCCCGAGCAACCAATGCGGCAAGCCGTCACTGAGCGCCGCCAGCGCTTCGGGCAACTCGACCACCGTATGGGGCTCTGCCCGCACCGGCGTGAAAAACCAGTTATCCGTACGGGTAATCGCATCGAGCCGGCGCTGGTAGTCCTCGAGCGTCCACTCGCTATCGAGCCCGATCAGCGAAATCGCCTGAAGCTGGTTTTCCAGCAGGCTTTCGGCAAGGCTGGCGAGGGCCTGCTCCAGTTGCATATCCGGGTCGCCCTGCTGCCAGAGCAGATGCTCGCGGTACTCGATATTCCGGCCATTGGCCCGGCTACTCATGAACAAGGGCACCAGTTGTCCGAGATCCGTGGTGCCGACCCTGAAAAGGCCTTTGGCCAGGCTGAGCACCAGCGGGTTCTGCTCGATCCCCCGTTCCTTGCGGCGGGCCACCAGCACGGGCAAAGCCTCGGGATAAGCGCCGCCCCAGGTGTCCTTGCTCACCGCCTGTACGCCATGGAGGGAGAATTGCTCCTCGGGCTTTTCCAGATTGACCGACAGAAAGGCACGATGCTGTTCACGACCGGCGGACAAAATCCGCCCCAGTATCCTGCCAAGACGAAAAAAGCGGCTGTAGCCCTGCCCCTCCTCCTCCGCGTTCCAGTAGTCGACCAAGGCCTGCTGATAGAGTTTCAGCAGGATATCGCCCCACGACCCGAGCACGGCCTGGATGGCCGATGCATCCACCACAAGCCGGTCGCCGGGCAAACTGTCGAGCTTGATCTCCAGCACATGCTCGGCGGTAAAGATCGGCGCGACCCCGGTCGTAAAATGCTCGAGCACAAGGTCGATCACGGCGCAGTATTGATAGCCACCCGAGAATCTTTTTCCATCGCGCTCAAGCCATTGGAGTTTACCGACATACAGATGCGAGGCATTGCGTTGCGGATTCCAGAGGCTGAAAAAATACTTCTGGATGGCCGACAAGGCCACTTCCCGCAACGTCGGCGGATGGGCGAAAAGCGCCTTGGCCGCCTCGATGTCCTGCTCAAGCGACGGGTCCGCCAGTGTGACTGCGTCATTCATACAAACTATTCCCTTCAAACAGATCCGACAGGCTTGGGCTCAAGCGCCACGCCCGGTACCGAACACCGGTACAGGGCCAGTAGACGCCTGACACACCAGGCCCATGCGGTATCCGCTTATCGTGGAAATGTTCCGCACATCACGCGGCGAGCGCCCGCCGCTACAGTCGCCTCAGTTGCTCCACCAGGGTCGCCTCCACGTCGGCGGCATTGAAAAAGAACTGGCGGGCCATGGGCAAGCTGATCGCGCTGCGCCAGATATCGACAGCCGCCTGCGCACGACCCGGCTGGCCCCGGCGGATTCGCTCGAAACGCGCACCTTCGGCACGGGCTTGCGCCTTGGGGCCGAGAAAGCGCTCTTCGCGGGTTTTCAGGTGGGCAGCTCCCGGGATAAACAGATCCTCGTTCGGGGTCAGGTCGTTGTAGTGAAAATGCGCGACCCAGAGCAAGGCGCTCTTCTTGCCCGGGGCGGCCTTGTCGAGTATCAGGTACTCCTGCAGGTAGTCACGGGACTTGAGCGGACTGCGCGGCCCGTTTTTCCTGATCTCAATGGCACCCTGGCGATGAAGGAAGTCGACGCGCGCCATGTCCGGCATGCTCGCCTTGGTTGCCTCGACCCGGATCAACAGCCCTTCATTGCGCAACTCGAGGGACAAGGTGCGCAAGTTGGCCACTTGAGTCCGTCCGTTGACCCGCTCGGGTGACGCCTCGGCAGTCTCCAGGCTGCTGGCAAGCTGATCCGCGAGCGAATCGAGTGTCCTCGCTTCACCCTCCAGCACATCCTGCAGGTAAACCGGATCCCTGACCGGTTGTTTCAGCCTCGCCGCCTGGTCGAGTGCGCGCGCCAGTTCCTGCCGGGCGCCGAGTAGTTCGCTACGTGCCCTTTGCATCTGGGTGCCGGCCTCCTTGATCAGCCGCTTCAGCCCACTGCGCGGTCGCGCGGCGGCAGGTATCGGTGCGGGTTCCGGCTCGGGAGCCTTGACCTCCTCCCAGTAACTGCCCGTGGCGCTTTCCTGGAACACGTGGACCTCATCAGCGGCGGTGATTTCGACAGTCTCCCGGGTCTGGCCGGCGGCCGGCGGCCTGACCTTCCCCACGTAGACGCCGCCCCTGGATCCCCGGGTCTGAATAAGCCCGGGGATTTTCTCAAGCTCCTCTTGCGCCGCGATATCGCTGGCCTGTTCGTCGAGCAACTCGCTCAATGACTCCAGGGCTTCGTCACGCAGTTGCCCGATCAGTTCGAGCAGACGTCCGGTATAGGGCGTCGCCATGCCCTCCGGCTGCTGGTGCTGCCAGAACTCGATGGTCTCCATGCCCGCCACATAGTTTTCAACGCAGGTATTGAGCACCCGCCGGCGGCGCCTGGCCGGTATGTCCGGATCCTGCTCCAGATTGACCCGGGATTGGTTCGCCATGGCGATCTCCTGGGTCCTGTCCATCAGGGAAGAGAAGATCTGCTCGCCCCGCTTCAACTCATGAAGACTCAACCAGCTCAGGGTATGGAGTTGCGACGATTGCGTCTCCCGCTCCTGCGGAGCATCCCGGGTAGTGCTGACAGCCTGGTCGCGGATCTTGCTCCCCAGGCCCGAATAATTGTCCAACTGCTCATTGACCCGTTTTTCCTCGCGGTGCCAGCCGAACATGCGCTCATTGGCCTCGGCCTTGCTCTTCTGGTAGGCAAGGATACGTTCATCCAGTGCGGGGTTCCTGACATGGCTGGCATGGGCCTGTTCGAGTTCAGCGGCGGAAGGGCGCAGCTCCTCCCGGACCCTGCGCAGGACATCCAGCGCCTCGCGGCAGGCGCCCAACTGGATACCGAGAAACGCGCACACGGTTTCCTTCCACTTGGGCACTGCCTCGACCCTGGCTTGTTCTTCGCGCAGGACGATGCTCTGCCCCACCAGGCCAAAGGCTTTTTCTGCTTCCTGAAGATAACGTTGTCGGGCCTTGCTGGTGGCCTCGGCGTCAGTCCCCGCCTCTTTGATCTTCAAGTCGGCCCGGGCCGCGGAGGCCGCGGTCGAGGCGAGTTTCCCCAATATTTCTATGTCCTTGTGTCGAACCAGCAACGCCTGGGCGGCCGCTTTTTTTTCGTCCTGCATCTGCTTGATGGTCTTGCGCCCGCCGCGCCCCGAACCACCGCGCAGACGCAGCCGCACATCCAGGCTCCACTCACCGGCCTCGGTACTTTGCAGGTAGAAACCTTCGCGACTGCCGTCCGGCGTGATCATCCGAACGCCACCCTCGGCCTCCTGCCGGACGCGATACAGGCGCCCACCGATGTAAGTGGCCAGGTGGCCGGTCTCTTTCAGCCGGAGCAGTCCCTTGAGCTCGCCGTCGGCGATCACCGTGCCGAGTGACTCGGCCTTCGGCCAGGGCTGCTCGTAACGGCGCAGCAACAGGTCGCCGATCTGGATCCGGCGCTGCCCGGAGGGAACCAGGGCTGGCGTCTCCAGATGCATGGGCAAGGGCAGGTCCGGCACCTGCGCGACATAAGGATCAGGCCCCGGCGAGCGCACCTCAGGCTGCGGCGCGCTGAGGGGTATCCTCTCGCGACCGGATGAAGAGGCCCTGGCCTCGGCGAGATGATGGCTGAGGATGAACGAAAGATTGACCAGCACATCGGCCCAGGCATTTGCCTGCCCTTGGCCGTCCCTGGCCTGTAGCTGGCGGATATCCCGATCCACGCTGGCGACGACCGCGTAGATCCAGCCCGCCACGGCCGCCGGGCCACGGATGAACATCAGCAGTACATTGAACAGTTGCCACGCGCCCTCCTTGAGCAGGGCCCAGCGTTGCTCGGCGTTGGACACCGATTGCCGGTCGGCCAGCTCGATCAGCGTTCGCGCCGTCGACACGAAGAGGTGGTGCAGAGTGTCACCCTCGACCATCACCTCACTGGGACGTGCCGGCCCGGGGGATGAATAGGCGGCAAAGTCGTCTTCGAACGAGCGCGGCAGGTGGGGTTCCTGAAAGCCACCATGGTCGTACAGCCGTCGAGCACCGGCACTCATCCAGGCCAGCACGCTGTCCTGTAGCGCGCCCTCCTGGCGGATGGCCTCGAACACGGCGTCGAAGGTCTCATACTGGCGCAACGGCTCGAGCGCCGGCGTCGGCCGGGCATCGTTATCCTGGGCACACAAGGCTCCCGCGGACGTTGCCTGAAATCCCAGGAGCACTGATTCATGGGTCCCGGCCTTGGCGAACAACGGGCGGTACAGCACATGCGGACCGTGGCGGATATCCTTCGGCCCGATGACAAACATCGACGCCACTTCATCGACGGCGGCATCGGCTTCGGCACGGAACCCCAGGGGCCTGAGCACGATGGTCTGACCGTCGACCTGTCGCCCCGGCCCGGCGGGTTTCATGATGGCCTCGATACAGCGAAAACCCGCCTCGCTGAAACCGGCCTGCGCCCTGATCTTGAGCTCCAGCGCCGCCATGGGCAATTGCACCCGCAGTTGCTCGGTAAAGAGTTTTTCCCGACGCCCGGCCTCGTCGGCGTCGTCGATCAGCTTGGCGCGCAGCTCATCCAGGTAGGTCTTGCCGATGTCCACGGCGGTGACCAACTGCCGGATGTAATCCGGGGTAAGCCAGGACGGCACGAGCGACTCGACGGCGCAGCGCCTGACCGATATGCGCATCTTCGAATGGCGAAAGCCGCCGAGGTTCTCGAGGGCGAACTCGGTCAGGCTCATCCTGACTTTTTCAATACTGCCCAAGGCACCGCCCGCGCCACCGACCACCGCCACAGCGATAACCTTGTCGAGTTCCAGGTGGATCTCATCGGTGTCGTCAATTCCCAGGGGCCCGGGATGATCTTCATGGATTTTCTTCATCAGGGCGCGACGGGTGAAACTCTTCAGGTCGCCGATCCCGTCAAGAAACGCCTTGCCCTGCGAAGCACGCTGCACACTCGCCAACTGATCGAGCAGATCACGGTAGCGTTCAACGTCCCGCGGGGCGGCACCGAGCAACCAGTAAGGCATTTCATCGCGCAGCGCCGTCAGTTCGTCGGACAATTCACGGACGCTATGGGGCTGCACCGGTACTGGCGTGAAAAACCAGCTATCGGGGCGGGTGATGGCCTCGAGTCGCTTCTGGTAGTCCTCGACGGTCCATTCGAGATCGCGGGCAATCAGCGAAATCTCCTGAAGCTGATTCTCCAGCAAGGCTTGGCCAAGGTAGGCAAAGGCCTGTTCAAGCAACTCGTCAGGATCGCCCCGCTGCCAGAGCCGATGCTCGCGATACTCGATATCACGCCCCTCAGCCCGGGCGCTCATGAACAACGGCAGCAAAGGCCCCACCTCCGGGGTCCCGGCCCTGAAGAGCCCGAGCGCAAGACTGAGCAACAGCGGAGCCTGCTCGACCTTACGCTCCCAACGACGGGCAATCAGCACTGGCAATGCTTCAGGGTAGTGTCCGCCCCACGAATCCTTGCTCACGGCCCGCAGACCATAGATCGTCAGTTGCTGGTCAGGCTTTTGCAAATCGACCGTCAGGAAGGCGCGGTAGTGTTCCCGGTCGGCGGCCAGGATCCGTACCAGCAGGCTGCTGAGACGGCGAAAGCGGCTGGCCCCCTGCTCATCGGCCTGGTTCCAGTAGTCGACCAGCGCCTGTTGATAGAGCTCAAGCAGAAGATCGCCCCACTGGCGAAGCATTGCCTGGGTTGCCGAAGCCTCCACCAGATAACGAGCATCGGGCCGGTCGTCGATCCGGGCTTCCAGCACATGATCCGCGGTAAAAACCGGTGCAACACCCTGGGTAAAATGCCTGAGCACAAGATCGAGCAAGGCCGTGTAGTGATAACCGCCAAAGACCCTTTTGCCATCGGCCACGGACCATTGAGGACGGCCGACAAAAAGATTCGCCGCGTTGCGTTGCGGATCCCAGCGGGTAAAAAAATAATCCTGAATGGCTGACAAGGCCACGTCTCGCAAGATCGGCGGGTGGGCGAAAAGCGCCTTGGCGGCATCGATCTCCTGTTGCAGCGATGGGCGAAGCGGCGTGATGGCATCCGTCATGTCTGACTCCCTTCAAATAGGACAAATGAGCCTGGGCTCAACCGCAATCAGCCAGAACCGAGTGCGGACAAGGGGGAGTAGACAAAGAACAGGCCGACACACGGCGGTATCCGGCTATCGCCAGACGATTGATTCAGGCATACGGGCTCGCGGCACTGACATACACTGGCGCCCATGACCACGATTCCCCTGACCGACCTCACCACACCGGCAATCACCTGCTCTTCCTGCGCGGCCTGCTGCTGCCGACTGGAAGTGATGCTGATCACCGATACCGGTGTTCCCGAGCGTTTTATCGATATCGACGATTGGGGCGGCGAAGTGATGCTGCGCCTGGACGACGGCTGGTGCGCGGCGCTGGATCGCGACAGCATGCGCTGTACGATCTACGAGAAACGCCCGCTGATCTGCCGGGAGTTCGAAACCGGCTCGGCGGACTGCCTGGAAGAACGCCGAGGGATCGCCACGGCATATCGGTGAATCGAATCAGGCTGCTTTCACCACCGAGTCCAAGACACTTCCCATATATCCAGTGAACCCGCTCAATCCACACTTGGGACCATCACGTCACAAGTGGCGGGCAACCCGATGGCTGCCCCCGGACCCTGAGATCACTGCCCCATGAAAACCCTCGACCCACCCTGTATTTCCTCCCCCTGCGCAACCGATAGCCCCCCGGCGCCGACCGACACCGCGTCGTTCCAGTCCCAGCAATTGCTGTCGCTCAATACCACCAATAAGCAGGTGGCCGCCCTGCTGGATGAGCTGCCGCGCCCGACCATGCCCGAAGTGAATCCGGCGACTGACAAGGTTGAGCAGCTACGCCAACTCCAACGGGATTATCTGGCGCAGTTGGAGCAGTTCTGGACACACCCCAATGGCGCCACCGGCGGTATGCCCACCGATCAATGGCTCGCACGGACCCTGGAGACGCAACTGCGGGCCGAGGCGCAACTGCGCGGCGTCGATGGAACGCTGGACGCCGACGACCGGCAATTGATTGACCAAGTGCTGAGCCTGCCCACACGGGAACAACGGGAAAGTGCCCTACCGGTAGCACCCTCGGTCCATCGACCCGGGGTCTACGACATCGTCTTCCTGGGAGCAGACGCCGCGGACACGACCCCATGGCCTGGCGCCTTCGTGATCACCCGCCACGACGGCGCCGCCCTGCCGGACAGCGATCCCGACCCGAAGCAGTTCAAGGGCAAGAAAGCGGTCGAGATCCACAGTGATCTCGGACGGGTGGTGCTCTACAGCCTGGAATATGGTCTCGAAACCTTTGCTTCGCTCAGGGTCCTGCACGCGACACTGCAGGTGCGAATCGGGCGAAAAGTCGCGGACCGTTTCAGCGCCAGCGATGACAAGCAAGAAAGCCTGTTCGCCTGGCAGGTCCAGTCACTGCGCAACGCCCAGCAAAGGCAGGTGAACGATACGTTTGCCGCCTCCCCGGCGGACACGTCGCGGGCAATGCTGGAGCGCCTCGAAGCCGCCGCGGACCTGCGTGACGTCCTGGATATCGGCAGCCGGGTGAATCGGCGCTCGCAAGCGTTGCAATACAGGATCTGGCGACAAGTCTTCAAGGAGGCGGGCAGGCAGGACTGGCAGCGCTACCGGGTGGCCGCCGGCCAAGTGCAGGCCGGCCGCCTGGCCCTTGCCCTGGCCTTGGTCAATACGCTGCCGCCAAGCTCGCCCAACGACAGCTCCGACCGGCCGATCATCCCGGATCAGGCAGCACTGGATGCCATTGTCCAGGCGCTGAACGAGAAGCCGTCGGTCCCGAGCAGCGCGCAGCGGGCGCAGGCGATACGCGAGACCTGGCAATACGCCAATGCCGCGTGTCTGCAACTGGCGCTCCTGGACGCCACGCTCCAGGGCCGGATCGGTACGCGCCAGCAACAGTGGCTCGAGGTGGTGCTCGATTACCCGGCCTCGGCCACTCGCCCCACGATCGGTACACACGTCATCGTCGCCAACGCTCTGGGCTTATGGGTACGCTCCGAGGATGGCCAGCGCACGCTGCATATCATTGGCGGCGGCGTGCTCGCGATCACCAGCGCGGACCCGGACGACCCGAGCGTGCTGCTGCATGCCCCGGACTCACCCGATGACAACGACCTCAAGGTCCTGAACCGACCCGCTGACATCGACCGGTCTTTCCAGGAACCGCCATGGAAAGACTATGTGGCCGCGCGACTGAGAAAATCCAGTACACCCACCCTGCAGCCGCCGCCCCCGGGCGACGACACCCACGTCGAACTGATCCCGATGCCGGGCAACGTGCATCAGTGCCTCTACGAAATACAGCGTGACGCGCTGATCGAGCAGGCCCGCCATCCTCTCCCCGGCAAGAGCGCGAGTGACCGGCAATCACTCCTCGAGCAGTGGGCGCTTGGCACTGCCGCGAGCCAGAAGAACGCCGGCTTGATCGGCACATTCCTGCCCGGACAGCATTGGCTGGCACGAACAAGGGCAAGCGGACAAACTGATATTGCAGCGCTGCCGGGCAACCAGGGCACGGCCAGCACCGACACCCCGCAACCCGCGAACACTGATATTCCAACCCTGGTCAGTCGGACGGGTGCCGACGGCAAGACCTTGCTGGCTGCCGGCCCAGTGCTGCAAGCGATTCCTCTGGCCCACCCACCTCTTGGCACAGCACGGCTACGGTTGCTGGGCGGCGCGCCGACGGGGCGATCCAGGGGGCAATCGCCATCTACCCTGTCACGACGACTTTCAGCCATCGCCGGCCTGGTTCGGCTGGGGTCCTGGAGCTCGCAGGTCATGGACATCATAGTGCCCCTTATGCCCAACCTGGCGGAGTGGCCGCAAGGCAGCGGCCTGTTGATTATCGACGTCAGCGATCCCGGCGTTGGCTGGTCGGCACACTACCGGCGGGGACTGCACGAAGACACCTATATCTACCGGGTGAGCCCGGCGGTGTTCAGCGCCCGCCATGATGTGGTGCTGTACCGATCCGCCGCGAATCATTATCGCGCCTGGCTCGATGGCCAGCCGATGAGCGCCCCCGCCGGTGAAGACAGCTTCTTTCATGCCGTGGCCCTGTCACTGAACCAGGGCCATGGGGCCGGCATATTCACGGTCGAGAGACTGCGTAATGCCGCCGCCGATCATATCGAACGCAATCCGGATATCGCGCCCTTCGTGACCTCGGAGCATTTGCCTCTCTATACCCGGGCCATCGAGCATTGCCTGGAACTGAGTATCTGGCTGGGCAATGACCGATACCGAGCGTTGACCGCCATCCTCAAGGGAGCCCCCAATCCGTACGGTCTCTTTCAGCCGGCCATTCGCTACCTGGAAACGACCTTGCCGTCCCGTTCACCGAGGATCAGCACCGCTGTCGATGACGGCTTCAATTCCGTTTATGAGCGTTATGACCTGCGCCCGCTGCCGGCCGAAATACGCCGGATGATTGAGCACTATATTGACGCCCCTCCTCGTCCGGAATTGTCCCTGTGGGTCGACGAACCAAGGCGCAGGGCGTTGCTGGAAACGCTGCTGATCGGGCCTTCACAAGCGGCGGACATCGACTTCCTGGCTCAACGGAACTTCATTTTCAGTGACAATATCCGGCATATCCTGCTGGAGTATGGAGCGACGGCCACCCAGCTACGCCTGTATGCACTCCAGCACCTGGGCAATCAGACCACCCCACGGCGTGACTTGATCAGAGCCGTGCTCGGTCGCGTCCCCCCGCTGCTTGAGCGGGTCGATATCATTTTCAGTTCAGCCACTCTGACCCCGCCCATGGAAGAGGGGCTCAACACCCATCAAATCGCCCATCTGCTGGACGACCAGCAAATCTCAACGGACAGGCTACGATTGATCGCCCGCTGCGCGGATGCCGGCATCATCCATATCAACCTGCTGGAAAACGCCGACGGGATAAGGTCCTTGACTGACGACGTGTTGTCCCGGCTCCTCGAGCATCAACAGGACCTGCTGATGCTGGCCAGGAAAATGGGGTTCCAGGACATCGCGCCGCTACTTCTACCCTTCGAGGTCAATGCCCTTTCATGGAGCCGGCATCAATTCCAATCGGTCTTTCTCGCGAATGCCAGGCTCCGCATTCTGCTCGAGACGCCCGACTTGTTTACCTTGCTCAGGCAGCGGAAATCAGCCCGAGTCGTCGACCAGATGTGGACCCAACTGAGCAGCTCCATCCATGACAATGCCAGGGTTCGACATGCGCTCGCCAATCCGCGCAACACGCTCCGCAGCCTGGCCCAACTGAACAGGGCACTGAGCGCAGCGCTGCCGAACACGGAAGAACCCGGACCTTCGACGCGGTCGCAGCCGATCTGGTTGAGGGGATATGAGATGCACGGCAGTTCGACGCCGGACACCTCGGGACCGGATGCCCGAGGCCTGTATCGCACGCCGGACGGCAGGACGTACATCCTCCACGAAGGCCTGCGCTACGAAGTCCGAGCCTTCCGCGACCGGTTCCGGATCATCCATGCCATCGACGGTTTCCGGCGCGCGACCTATGAGGTGCGACGTCGTGCCGACGGTTCGTGGCAGATCATGGACGCCCCCGGCCTCGGTGGCGATGTGCGCAGGCCCTATCCGCCCATGGCCGAGCAATCCCGGATGCAACGCAACGCGTTCACCGAGCTGGGACAGGCCGCGCAACAGGAATGGCAAAGGCTCGGAGCCGGAGCGGCAGTGTCCGGCCAGGTCCCCGATCTCCATGCCATCGAATCCGGTGCCGCGGGTGACACCATGGAGCTGATCGGCCCGGCCGGTGTGCCACGACAGCATCTGGAACTGGAGAAAAACAGCGCGCTGGCCAGGCTCGCGACACGCATCCGCAACTGCGTAGACACGATCCACCAATACTTCGAATTCCAGAACGGCCAGTTACTCCCGCGCCCCGGCGTCACCCACCACGAGGTGGTCCATGGCCTGGCGCAACTCGATGGCCTGAACAGCCTGAATACCGGCTTCGCGCTGTTGCTGCTCAATAGCGGCAGGCGCTCGGCCTTGTCGACGGAACTGGCCAGCGCGGTCCGGGTGCAGTTCTACACGCAACTGGCCCAGGTGGTCGTCGGCGTAGCCTGCGATGGGAAAATGCTCGCCCAGGCGATTTACCTCGGCCTGAAGGATGCCCGGCACCTGGGCGCCGAGAGCATCAGCCTGCTGGACAAGGCCGGCCAAGGTATCCGTCTGGGCGGCAAGACGCTGACCCTCGGTGGACTGCTGGCCGCCGGCAATGCCTTGCTGGTCCTCGCCAGCCTGGGGGTGGACAGTTACCTGCTGACCCATGCCGAGAGCGCCGAGGAAAAAGCCACCTACGGCACCAACGTCGGGCTCGATAGCCTGGCTCTGGGCACGGTACTGGCCGGGTTTGCCGAGGGTGCCGAGTTCCTCGGGCCGCTGTCGATCCCCTTGGCCGGCCTGGGCCTGGGCGCCAGCAGCCTGGTGTCGGTGTTCTTTGCCAAGGCCCATAAGGTCCTGGCCACGGGCGCGCAATTTACCCGGGAGGTCCAGGCCTATCGCAGTGGTTATATCGAGGATCCTGAAAGCCATGCGCTGCGGATGGCCGGTCCCGTGGTGGTGACCCATCTGGATCAGCGCAACGGCCAGGTCTATCTGGGCAGCCCGAAGATCTACGCGGTCGACAATTCGCGTTCGGGCGATCCGCGGGTGGTCCTGGACGAACAGCAGGCGATTGATGTCGGCCGGGTCCTGGAGCTGCCCGGGCAGAAGCCGCTACCCGTTTCGGAGAGCATCGGCGCCCTGCATCTGCCGAGCACGCCCGAACACACCTACCTGCCGCAATATGGTTGGCTGCTGGGCGCCACCCAGCGCAACGACGCGGAACTGCAGCTGTTCAAGGCGCTCGAGCAAAAAACCCAAGGCAAATTCATAGAAGCCGAATGGGTCGCGGTCTTCCAGAAGGTCGTGGAGAAGCTGGAGCCTCGCTACCATGCCACGCGTATCCGGGTCAGCCTGGGACAGGCCGCGCCGCCATTGGTCATGGACGATTTGGCGGAACAGGGTCGGTACCTGCGCTACGACATCGAAGGCCAGGGTAGCCAATATGACCTGTATCTGAGTGACGGCGCGACGGTCAATCTGTCCAGTGGCGCCACGTCCCGGCCCTCCACCTGGGTGCTGCACACCGATCATCTGAGTCGCCCGGATGATATGCGGCTTGAGCCCGGCCGACTGACGCTGGGTAGCGTTGTGGTGAGGGTCGAGGACAAGGAGATCCTGTATGCGGTCAACAAGCTCGACGAGGCATACCGGCTGGATCTTGCCGGAGGTCGACATACGCTGGTGACCCTGAGCGCACGGGACCATGAGAATGTGAGTGGGTTGATACAACGTCTGCAAACGCTGCAAGGCCTGCAGCAATTGAGCGCGCCGGTGCTTATCGAAGACCTGTCGCTGTCCGACTGGCCGGGTCGTGGCCTTTACTATCGACCCGCCGATGGCAGCTTCATGGCCATTCCCATGGACGGGGAGGATCACGGCGACGAGCTGTACCAGATCCCGGCGTCGCCCGACATGCTGGTGATCGCCCCCAGCCCGCAGCGCGAGAAAGTCCTGGAGGCCGCCGCGACACTGGCCGAACTGACGGCCTATCTGAACGCCGGGGATCAGAGGTTCGGCGGGCGTTCGGCGGGATTCTGGAGTGTCCGCCCCGCCGACGGCCTGTTCGGCAACGAACAGTGCTATGGCGATTATCTGCGGGCGCAATACCGGCTGGAGGTACAGCGCGCGCGCCTGCAAGGCGGCTACTCGGACACCGCCTACCCAATGATGCTGCAACTGCTGCCCCGGCACGAACGCGAGCACCCGGCTCCGGGGCCGCGCCAAGTGAAGGTGCACCGCTTGAGCATCAACGGCTATCCCTCCGATGACATCCTGGTACTCGGTGATCCCCAGCAGGGCACGCTGTTGTTGTGGGTGCCGACATCAACCCCGGCATTGAGCGAGTTCAGTGGCGTCAGCGGGCTCAAGGCCCGTGTGCAAAGATTGGCCGCCGCAGACGCGACGCGCCAGGAGCTACAGGAACACTTCCCGCGCAGCTGTCGCGCCAGTAGTCACAGTGCCCTCTGGGGCTACACCGGAACGGACGAGGCACTGGAAAAACTCGGGGACAACGGCGACTGGACAGTGATCCAGATCGACCGCTACCCCATCGATGACGATGATGTGTTTGCCGCGCTGGCCCGCCTCAAACGCCAGAGCGAAGGAGGCTGACGCCGAACGAACGGCCGTTACAAAGGCATCGTGTAGTGCAAGGCGTAGCTTTCGATGCCCTCGTTCGGCGTGCGGATGCCGGCATTGGAATAGTGGGTCGCGCGGATCCCCACTTCATGCCCGCCGGCGAAGCGCAGGCCGAAACCCAAGCGGTCCTCGAAGAGGAAGGCCGAGCCCAGCTTGTTGCCTTCCACTTCGGTGTGGGCAAACAGGGCGACACCTATCCCCGCCTCGATATAGGGTTTGATCGATGCCCCGGAAAATTCGTAGACGAATACGGGGGAGAACGACAGGCTGTGATTGCCGGGACTCTTGTCGCCTTCCCAGTAGGTGTAGGCACCGCTCCAGTAGCCGGTCAGGCGGCCTGCATCGCTTTGCAGCCAGCCTTTGTCCCAGTCCGATTGCAGGCCCAGGCGATAGGACCGGGTCGAATCGCTGGTCTGGCCAACGGAGAACTCGACACCGGCCGCCTGTGCCATGGTGCCATACCCCAGGGCGGCCGCAAGCGCAGCCAAGCAGAACAATTGCTTCATGAGAATATCCTATTTCCAACGCATTTCAGGTGCGACCAACAAGCTCCTCGCAATGAAAGCTTGGCGTTAAGCCTGGGTTCACGAGGGATTCGCCGCTCTACGCCGACGTTTACCCTGTGAAGCTTTGCACAACCCCGGACTTCTGCCAGAGCAGCGGCAGAATTTTCCTGAAGTGATCCGGATCGGCGCTGGTCCAGAATTGCGCTTCGCGCGCCGGCCCTTGGGACAGTAGATGACGCGCTTCCAACAGACGCTGAAGTTGCCGGGCCACGGCGGCGCCAGTGTCGATCAGGCTGATGGACGCCGGAATCATCTCCAGCAGCAGCGGCTTGAGGAAGGGATAGTGGGTGCAGCCGAGGATAATGGTGTCGCAGCCTGCCGCCAGCAAAGGGTCGACATAGCTGCGCAGCAACTGGCGCAAGGCCTCGCTGTGCAAATCGCCGTCTTCGATCATTTCCACCAGGCCGGGACAAGGCTGGGTGATCACCCGTACATCGTTGGCAAAGCGGTCGAGCAAGGCGGCGAACTTGGCGCTTTGCAAGGTCCCGGTGGTTGCCAGCACGCCGACCACACCACTGCGAGTGGCGGCCGCCGCGGGTTTGACCGCCGGTTCCATGGCCACCAGCGGCCAGTCCGGGTAACGCTGGCGCAAATCGGCGGCAGCCGCCACGGTGGCGGTATTGCAGGCAATTACCAGCGCCTTGGCGCCTTGCTCGCGACAGAAACCAGAGATCACCGCGCAGCGCTGGCGAATGTACTCCGGGCTTTTTTCGCCGTAGGGGATATGCCCGCAGTCGGCGACATAGAACAGCGACTCATTGGGCAGCAGGGCCTGGATTTCCTTGAGCACCGACAGGCCGCCGACGCCAGAGTCGATTACCGCGATCGGTGCGTCACGCATCGCCGCCACCACAGACGCTGCATTGCGGATCGCGCTTGACCCGCAGTTCACGGAATTTCGTGCCCAGGGCATCGATCAGCAGCAGGCGGCCGACCAGCGGCTCGCCGAAACCGGCGAGCAATTTCAAGGCTTCCAGGGCTTGCAGGCTGCCGACCAGGCCGACCAGCGGGCCGATGACGCCGGCTTCACTGCAGGTCAGTTCGGCTTCGCTGCCGTGCCCGTACAAGCAGTGGTAGCAGGGGCTTTCCGGACGCCGCGGATCGAATACCGAGAGCTGCCCCTCAAGGCGAATCGCCGCGCCGCTCACCAGCGGCTTGCCGGCGGCGACACAGGCAGCGTTGACCGCCTCGCGGGTGGCGAAGTTGTCGCAGCAGTCGAGCACCAGGTCCACCGCCGCCACCGCGACACCGAGGGAATCCGCGTCAAGGGCCTGGCGATGGGCGACCAGGGTCACTTCAGGATTGATCGCCGCCAACCGGCGTAGCGCCGAATCGACCTTGGTCGAACCGATGCTGGCGGTGTCATGGATGATCTGGCGTTGCAGGTTGGTCAGCTCGACCGTGTCGAAATCCGCCAGATGCAGTTCGCCGACCCCGGCGGCCGCCAGGTAAAGCGCCACCGGAGCGCCGAGACCGCCAAGGCCGACGATCAGCACCCGGCTGTTTTTCAGACGCAACTGGCCGTCGATATCGACCTGTTGCAACAGGATCTGCCGGCTATAGCGCAACAGCTCCTGGTCACTCAGCACGATAGGCGCCCCAGACTGATGCGTTGATGGCCGCCCAGGTCAGTGCGGCTGTGGACGTCGCTGAAACCTTGCGCCGAGAGCAACTCACGCACGGCTTCAGCTTGATCGTAACCATGTTCGAGCATCAACCAGCCATCGGCCTCCAGGTGCGCGGGCGCCTGGGAGATGATCAGGCGCAGGTCGTCGAAGCCATCGGCACCGGCCACCAGGGCGCTGGTCGGCTCGAAACGCACATCGCCCTGGGCCAGGTGCGGGTCGCTCGAAGCGATGTACGGCGGGTTGCTGATGATCAGTTGAAAACGCTGGCCATCCAGGGCGCTGAACCAATGGCTGCTCAACACCGTGGCGTTGTTCAGCCCCAGGCGCTGGCGATTGCGTTCGGCCAGGGCCACAGCTTCCGGTACGCGGTCCACCGCCGTCACCTGCCAGGCCGGACGCTCATTGGACAGGGCCAATGCAATCGCGCCGCTGCCGGTGCCGAGATCGAGCACCCGGGCCGGAGTCGCCGGCAACAGCTCAAGGGCGGCTTCCACCAGCAGTTCGGTGTCCGGGCGCGGAATCAGGGTATGCGGCGCCACTTCCAGGTCCAGCTTCCAGAAGCCCTGCTGGCCGAGGATATAGGCCACCGGCTCGCCACCGCGACGGCGCTCCAGGAAGTCGGAAAAGGCCAGCGCGGCTTCGCTGCTGACGATTTTTTCCGGCCAGGTATGCAGGTAACTGCGGGATTTGCCCAGGGCCGCCGCCAACAGCAGTTCGGCGTCCAGGCGCGCGGTCGGCGAGTCAGGCAGGTCGGCGGCGCGTAGCAGACTGGCAATAATGGTCATTCAATCACCCAAGGCGGCCAGTTGATCGGCCTGGTATTCGGCCAACAGCGGTTCGATCACGGCTTCCACTCCCCCGGCCAGGACTTCATCCAGGGAATACAGGGTCAGGTTGACACGATGGTCGGTGACCCGGCCCTGTGGAAAGTTGTAGGTACGGATACGTTCGGAGCGGTCGCCTGAGCCTACCAGCAGCTTGCGCTCACTGGCGATGGCATTGGCCGCGGCGCTGGTCTGCTGGTCGTTGAGCTTGGCCGACAGCCAGGACATGGCGCGCGCGCGGTTCTTGTGCTGGGAACGCTCTTCCTGGCATTCGACCACGATCCCCGAAGGCAAGTGGGTGATGCGGATCGCCGAGTCGGTCTTGTTGACATGCTGGCCACCGGCGCCGGAGGAGCGGTAGGTGTCGACGCGCAGGTCCGCCGGGTTGATCTCGATGGCTTCCTGTTCGTCGGGCTCGGGCAATACCGCGACCGTGCAGGCCGAGGTGTGGATGCGGCCCTGGGATTCGGTGGCCGGTACGCGCTGGACGCGGTGGGCACCGGATTCGAATTTCAGCTTGCCGTAGACATTGTCGCCTTCGACCCGGGCAATGACTTCTTTATAGCCGCCGTGCTCACCCTCGTTTTCCGAGAGGATTTCCACCCGCCAACCACGCCGCTCGGCATACCGCGAGTACATGCGGAACAGATCGCCGGAGAAGATCGCCGCCTCGTCGCCGCCGGTGCCGGCGCGGATTTCGAGAAACACGTTGCGACCGTCGTTGGGATCCTTGGGCAGCAACATGCGTTGCAGGCTGCCTTCCAGTTCAACCAGCTGTTCCTTGGCCTCGCGGACTTCCTCGACGGCCATTTCGCGCATGTCCGGGTCGTTGTCCTTGAGCAGCGCCTGGGCGCCTTCGAGGTCGGACTGGACCTTCAACACCTGCTTGTAGGCCGTGACAATCGGCTCGACTTCGGCGTACTCCTTGGAATAGGCGCGGAACTTGTTCTGATCGGAAATGACTTCGCCATCGCCGAGCAAGGCGGTCAGTTCCTCGAAACGGTCCTGGAGGATGTCCAGCTTATTGAGCAGTGACGCTTTCATTGCGGTTTCTTATCCGAAAAGCTATCCGATGAGCCCTCACCGAGGGCAAAGAGTTCCTGGGCCATGGCCAGCGCATCGAGGCGGCCTTCGGCGGACAACTTTTTCAGTTGCACGCTGGGCGCATGCATCAACTTGTTGGTCAGGCCACGGGCCAGTTGCATCAGCACCTCTTCGGCGCTGCCGCCGTTGGCCAGCAGACGCTGGGCCTTTTGCAATTCCTCGTCGCGCAGGCGCTCGCTCTGCTGGCGGTAGGCGCGCAACACATCCACTGCGGCCAGCTCGCGCAGACGCGCCATGAAGTCGTCGACGCCGCTGCTCACCAGTTCTTCGGCGGCTTGGGCGGCGCCCTGGCGGCTCTTGAGGTTTTCGGCGACCACTTCGTGGAGATCGTCGACGCTATAGAGGTAAACGTCGTCCAACTCGCCGACTTCCGGTTCGATATCCCGGGGTACGGCGATATCCACCATGAAGATCGGCTTGTGCTTGCGCAGCTTCAAGGCACTTTCCACCGCGCCCTTGCCGAGGATCGGCAACTGGCTGGCGGTGGAGCTGATGACGATGTCGCTGTGCACCAGTTCCTGGGGGATATCGGACAACAACACCGCGTGGGCACCGAACTCTTCGGCGAGGATCTTGGCCCGCTCCAGGGTCCGGTTGGCCACCACGATACGCTTGACGCCCTGCTCGTGCAGGTGGCGGGCGACCAGGGTGATGGTTTCGCCGGCGCCGATCAGCAACGCGCTGCTGCG
Source organism: Pseudomonas sp. MWU12-2037 (assembly GCF_023242345.1). NCBI lineage: Bacteria > Pseudomonadati > Pseudomonadota > Gammaproteobacteria > Pseudomonadales > Pseudomonadaceae > Pseudomonas > Pseudomonas sp. MWU12-2037. Next base: position 72,916 of record NZ_JALLIZ010000010.1, on the reverse strand, counting down.
CTGCAGATCGCTGAAAATCTGTTTCGCCAGGCTGACGGCGGCAAACGCCACCGACACCGGGTTCTCGCCGATGGCGGTGTCGGTGCGTACCTGCTTGGCGGCGCTGAAGGTGGCCTGGAACAGGCGCCCGAGCAACGGCCCGATGGTGCCCGCCTCCCGTGCCACGGCATAGGCCGACTTCATCTGGCCGAGAATCTGCGGTTCGCCCAATACCAGCGAATCCAGGCCCGAGGCCACGCGCATCATATGACGAACGGCGGCATCGTCTTCGTGCACATAGGCGCAGGCCCGCAGGTCTTCGAGGCTCAGGTGGTGATAATCGGCCAGCCAGCGCAGGACCGTGTCCGACGTAATGTGCTCCTGCTCGATATACAGTTCACTGCGGTTGCAGGTCGAGAGGATCGCGGCTTCACGGCTGTCGGTGAGGCGACACAGCTGCTGCAGGGCCTCCACCAATTGCTCGGGGGTAAAAGCCACGCGCTCGCGTACGTCTACGGACGCCGTCTTGTGGTTGATGCCGAGTGCGAGGAAGGCCATTCAGGGTCGCTGATGATGTCGAGAAGCCGACAATTGTCCACCTTCGAATGATTCAGAACAACCATTGCCGACTATTGTCCTAATGTAACGTTGCTATAAGTGTCTGGTGAGCGTCTCGGGTATGGTTCTGCCCGCCGCTTGTGTCATGATGCCCCGACCCGCAGGTAAGTCGTCCTTCTCCTATATGAATAGATCCTCCGCGTTGCTCCTCGCTTTTGTCTTCCTCAGCGGCTGCCAGGCCTTGGCACCCGTGTCGCCGGGGCGTACGCCGCCGGCTGAAGACACCACTCCGGCCCCGGAAAAGCCCAAGGTCTACAGCTCGTTCACCGAAGATACGGTGTTCAGCCTGTTGAGCGCGGAGCTGGCCGGACAGCGAAATCGTTTCGATATCGCGCTGGATAACTACGTGACCCAGGCGATCAACACCCAGGATCCGGGGGTTTCCGAGCGCGCTTTCCGGATTGCCGAGTACCTGGGCGCCGACCAGGCGGCCCTCGACACCTCGCTGATCTGGGCGAAAAACGCCCCGAATGATCTCGAGGCACAACGCGCGGCCGCCATCCAGCTGGCCCGCAGCGGGCGTTATGACGACTCCATGGTCTATATGGAGAAGGTCCTGCAAGGCAAGGGCGACACCCATTTCGACTTTCTTGCCCTGTCGGCCGCCGACACCGACCAGGACACCCGCAACGGCCTGAAGAAAAGTTTCGACCGCCTGCTGGTCAAGCACCCGAAGAACAGCCAGCTGATTTTCGGCAAGGCCCTGTTGCTGCAACAGGACGGCGACACCCAGGCCGCCTTGGCGCTGCTGGAGAAAAACCCGCCGGAAGACGGCGAAATCGCCCCGATCCTGCTGCGCGCACGCTTGCTGCAAGCGCTCAACCGCGGCAAGGAAGCCTTGCCGATCCTGGAAAAAAGCATCAAGCAGTACCCGGACGACAAGCGCCTGCGCCTGACTTACGCGCGCATGCTGGTGGAACAGGACCGCATGGCCGACGCCAAGACCCAGTTCTCCAGCCTGGTGCAGCAATACCCGGAAGATGACGAACTGCGTTTCTCCCTGGCCCTCGTCTGCCTCGAGGCCAAGGCCTGGGATGAAGCCAAGGGTTACCTGGACGAACTGATCGCCCGCGACAGCCATGTCGACTCGGCGCACCTGAACCTGGGCCGCATCGCCGAAGAGCACAACGACCTGCAGACCGCCCTGGATGAATACGCCCAGGTCGGGCCGGGCAACGACTACCTGCCGGCACAACTGCGCCAGACCGATATCCTGGTCACCACCGGGCGCGGCGCCGAGGCCTCGAGCAAACTCAAGACGGCCCGCGACGAGCAGCCGGACTACGCGATCCAGCTTTACCTGATCGAGGCCGAGATCCTCTCCGCCAACCATCAGGGCGATCGTGCCTGGAGCGTTCTGCAGCAAGCCCTGTTGCAGTACCCCGACGACCTGAACCTGCTTTACACCCGTGCGATGCAGGCGGAAAAGCGTGACGACCTGGCGCAGATGGAGAAAGACCTGCGCGCTATCCTCAAGCGCGAACCGGACAATGCCATGGCGTTGAACGCCCTCGGCTATACCCTGTCGGACCGCACCACCCGCTATGCCGAGGCCAAGGAACTGATCGAGAAGGCCCACCAGCTGAATCCGGAAGATCCGGCCGTGCTCGACAGCCTTGGCTGGGTGAACTTCCGCCTGGGCAACCTCGACGAGGCCGAACGCCTGCTGCGCCAAGCCCTGGAGCGGTTCCCCGACCAGGAAGTCGCCGCACACCTGGGCGAAGTCCTCTGGGCCAACGGCAAGCAACGCGAAGCCAAGCAAATCTGGGGCAAGTTCCTCAAGGATCAGCCCGACAGCCCACTTCTGCGCAGCACCATCAAGCGCCTGACCGGTTCCGAGACTCTTTAAGCTTATGTTTTTGCGCCACCTCGTTGTTTTCAGCCTGATCGCCCTGCTCGCCGGTTGCGCGGGCTTCGGTGCCCGTGAGTCCGTTGAAGGGCACGGCGACCCGGCCCTCTGGGCCAAGCACAAACAGCAATTGAGCAGCCTCGACGGCTGGCAGATCAATGGCAAGGTCGGTATCCGCGCACCGAAGGATTCCGGTAGCGGTACCGTGTTCTGGCTGCAACGCCAGGATTACTACGACATTCGCCTGTCCGGCCCGTTGGGGCGCGGTGCTGCCCGCCTGACCGGGCGTCCCGGCCAGGTGAGCCTGGAGGTCGCCAACCAGGGCCGCTATGCCGCCACCAGCCCCGAGGCCCTGCTCCAGGAGCAATTGGGCTGGGAGCTGCCGGTGTCCCATCTGGTCTGGTGGGTCCGTGGCCTCCCCGCGCCGGACAGCAAGAGCCGCCTGAGCCTGGACAACGACAGCCGCCTGGCCTCCCTCGAACAGGATGGCTGGCAGGTCGAGTACCTGAGCTACAGCGAGCAGAACGGCTACTGGTTGCCCGAACGCATCAAGCTGCACGGCCGCGACCTCGACGTGACCCTGGTGATCAAGGACTGGCAGCCGCGCCAGCTGGGCCAGTGACATGAGCGCCGCCCGCCTGACGCTGCCGTCGCCGGCCAAGCTCAACCTGATGCTGCATATCCTTGGTCGCCGCACGGACGGTTATCACGAGTTGCAGACGCTGTTTCAGTTTCTCGACTACGGCGACGAACTGAGCTTCGCCGCGCGTGACGACGGCGTGATCCAGTTGCACACCGAATTCGAAGGCGTGCCCCACGACAGCAACCTGATCGTGCGCGCCGCGAAAAAACTCCAGGAACAATCGGGCAGCCCCCTGGGCGTGGATATCTGGATCGAAAAAATCCTGCCCATGGGCGGCGGTATCGGTGGCGGCAGCTCGAATGCCGCGACGACTTTGCTCGGCCTCAATCACCTCTGGCAACTGGGCTGGGACGAAGATCGCCTGGCCGCGCTGGGCCTGACACTGGGCGCCGACGTGCCGGTTTTCGTCCGTGGCCACGCGGCTTTCGCCGAGGGCGTGGGGGAAAAACTCACCCCGGTAGACCCCGAAGAACCCTGGTATGTCGTGCTCGTTCCGCAAGTCTCTGTAAGTACAGCAGAAATTTTTTCCGATCCGCTGTTGACACGTGACTCCGCGCCCATTAAAGTGCGCCCCGTTCCCAAGGGAAACAGTCGTAATGACTGCTTGCCGGTTGTGGCAAGGCGTTATCCAGAGGTACGTAACGCTTTGAATTTGTTAGGTAAATTTACCGAAGCAAAGTTAACCGGAACTGGAAGTTGTGTGTTTGGGGCCTTCCCAAACAAAGCTGAAGCTGATAAAGTCTCGGCCCTTCTTACAGAGACCCAAACAGGGTTTGTGGCAAAGGGAAGCAATGTTTCGATGTTGCATCGCAAGCTGCAGAGTCTGCTCTAGGAATCGAGTACTGGGTACTCGTTGCAACAGATACAGGGGCGTCGCCAAGCGGTAAGGCAGCAGGTTTTGATCCTGCCATGCGTTGGTTCGAATCCAGCCGCCCCTGCCATTTTCCTATACTCATCCAGGTTACCCTCAGCCTTCAGGTACTGCGCGTGTCCAAGATGATGGTCTTTACGGGGAACGCTAACCCCGATCTGGCTCGGCGTGTTGTACGTCAGCTGCATATCCCACTCGGTGACATCTCTGTCGGCAAGTTTTCCGACGGCGAAATTACCGCTGAGATCAATGAAAACGTCCGCGGTAAAGACGTCTTCATCATTCAGCCGACTTGCGCTCCGACCAACGATAACCTGATGGAACTCGTCGTGATGGCTGATGCCTTCCGCCGTTCCTCAGCCACTCGAATCACTGCGGTGATCCCTTACTTTGGTTATGCCCGTCAGGATCGCCGTCCGCGTTCCGCGCGTGTGGCTATCAGCGCGAAAGTCGTTGCTGACATGCTCACCGTCGTCGGCATCGACCGTGTTCTCACGGTTGACCTGCACGCAGACCAGATCCAGGGCTTCTTCGATATTCCGGTAGATAACATCTACGGCTCCCCCGTTCTGGTGGATGACATCGAAGACCAACGCTTCGAAAATCTGATGATCGTGTCTCCGGACATTGGTGGCGTCGTGCGTGCACGGGCCGTTGCCAAGTCGCTGGGCGTGGATCTGGGCATCATCGACAAACGTCGTGAGAAGGCCAACCACTCCGAAGTGATGCACATCATCGGTGACGTCGAAGGCCGCACCTGTATTCTCGTCGATGACATGGTCGACACCGCCGGCACCCTGTGCCACGCGGCGAAAGCCCTCAAGGAACATGGCGCTGCCAAGGTCTTTGCCTACTGCACACACCCTGTGCTGTCGGGTCGCGCGATCGAGAACATTGAAAATTCCGTGCTGGACGAGCTGGTGGTGACCAACACCATCCCGCTGTCCGCTGCAGCACAAGCCTGTGCGCGTATCCGTCAACTGGATATCGCACCGGTAGTCGCCGAAGCGGTTCGCCGCATCAGCAACGAAGAATCGATCAGCGCGATGTTCCGCTAAGGGCCCAGCCCTTTCGGATATCTCGTTGACGAAAAGCGCCCCGCCCCAACACCTGTTGGGGCGGGGCTTTTTTGCCCATACCGCCTTTAGCGCTGGTCGCAAACGCTAGGGTGGATGTGGTTAATTTGGAGAGTCAACATGAACGAATTTACCCTGAATGCTGAAGTGCGTTCCGACCTGGGGAAAGGTGCGAGCCGCCGCCTGCGTCGTCTCGCAAGCCTGGTTCCAGCTGTAGTCTACGGTGGCGAAAAAGCCCCTGAGTCCATCAGCATGCTGGCCAAAGAAGTTGCCAAACTGCTCGAAAACGAAGCGGCTTACAGCCACATCATCGAGCTGAACATCGGCGGCGCCAAGCAGAACGTCATCATCAAGGCACTGCAACGTCACCCGGCCAAAGGCCACGTGCTGCACGCTGACTTCGTCCGCGTTGTCGCCGGTCAGAAACTGTCCGCTCACGTTCCTGTGCACTTCATCAACGAAGCAGCAGCAGTCAAGAAAGGCGGCGAGATTTCCCACGTTGTGGCCGAAGTCGAAGTAACCTGCCTGCCGAAAGATCTGCCTGAGTTCATCGAAGTCGACCTGGCTGATGCCGAAGTCGGTTCGATCATTCACCTGTCGGACCTCAAAGCTCCGAAAGGCGTTGAGTTCGTTGCACTGGCCCACGGTAACGACCTGGCTGTTGCCAACGTTCACGCGCCACGTGTTGCACCAGAAGCCGCTGCCGAGTAATTTTTTACTCCGCAACGTCGGAGTCATGGAAACATCGCGAGCTGGCAAGTAGCGAGTAAAGCGGGCGGGATCGCGAAGTTTGCATCATGTAAATGAGCATGTTTCGTCCACGTTCGCCGCTAGGCTCAATAGCCGCGATGTTATCCACAACTCCTAGGAAGGGCCCCTGTCGTGACTGCCATCAAACTGATCGTTGGCCTGGGAAATCCAGGCACCGAATACGAACAGACCCGGCATAACGCGGGGGCCCTTTTTGTTGAGCGCATCGCCCACGCCCAAGGTGTCAACCTGGTGGCCGATCGCAAATATTTCGGCCTGACCGGGCGCTTCAGTCACCAGGGTCAGGATGTTCGTCTGTTGATCCCCACCACCTACATGAACCGTAGCGGCCAGGCCGTCTCGGCATTGGCTGGATTCTTCCGTATCACGCCTGAAGAAATCCTGGTGGCCCACGACGAACTGGACTTGCCTCCCGGCGTCGCCAAGCTCAAACAGGGCGGCGGACACGGCGGGCACAACGGCCTGCGCGACATCATCGCGCAGCTCGGCAACCAGAATACCTTTCACCGCCTGCGGCTTGGCATTGGCCACCCGGGCGTTGCCAGTATGGTTTCAAATTTTGTCCTGGGTCGTGCGCCACGCGCCGAACAGGAAAAACTCGATGCCAGCATCGATTTTGCCCTCGGCGTGCTGCCGGATATCCTCGCCGGGGAATGGAACCGCGCGATGAAAAACCTGCACAGCCAGAAGGCCTGACTCTTACCCGAGGGGAAACACCATGGGATTCAACTGCGGCATCGTCGGCCTGCCCAACGTCGGCAAATCCACCCTGTTCAACGCCCTGACCAAATCCGGTATCGCGGCGGAGAACTTCCCCTTCTGCACCATCGAGCCGAACAGCGGCATCGTGCCGATGCCCGACCCGCGCCTGCAGGCCCTGGCCGAGATCGTCAAGCCCAAGCGCATCCTGCCGACCACCATGGAATTCGTCGACATCGCCGGCCTGGTTGCCGGCGCCTCGAAGGGTGAAGGCCTGGGCAACAAGTTCCTCGCCAACATCCGCGAGACCGATGCCATCGCCCACGTGGTCCGCTGCTTCGAAGACGAGAACGTGATTCACGTCTCCAACAGCGTCGACCCCAAGCGCGACATCGAGATCATCGACCTGGAACTGATCTTCGCCGACCTCGACAGCTGCGAGAAGCAACTGCAGAAAGTCACGCGCAACGCCAAGGGCGGTGATAAGGACGCCGTGGTGCAAAAGGGCCTGCTGGAGCAGTTGATCGCCCACTTCACCGAAGGCAAGCCGGCGCGCAGCCTGATGAAGAGCATGAGCGACGACGAGAAAGCGGTGATCCGTGGTTTCCACCTGCTGACCACCAAGCCGGTGATGTACATCGCCAACGTCGCTGAAGACGGCTTCGAGAACAACCCGTTGCTGGATGTGGTCCGGGCCATTGCCGAGGAAGAAGGCGCGGTCGTGGTGCCGGTGTGCAACAAGATCGAAGCGGAAATCGCCGAGCTGGAAGACGGCGAGGAGAAGGACATGTTCCTCGAGGCCCTGGGCCTTGAAGAGCCTGGCCTGAACCGCGTGATCCGTGCCGGTTACGAAATGCTTCACCTGCAGACCTACTTCACTGCCGGTGTCGAAGAGGTCCGCGCCTGGACCGTGCGTGTCGGTGCGACCGCGCCACAGGCCGCTGGTGTGATCCACACCGACTTCGAGAAAGGCTTTATCCGCGCCGAAGTGATCGCCTACAACGACTTCATCCAGTACAAGGGCGAAGCCGGGACCAAGGAAGCCGGTAAATGGCGTCTGGAAGGCAAGGAATACATCGTTAAAGACGGTGATGTGATGCACTTCCGTTTTAACGTGTAAGCGCATAGCCGGATTCCGGTGATGCCAGCGGACACTAAACCCCCGTACTCACGCAGTGATACGGGGGTTTTTACTATGCGCCAATATCCACGAGGATTAACGGTAGCGCTTGGGGTACGGTGCTCAGATGGTTATTCAGCCTCAGTGTCCATTGGAGCATGAGGGCAGAATCCTGAGCAGTTCCGGCCAGCGTCCCGCCCAGTCGCTGTCATGACTCATGCCCCGCACGATATGAGTCTGTGCGCAGTGACCACCCGCGGCAATGACAAAACGTTTCGCGATCACCGGCGGCACCACCGAGTCATCGTCGCCGCTGAAATGAATCTGCGCAATGGTCGCTACCTGGGAAGCAACGTCGATGGCGTTCAGCGATTCCGGCATGGCCGAGACCCGGTGCAAGTGATTGACCTCGGCATGATCGAGATTGCCGGCCACGGTACGCAGCGAGGCGACATCGTCACGCCGGGCGGCGATCAACACCGCCAGGGCGCCGCCGCCGGAGTAACCAATCAGCTGGACAGGCTGCCCCGGCACCTGGGCGGCATAATGCGTCACGGCCTGGTTCATGGCCACGACCACTTCCTCGGCAAAGCGCTTGCTGGTCCAGTAGGCTTTATCGCAGCGTGGGTTGAGCACCAGCGGCGTGAATTGACAGGGACGTGCCAGGTACACAACATTGGGCCCCGGGTCCGCCGCCGCCAACGCCAGGCCCTCGGCCTGATGCGGCGTCGGATTTTCCGACGGGATCGTACGCGAGCGCCAGGCCAGGCCATCCCCCTCGATGTACACGCTCAGAGGCAAGTCAGGTCGGGTTATCCGGAAGAAGCTGGTCAGCACGAATGCCTCGGCCCTGACCTCAGCACGCTGCAAGTGAGCGTCATGCGCCATGGCATCGGCATGCCGGTTCGGATCGGCGCAGCCTGCGAGCATTGCCGCCATCAGGCACACACTGGCGAACAAGGCCAACAGCGGCCACCGCGCACCTGCCCCCCTCACGAGTCAGCCACTCCCAGCGCCGCCAACAGCGGCCCAAGCTGTTCGGCATGGGCGCGCCAGCGACCTTTCGAGGTCTTGTAGAGAGGCTGGCGCACCTGATTGACGCTGGCAGTGCGCACCACGCGTTGGGTCTTGTGAAAGTCCAGGCAGGCCCCGTCCCAGGGCAGGTCAATAAAATCGATCAAGCGCCTCGCCTGCCCTTCAAGATCGTCCAGTACCGACTCGTAGTCCACTTCAATAAAGGATTCGGCGGGCAGCAACTGACGCCAGTGACTCATCAAGGCGTCATAATCACGATAGAACTGCCCCAACTCGATCTGGTTATAGCTGAACGGCTGATCACCGCTGAATTGCTTGCTGTAACAGGACAGGCAGGTATCCACCGGGTCGCGGCGACAGTGAATGATACGGGCACCAGGCAGGATCAACGGAGTCAGGCCGGCATAGACAAAATTGCCCGGCATCTTGTCCACCAGGCGGTCCTTGCCATCGGCCAGTGGCTTGATGCGCTCCAGGTAGTCATGACCGATACTGGCCAGGTCCTGCGCCGAGCAGTTGACCAGGCTTTGCGGGAAAGCCCCCTTGCGTTCCACTGCCAGGCGTAACGACGACAGCTCGCCCGCGCCGTGCACCCGCGGATGGGAGGCCAGGATCTGCTCGACAAGGCTGGTGCCGGAGCGTGGCATGCCGACGATAAAGACCGGCAGCGACGATGCCGCGCCCAGCCCTTGCCGCGCGGATTGAAATTCATCGGTGAACAACCCGACAATGCTCTGCATCCATTGCCGCGCGGTCTGGGAATCATAGGCAAAGGTGGAGCGCTTGAGTCGGTTTCCGGCATCCAGGTGATGGAAGGCTCGCGCGGAATCGCCCGTGTCGAGATATGCCTTGCCCAGGGCAAAGTGGGTTGTCAGCTTGTCGGCCAGCAACAGGCCTTCCCCACGCACCAGCCCGGCCTCCATGGCGGCGATATCGGCATCACCGGTTTTAAAGGTCTTGCTGTCCGAGCGACCTGCCAGTGCGCGGATCGACCCGGGAAATGCACTCAACACCTGTTCGAAGGCCACCGCGGCCTCTTCCTTGCGACCACTCTCCAGCAACAGTACAGCTCGCGCGATCAGCGCCTCTTCAGCCACCGAGCCAGGCAATGACGCCGCCTGGCTGAAATGCGCCAGGGCCTCCTCGTGCCACCCCAAGGCCTGCAGAGTATGGCCCATGGCGTTATGGACACTGGCATCATTGGGCGCCAATGCCAGCGCTTGCTGTGCGCAGTGCAGTGCTTCGTCGAGAAGCCCGCCCTTTTTTAAGACCAGGGCTCGCGCCGTCAGACCTCCGACATGTTTGGGGGCCAAGCTGTGCAGGGTATTCAACCAGTGCAACGCATCGCCATGGTTCAAGCGTTGGGTTTCGGCTTCGGCGATATTCAGGTACGCATCGATCAACCGCGGATTGAGTTCAATGGCCCGTCGTCCGGCCGCCACCGCCTCATCGAAATGCCCTTGCGAACTCAGCAGGAAAGACAGGTTGCTGTAGGCCTCGGCGTAGTTCGGATCGAGGATCAATGCCTGCTGGTAATGCCAACCGGCGCGGTCCTGTCGATCCAGGCGGCGATAGGTGTTGGCCAGATTGTTGTGGGCTTGCGCGGCGTCGGGGCGCAGGGTCAGGACGCGGGTCAAACACTCAAGGCTGTCGTCCAGCTTGCCGCTTTCCTGCAGGATGATGCCCAGGTTGCTCCAGGCATCCACCAGCCCGGGGTCCAGCGCAACGGCCTGCCGCCCAGCCTGCTCGGCCTCGACCAGCAGGCCTTGTTGTCGGCATATTTCGGCCAGGTTGCTGAAGTGGATCGCGGGCGCGCCCTGTGTCAGGCAGGCCTGGCGCAGGTGGCTGATGGCCAATGCCGGCCGCCCCGTGGCGTGGGCAATCAGCCCGAGCAAATGCAGGGTATCGCTCGATTGTGGCCATTTCGCCACGATGCGCTGACACAGTTGCTCGGCCTGTTGTGCCTGACCCGCGTCCCAGTGGCTATGGGCCAGGGCCATCGCTTCAGGGAATGTCAGTTGCGGGGGACCGGAGTCTGTCGGTGTACCGCTCATACGGGGCCTTCTAAATAGGGAGTGGAAACTCTTGTGCAATGGGCTTTGGTTCACATCCGCTGCTGAGCGAAAGATAAACGCCCATGATTCATCACTGAAAAATGGGCGTTATCAGGTCAGTTGAATCTAACGGATCAGAACTGCCAGCGCACCTGCACATCGCCCGTATTAGCGGTGTAACCGTTCGCCGCTTCCAGGGTGTACTTCGCCCCCAGGCTGAGGTTTTCGCTGTGCAGCAGCGTAATGCCCAGGGTCAGCACGCCAGTGTCGGCAACCGGTTTCGCCCCGGCGCTGGTGAAGCTGGTGGCGCCCGAAGTATCGGCGGCATAGTTGGCGACCGATTGCAGACCCTTGTCGTGATACTCATGCCGCCAGGTCAGTTGCGCCGAAGGTATCACGCTGCCGTAGGACGTGGCGAAGGAGCGTTCCAGCTTGGCGCCCAGATCGCTTTTGAGCGATTGGTTGCTGCTGGAGTCGATATGCAGTGCCGCACCGTTACCGCCGCTCTCGGTGTAGCTGTCCTGACGCAAGGTGCTGTAGGTCAAGCCGGCAATCGGCGTGAGGATGGCGTGGGCCAGTGCCGGGCCGAGGTCGATCGGGTAGCCGGCTTGCGCCGAGGCAATGTACTGCATCCCGTCATGCTGACCTTTGGCCGCGCCGTTGAAACCGCTGAAGCTGATTTCACGCTGGGTATCGTACTGGTGCTGGATGGCCCCGAGCGACAGGTCCAGGTACCACGGCCGGCCCTGGTAGCTGGCATAACCGAACAGGCCGTAGGACTTCACATCGGCGGAACTGCCGCTGTTGTCGCCGTCGTTGTTGACCGTGGTCTTGGTGTAGCTGAACAGGCCACCGGCGCGCCAGCTGTCGTTGAGCGCGGCATCGGCGCCCAGCAGGAAACCGCTGTAGCGGGCGTGGTAACCGGCGATATCGTCGCGTTCACCCAGGCGCGAACTGCCACCAAAGGCCTGGCCCCAGAGCCCGGTGTTGCTGGCGCTTTCACCAGTGGCGACACCGCTGCCGACGCTGTCGTTCTGTGCGGTGCGCAACCCATCGAGGTGCGCCGCGGCGACATTAAGCACTTGTACGGTGGAAGCGGTCGACGCCTGGGTGGCGGCACTGGCGTTCGCGGTCGGGCTCAACTGGGCCCCGGCGTGGTTGCCAGCGGCCGAAGAGTCGAGGGCGGCGGCGGCGTTGAACAGGTTCATCAAGCCGGCATTCAGACCGTCGTAATGGAACAGCCCGGCCAGGGGGGCGGTGCCATTGGCGTTGGTGGCCTGATTAACCGGCGCTGTCGACGCCGCCGTTCCCAGCGTCACCAGCAAGTCGGTATTGGCGCCATCGGCCACGCTGGTGCCCGCCGCGTTAAAACCCGCCACCGTGTAGTGAAGGGTGTCGGCGTTGTAGTTCGTCCCCGTGGAGTTGGCTTGAATCACCACGTAACGCTGGCCCTGGGCAAATCCATAGCTGCCCAGCTTCTGCAGGCCGATCGTCGAACCCGAATTGATGTTCGCGCTGCCGGACACCACCAGGCGGCCATAGCCTGCGTCGGTATTGATATTGCCGGTGGTCACGGCATTGTCGGCGACACCGAGGATCAGGCTGGCGTTAGCGGCCTGGGTGTAATTACCGGTGATATTGATCGTGTTATTGACCTGCAGCGTGCCTTGGTTGGCCACGTTGAAGCTGCCGACGTTGATATTGTCGTTAAGCAACTGATTACCGACACCGAACACCAGATTCGAGGTGGTATTGCTGATCGTACCGATCGTGCCACCGAAGCCGGTCAGGCTGCCGAAGGTCGATCCCGTGCCACCGTCGATGGTCAGGTCCTGGCTGGAGAGGTTCACGATATCGCCCGCTATCGTGCCTGAGTTGGTAATCACGCCTGAGGTGCCGCCCAGCACGCTGGACTCCTCGTTGTAAAGCGCGGCGCTGCTGCCGGTGATCAGGCCGCTGTTGTTTAGCGTACCGATCGTGCCGCCGCTGTTATGGAGGCCGTAGCCGATGCCAGTGCCGCTGACCGTGCCACTGATGGTGCCACTGTTGCTCAGCGTGCCGATCGTGCCGGTGTTGTAGAGGCCAGTGCCGCGATTGCCAGAGTTGCTGTTGCTGCCGCTGATGGTGCCGCTGTTGTTCAACGTGCCGATGTTGCCGCCATTGTTGTTGATGCCCGCTTGGTAGCCACCCCTGATGGTGCCGCTGTTGCTCAGCGTGCCGATCCTGCCGCTGTTGTCGATGCCGGTACTATAGCCGCTGATGGTAGCGCCGGCATTGTTGGTCAGCGTGGTGATGCTGCCGAAGTTGTACAGGCTGTCGCTAGAGCTGTCGCTGATAAGGCCATTGTTGGTCAGCGCGCCGATCGTGCTGCCGGAGTCATTGTAGAGGCCGCCGTTGCCAGCGCCGCTGAGGGTGCCACCGACATTGTTGGTCAGCGTGTTGATGCTGCCCGTGTTGTAGATACCGCGGTTGTTGCCGCTGATAACACCGCTGTTGCTCAGCGTGCCGATCGTACCGCTATTGTTAATACCGGTGGTGGCGCTGATGGTACCGCCAGCATTGTTGGTCAGCGTGGTGATGCTGCCGCTGCTGAAAATGCCGCTGCCAGCGCTACCGCCGATAAGGCCGTTGTTGTTCAGCGCGCCGATGTTGCCACTGTTGTTGATGCCACTGCCGTCACCGCTGCCGGTGCCGGTGATGCTGCCGTTGTTGATCAGCGTGCCAAGCGAGGATCCCGTTGCCGACACGGCTGTGCCGCTGGATATCGAGACGCCATTGTTGACCGTGAGGTCGCTATTGGTCCATGAAAACTGGTTAGTGGTATTGGAGGAAATAACCGTCGGCCCCAGAGCCGCGCTCGCCATCGCCATCGTGGGCGCCAGCGCCGCCAGCGCCGCCGTTATCGACATGCTTAACAGGGTCAACCGGCCAGCCGTCGATGGCTGTTGATATCTGGATGGACGCATCGTCATGTACTGCATTTTTTCTCCCCGGTGTCACTTTTTGAATAATTATTAAGTTCGCCGGAGTTTATTCAATCCGCTTTCACAGCCTTGACCGTGCGTCCAAGTTACTGGAAACAAGCAATTACAATTTTTTATTAAAGGGAATGACTCGCAAAGACGGCGGAAGAACGACGTATCGCTGACGTCAAAGATCGCGATCCTCGACAACCGCGGCGCAACATACGCAAACAATCAATGCGAGGAAGAATAGGTGCCCGGTCCTGGGGGGGGGTTAACGCCCAAGCGAAGCGGCATAGGCATGTAAATCCTGCGGAGCCATGTCATAGGCCCGGCGAAATGCGCGCGTAAAACTCGACGCATTGTTAAACCCCAGTCCGAAGGCAATATCCTTCACCGCCAGATGCGGAAAGCGGACCAGATCACTGGCCGCCGCGCGCAGCCTGCGGCTGCGGATATAGGCAGCCAGGCCACCTTCATGCGCAAACAAGCTGTAGACGCTGGCGCGCGACAGATGCAATTGCTGCAAGACCCTTTCGGGCGATAAATCAGGGTCGTGCAGGTGCGCCTCGACATAACGCCGCACCTGTCCATATACGGCTGCGCGCACCGCCGCGCGGGCGTTGCCGCAAAGCCCCGCCTGCTGGCTGAAAGCCGTGGCCAGCAACTGAATCCCCGTGCGAAAGGCGCTATCCGCTTCGTCCTTGCTCAGACCGACGATCTGTTGATTGAGTGTCACCAGATGCGCAACCAGCATCCGTGTCAACGGCGTGGTCGCCTCAACCCGTCGACCATGCAGAGAGGCGGCATCGGGAAAAACCTCTTCCACCAATGCACGCGGCACGAAAAATATCAGCATTCGGCCATGAAAACTCCGGACAGTGCACGGCTGGCCCAGGTCCTGCACCAGAATGCTCGGCGCCGAGGGCCGGTGCGTATCGAGCCAATGCTCGTAACCCTTCATATGGGCGGGCGTTCCATCCAGGAACAGGCTGAAAGAGAGATCGCAGGCGCTCTCCGTCGACACGCGCCCAAGTGAGCGCTCGGCCACATTCGGGCTGGTGTGAATGTCGAAGAAGCTCAGATTACCGATCGAGTAACGGCGAAGCGAAGCCGCGAAGCCTTCCTCATCCTTTGCCGATGAAGGACGCAGATCGTAGACCGGGTCCATTCGTTCTTGCCAGGCCAGAAAGCTCAGGCTGGCATCGCCGTGCACGCTGAAATGGCTGCAAATAATGCCGGGCGCGAGGAGGGGTCGCTCCGGCGGCAACAGCAGACGTTTTTCCGGCACGCCATCCACCGCTCTATCAGTCATTCGTCAATCTTCGTGGACGGTATCGGGAAACCGTATCAACGCGAACAGGCTGATACATAAGGTGGCCAGCAGGTACCAGGCGGGCGCCATTGGGTTACCGGTCACGCCGATCAACCAGGTCACGATAAAGGGTGAAAAACCGCCGAAAGTCGCCACGCCCAAACCGTAAATGATGGAAATGCCGGTGGCCCGGTGGTGACGCGCAAAAGCTTCGAGCATCATCACCGAACTGGGCCCGGTATTGGTTAAAGCCAGTGCGACATAGCCCATGATAATGAGCAAGGAGGCAATCTCTCCGACGCCATGCGTCAACGCCAGGAACGCGGGGTAGACCAGCAGGATGCAGCCGGTCAGCAGCAGGTACTGGATCGGCTTGCGGCGGGGTTGTCGATCGGAAATAGCGCCCAGCAACGGCGTGCCCAGGAAAATGACCGTGCTGGCGAGACAGGCGCACAGCAGACTGAAGATAGGTGGCAGATGCAATACCGTCACCAGGTAAGTCGGCATGTAAAACACCATGATATAAGCACTGGCCGAGGGCCCCGCCATCGACAGTATCCCGAACCACAGCGCGCGCGGATGCTGTGTGAACATGCTCTTGAGCGAGGGGCGATAGGTTGCCTGCGTCGGGCGCTCTGTCATTTGCCGTCGCAGATACCATCCCACCGGCCCGATCAGCATTCCCAGTATGAAAGGGATGCGCCAGCCCCAAAGCTGCATGTCTTCGGGCGTCAGCAGCGCTGTGGTGCAGGCGCCGATCAATGCACCGGCCAGCGCGGCCAGTCCCTGGCCGGTGCCCCGCCAACTGGTCAGATAACAGCGTCGGCCCTTATCGGCCAATTCCATCAAGGCCGCCGTGGAGACGCCGATCTCCCCGCCCGCCGCGAAGCCCTGCATCAGCCTTGCCAGCACCATGAGCAGCGCTGCCGCCCAGCCAATGGACGCGTATGACGGGGTGAATGCGATGATGCCGGTGCCCAGCGTCATCAATGTGATCGAGAGCGTCAGTCCCGCCTTGCGCCCCTTGCGATCCGCCAGATTACCGATGAGCAGCGCCCCCAGCGGACGCATGATGAAACCGACGCCGAATGTGGCAAGCGACAGCAGCAGCGATACGAGGAGGCTGCCCGATGGAAAAAAGAGTTTGCCGATGATGACAGCGGAAAAGCTGTACACCGTAAAATCGTAGGTGATCAAACCGTTGCCAATGGCAACCGCCCAGATGATACGCCTTGACTGTTTGTCGGCGCTCACGGCATTTTCAGCGACAGGCATGGGGGCTGAGACGGGAAGCATGGTTATTTTGGCCTTCGGTTATCGAGCAAAATCCATGCCCAATTCAGCAAAATCCATGCCAGGGAATTCAAAGCGCTGTCCGAGTCTCAAAATAGAAACTGGCCGTGATATTTCACACTGAGCCGACAACAATGATCATTTTTTCTTATTGTGCCCGCGGATGCCATACACATCCGACACGCTGATCCGGCCACAAGGTCGGAG
Organism: Pseudomonas sp. MWU12-2037; assembly: GCF_023242345.1. NCBI lineage: Bacteria > Pseudomonadati > Pseudomonadota > Gammaproteobacteria > Pseudomonadales > Pseudomonadaceae > Pseudomonas > Pseudomonas sp. MWU12-2037. The sequence continues at coordinate 56,423 of NZ_JALLIZ010000010.1, read as the reverse complement.
CGCCGCGACGCAGGCTCGCATTATTAATCCGAAGTGCCTGCCGCCGTCAATTTCGTCACGCGCCGGCGCATCGATTCATCCTTGAGTTCAATGCGACAAGCGTTGCAGGAACCGAAGAAGCCGCGTCGACTCGCGGCTTTTTATGGGCGGGGTATCGGCCCACCATGCGTGACTAGAACAGATAGCCCATGTAGATCGCGGCGCTACCACCGGCCTGCACGCCAGCGTTCATGCCGGCCATGACTACCGCGCCCTTGGCCGACTGCAGCAACTGCCGGTTGACCGTGGCAGAGGCAATGAGCGAGGTCGCCGGGTTGGAACTCACCGCCGCCGCCAACGCCAGCAGCTTGGGATCAAGCCCGAACAACAGGGCCGTGGCCGAACCGCCGACCACCAGACCCGCCGCCACCTCGGTATACAGGCAAGGCCCGGTGATATCGTCATCGGTCAGGTCACGACTGAGCAAAGTGTCGCTGACAAACACCTTGCCGGTACTGGGAAAAGCCTCCGCCGCACCGGCTGCCCCCACGCTCTTGCCCTTGAGCTGGATATTGATCTTGCCGATACGCGGCAGGCGCGCGCCAAATCCGACACCCACCCCGACGCCACCGTAGCGGTAGCTGACGTCCTTGCCCTGGGGCGAACGCAGGATGATCGAACCGCCACTGCCGGCCAACAGGGCCACGCTCAGACCGCCGCCACTGGCGGTCTGATACTGCCAGCGACTTTCATTGACCGGGATCGGGATGTTGTAGCTCATACGTTCAAAGTCCTTTAAGTGAATGAACCGCACCACGACCGCGCTGACGGATCCCCCTTGTCAGGCCGGCAATGATGAACACCAGACCGATACCAGCCAGTACCCCGGGAGTGCCCCACAGTGCGGCCGGATCATCGACGATAGCGCTGCTGACCGGTTGCTCGGGCAGGTAATACACCCGTACTGGCTGATCCTTCTGATAGCCGAAAATAAACCCGCCCTGGGGGTAGGAGATCTTTTCACCACCGCTGGCGGTGAAGGCAATTTCAGGATGTGAACCACCGGCATTCAAGTGGCTGACGATGCCATCGGCGGTTTGTGCGTGGGCGAGGAACTCGCGCCGATCAAGGGTGAGATTGACGGCAATGCCCAACAAGCCGATACCGATCAGGGCAAAAAGCAGTCCCTGCAGTATCTTCCCGAGGCGTGACGGGGTGGAGTTAGCCATGGCTTCTCTCGGTATTCGTCCATGAAAGAGGATGGTCAGGATAGCAAGAAACCTTCGGGAAGTGCTTTGTACAGCACGACGGATGAGGCATGTTCGAGTATTGCGACGTGCTGACCGAAGCAAGGAAAGTATTGAGAATCCCAGGACTGACTGAGCTGTAATGAGCTTTATTGAGCTTTATTGAGCCGTAACGAGCTATAACTCGCGCCTGGAGGGCAACCGTTACTCCTTGCTCGCCACCGAGGAGCTGTTCAAGAGTGGCGCTACCGGCTGACGATGAAGCAGACCGAGAACTGGATCAGTGCCGGTCGCCCTTTGCAGGGTTAAGCATGCGTGCAAGTGAGATCGACCAGTTGCCGAGTGCACCTACAGCGCAATCAAGCCAGCGCCACTTCCACCCTGTTGCGCCCAGCTGACTTGCCCTCGTAGAGCGCGCGATCGGCCCGCGCAATAGCATTGCTCAGCGCCTCCTGGGCCCGATATTGGGTAATGCCGATGGACAGGGTCACGCTGACTTTATGACCGTCACTGTCAATCACCAACGCCTGGATCGCCTTGCGTATGCGCTCCGCGCTTACAGCCGCCTGATCAAGATCGGTTTCCGGCAATACCGCCAGAAACTCTTCGCCACCCCAGCGCCCGATAAAATCCTGTTCGCGCATTGAGTGCTTGAGTACCAGGCTCACCGCATCAAGCACCCGGTCGCCGATATCGTGGCCGTACTGATCATTGACGTGCTTGAAGTGGTCGATATCCATCAACATCAAGGTCAGGTTGCTGGGGCATCGATGGTGCCGCGCCAGTTCCTTCTCGGTCAGCGCAATCATGTGCCGGCGGTTGAACAGGCCGGTCAAGGAATCTGTCGTTGCCATCCGCGCCAGGCTCCTGTGGGCACGGGTCACCGTGACCACATAGAACAGCGCCAGATAGCTGAACATGCAGAACACCACGGTCAGGTTGAAAATGTGCACACCCAATAGGGCATTGGAGGAAATGGGTTGCAGGGGCTGGATGTACCACATGAGCACATCCAGCCCCACATAATAGGCCCACAGGCAAGCCGCGAGGATCCAGGCGCTACGGGCACGCATGGTCACGAACAGGGGCGGAATGAACATCAGCAGGAAATAATGGAAGCCGCTTTCCCAGCCAATCAGTACCGTTCCCAACCCTGCGTGCACCAGCACTTCAGCGCGGATCAGCAGGATCGCCAGCCGATTGCGCCGCTGGCTGAACGCGCGATAGGCGTAGACATACATGGCCACGCTGATCACGTTGACCCAGGCCAGGATGGGTGAACCCAGCATGAGAAAAATGAAGAGAAAAGCGACGTCCACGGCACCAGCCAGCTGGCAGCAACGCATGGAAAGCTGCCAGAACTCGGGACGCGCATAACTCTTGTGCTGGTTTTCCGGGGAAGTCCCTGACATCAAACCTGTCACCTCAGGTTCCGGTTATGATTCCCGGTCCCTATGTAGGTTGACTACCTGATAGCCGACAGCTAAGTAGAGCCTGAAGTGTAGTGAATCGCCCGGGGATCGGCCAGCCCAAAAATGGCACATTGCCTCTATGATTTGAAGCGCCCCACCAAGCCGTTCAATTCATTCGAGAGGTGCGAAAGCCGGCCCGAGTCTTCCTGTGCGGAACTGGCCAGGCTTTCGACCAATCGCGCCTCGTCGTAGATCTGCTGGATATGCCGATTGATCTCCTCGGCCACGCTGTGCTGCTCTTCCGCCGCTGCCGATATCTGCAGGTTCTGATCGCGGATTTCATTCACCGACTGCTGGATGCCTTCAAAGCTGTCACGGGCACTCTCGATCGAGGACACACTGGCGCGCGACAGGTCCAGGCAGCTTTCCATCTTCTGCGACACTTCTTGGGTCTTGCTGCCGAGCGTACCGAGCAACTGGTCGATTTCCCCGGTGGAGTCGGACGTGCGCTTGGCCAGGGCCCTGACCTCATCCGCGACCACGGCAAAACCCCGCCCCTGGTCACCTGCCCTGGCCGCCTCGATCGCCGCGTTCAGCGCCAACAGATTGGTCTGCTCGGCGATGGCGCGAATGGTGCCGAGAATCTGGTTGATATTGCGGCTGCCCTCCTCCAGCTCAACCATGGCCTGGGAAGACTCGGTCAAGCGCCGGCCCAGGCGGCCGACGTTCTGGGTGGTCAATTCGATCTGCTGTTTGCCCTCGGCCACACGCTGGTGTCCGCTCTCGGCGGAGTCGGCGGCCGTGCTGCATGAACGGGCCACTTCGTTGGCGGTGGCGACCATTTCGTTGAAAGCCGTGGACACCAACTCCACCGCTTCACGCTGGCGACCGGCCGCCTGGTTCATGTTGTCGGCCACTTCGCTGTTGACCCGCGAGGCGTCCTGCAAATTGGTCGAAGCGGCGCCGATACGCTGGATCAACTGACGTATCGCGGCGAGAAACTTGTTGAACCAGCCGGCCAGCTCCGCGGTTTCGTCCTTGCCCTGCACCTCGAGATCACGGCGCAGATCGCCCTCGCCCTCGGCAATCGACTGCAACCCCGTGCTGACCTGGCCGATCGGCTTGACGATGACCCTGGCGAACGCCGCGGCGAGCAGCGCAAAGAGCAACACCAGCACGACCACAATCACCGCCGTCACATAGGTCATGCGCGTAGCCGCGCCCATGACTTCGTTGTACTCGATCAAACCGACATAACGCCAACCCAGGCCGGGGGATGTCCAGACATTGGCCATGTACCTGACCCCATTGATTTCCACCTCGGTGGAACCTTGCGCGGTGGCGGCCAGTTTGGCGTAGGGCTCGCCCAGATCCTTGAGCTGCTTGAAGCTGTGCGCGGCGTCACGGGGGTCGACCAGCACGGTGCCGTCTTCGATCAGCATCACGTAGCCGCTTTCGCCGAGCTTGATGCTTTTGACCAGCTCGGTGAGGTTTTTCAGCGAAACGCTGACGACAAACACACCCTTGGCCTTGCCGGCGTCATCGAGCATTGCCCGGGCAGTGCCGACCAGCGCCACCGCGTCCTTGTCATAGTAGTAAGCGGGGGTTCGCACCGTTTTGCCGGGGCTGGCCATGGCGGCCTTGTACCAGGGGCGCGAACGCGGGTCGTAGTTCGATAGCTGCGGGTCGTCCGGCCATTTGGCGTAGCTGCCATCTTCCAGGCCGATGGACAGGATGGCGGCGGCCGGGTGGGTCGCGCCATAACGGGCGAACGCATCGATCACCTGGCGAGCGGCCGCTGGCAGAGGATGGCTGGCGGCATCCGCGGTTTCATAGTGTTTCAGGCTGTCGACCGATGTGTATACAGGATCAACCGCCATTTGATCGACGTTCTGCTGAGATCCATCGAAAAACTGCCGGATATTGCCGTCGATCTGGCGTATTTCACGGGTGCTGCCGTCGATAAACTGATCGACGGCCTGAGCCCGTATATTCAGCACCGATATCACTGCCACAAGGCTCACCGGGATAAAGGCGACCAATACAAAGGCAAGGACAAGCTTGTTTTTTATTTTCATTACGACAATCACCATCCGCGCAAGTGGGGTGCGAATGGCCAGACTACACGGGCAAATAGCGATTTGCCACCCAACCTGGATCAGATGACCAGATACAATATCCGCCGATTTTTCGTATACAAAAATATAAAATATTGTACCAATCGTTAGCGAAGACCTACCGTTTGACCAAGACCGGCCGCCCCTTTTCGAGCGATCCGGCCCTTCAGGCTCAAACTTTTCTGGTCTTCGGCAACAACACCGCCAACACCCCGAACAATGGCAGGAACGAGCACATCGTGTACACGTACTCGATGCCGTGAATATCCGCCAGATGCCCCAGCAACGCCGCGCCGATCCCGCCAAAGCCGAACATCAAACCGAAGAACACCCCGGCGATCATCCCGACATTGCCCGGCACCAGTTCCTGGGCGAACACCACAATGGCCGAGAAGGCCGACGCCAGGATAAAGCCGATAACCACACTCAGCACCGTGGTCCAGAACAGGTCCACATAGGGCAGCATCAAGGTGAACGGCGCCACGCCCAGGATCGAGAACCAGATCACCGCCTTGCGCCCGATCTTGTCGCCAATCGGCCCGCCGGCAAAGGTCCCCGCCGCCACCGCGCCGAGAAACAGGAACAGGTGCAGTTGCGAGCTGGCCACTGACAGCTGGAATTTCTCAATCAGGTAAAAGGTGAAGTAGCTGGTGAAGCTGGCCATGTAGAAATACTTGGAGAACACCAGCAAGCCGAGCACCACCAGCGCCCCGATCACCCGATGCTTCGACAACCCGTGAGTGGCCTTCTGGCCCTGCTTGAGCTTGAAAAGATTCAGGTGCGCGCGGTACCAGCGACTGATCCCGTAGAGCACGCCCAGGGCAAACAGCGCGAACAGGCCGAACCAGGCGATATGGCCCTGGCCGAACGGAATGATGATCGCCGCCGCCAGCAACGGGCCAAAGGCGGAACCGGCATTACCGCCGACCTGGAAACTCGACTGCGCCAGCCCATAACGCCCACCCGAGGCCAGGCGGGCGACCCGCGAAGCTTCCGGGTGGAAGGTCGAGGAGCCAACACCGATCAAGGCCGACGCCAGCAGGATCAACGGGAAACTGCCGACCTGGGACAGCATCAGAATCCCGATCAGCGTGCTGATCATCCCCATCGGCAACAGCAAGGGCTTGGGATGACGGTCGGTATAAAAGCCGACCCAGGGCTGCAACAAGGAAGCCGTCACCTGGAAGGTCAGGGTAATCAGCCCGACCTGGGTAAAGGTCAGGCCATAGTTGGCCTTGAGCATTGGATAGATCGACGGCAAGACCGACTGGATCAGATCGTTGATCAGGTGCGCCAGTGCCACGGCACCGATCACGCGCATCACCAACGGGCTGGTTTGCGGCGCTGTCGCCGTCGAGATCGAAGCGCTGGACGTTTCAGAAAGGGCCATGAAGTGATTCCGTAACACGGATGGATGCACAGTTGCAGGTGCAGCAATGTGCCATTTTTCGGTGCACTCACGCCAGATACTTGCAGAGCTAACAATCGGTTTTTTCCCGATGAAATGGCTGATAGCGTAACGCCATTGGTCTGAATCTTGCGTGCTCTGAGTGCTTACAGCACGCCCCCTTACAAAGGGAGCCGAGAATGGGAAGTTTCGCTACAACGGCTAACCTACACCGCCTCACAGCCGGACTTCCGAAGTATCTAATGACGGCACCCGTTACGATCGCACCAAAATCGTGCGCGGTGCCCTGAGGAGTAGTCGACCATGCACGCTTTTTTATCACCGGGGATTCGACTGCTGGGCCACTTCGGGTTCGCCCGCAAGTTTCAGGTACTGTTCCTGTTGTTCATCGTCCCACTGATGGGCAGCCTGTACCTGATCGGCCAGGATTATCGCAGCAAGCTGGCACTGATCACTGAAGAGCGCGCCGGCGTCCATCAACTGCTCTCCCTCGATTCACTGGACAACCTGCTGGAGGCCCAGCGTGATCGTGCCGCCCGTTGGCGCGCCACGGAAACCAATCGGCAGCCGACACCCGCCACCCTGGCGGCCATGGCAACACTGGACAAGGCCCAACCGGAGATCGACCAGGCCGTCGAGGCACTGGGCAAGACCCTGCAAAACGAAGGTGCCGATGCCGACACCCTGAAGCGCTACCAGATCCTCCAAGCCGCCCTGAGCGGCCTCGACTCCGCCAGCCTGAGCAAGGTCGGCTGGTGGCCGGACGGCTACGATCGTTTCACCAGCGCCTTGAGTGCATTGCAAGCGTTGCGCGAACAAATCGCCATGGACAGTCGCCTGATCCTCGCCCCCTGGATGGAAACCTACCTGCTCACGCAAATCGCCACCCAGCATGCGCCGGACCTGATCGAACGGGTCGGCCGGCTGGCCAGTGTCGGCCAGGCCTCCGTGGTCTCGGGCCAGTTCAGCCTGCAAAGCCGCCTGCAATTGAAGGACCTGCGTAGTCGTATCGGCGATGCCCGGGACCAGTTGACCAAGACCGGCAACCTGCTGGAAAGCCGTCTGCCGGCGGAGCTGAAAAGCTGGGCCGAGCGTTACCATGCCAGCCTGACGCACCTGGACGAGGGCCTCAAGGTGCTCGACGACGGCATGTTCGGCGGCAGCATCACCCTCAAGCCCGATGGCTTCGAACAGGCCCTGGACAAAATGCTGGGTGAGCTCGCCAGCTTGCGCCAGGACAGCCTCACCTCCCTCGACAGTCGCCTGGACTATTACCACGGCGCGGCCATCCGCCAGTTCAGCCTGTTGGCGGCGATCTTCGGTTGCCTGCTGCTGGCGGCACTGTACTTGTTCGTCTGCCTGCAAGCCTCGATCCGCCGTAGTGCCAGCGGTATCACCTTGCTGGCCGAATCCCTGCGCGACGGCAACCTCTGCTTGCAAGTGCCGGTGGAGGGGCGTGACGAACTCGCGGCCATCAGCACCGCGTTGAACGTCGCCGTGGTGCAACTGCGTACCAGCCTGCAGGGGGTCGACCATGAAACCCTGCAGCTGAGCGCGGCCGTGCGCACCCTCAACACCCACTCCAGCGGTGCCCTCAGCGAGGTCGAGACGCAACAGGCGCAGATCAGCCAGATCGCCGCGGCGGCCACCCAACTGGCGGCCACCTCCCAGGGCGTGGCGCAGAGTTGCGAACAGGCTTCCGGCAGTGCCCAGAACACCCAGCGCATTGCCTCGGAAAGCAGTCGCGACAGCCAGCGCACCACCGCCAGCATCCAGCAGTTGAATCAACGCCTCAACGAAACGGCAGCCGCATTGGGCCGGGTCAGCGAGCAGGGCCAGCAGATCCAGCTGGTGGTCGACACCATTCGTGGGGTGGCCGAACAGACCAACCTGCTGGCCCTGAACGCCGCCATCGAAGCGGCGCGGGCCGGCGAGCAAGGGCGGGGCTTTGCGGTGGTGGCGGATGAGGTGCGCAGCCTGTCCCAGCGCACGCAATCGTCCACCGCGCAGATCGCCAGCACCGTCGACAGCCTGCGCTCCACGGTCAGCCAGGCGGTGACCTTGATGGAAGCGGCCTGTATCCAGGCCGAGACCGACGCCCAATCGGTGACCGGACTGGGTCAGCGCCTGGTGGAAATCGCCGGCGCGGTGCAGACCGTCACCGACACCCTGGCGCAGATCGCCACGGCAGTGGACGAGCAGGCGAGCACGGCGGATGAGGTCAGCGGCAATATCCAGCAAATCGACCAGGCCGCCGTACGGCTGCTGGAAGGGGCTCGCGCCGTTAACCGCGCGGCGGACAGCCTGAGCGAAGGCAGCAAGGCTCTGAGCGACAATACCGGGCGTTTCCGCCTGAGTTGAGACGGCGTTGGCCCGCGGTTTTCACCGTCGGGCCTTAACCGGTTGATAGCGCAGAGAAAACTTTCAGATATTTGCTTGACACAATAGCGTTACCGGCGAATAATGCGCGCCACTTGGCTACATAGCTCAGTTGGTTAGAGCATAGCATTCATAATGCTGGGGTCCGGGGTTCAAGTCCCTGTGTAGCCACCAAGTACTAAAAACGGCTTACCGAAAGGTAGGCCGTTTTTTTATGCCTGGAGAAAAGTGCCAGGCCGGGCAAGCCGCTCCCGATCTCAAAAAGGCAGGTCTCGGCGGCCTGAAAAAGCCGTGCGTCCCAGGAAAGCCCACCCGGGATAAATGGCAGGGATTTGCCGCCCAAGACTGACTGGATAAGTGCCGAGTCGAGGTAAATCATACGGTAGCGAAAGCCGGCTTCGGTACAGGTGTCACTGGCCATGGTAACTTCATTACCTTCGAGACAGGACCTCCAGTTCAACCATGAAAATGCCCGACATCGACGCTATCCAGGCGTTTGTCCTGGTCGCGGAGCTCAAGAGCTTCACCCGCGCCGCTGATGTTATAGGCGGCACCCAGGCAGCGATCAGCCTGAAGATAAAGCGGCTGGAAGAAACCCTGGGGCGCAAGCTGCTGGAACGCACGCCGCGGCGGGTAACGCTATCTGCCCATGGGCAGACTTTCTTGGCCAGCGCACGGCATTTGCTGGATAACTACCAGCAAGCGCTGAACTGCTTCGGCAAGCAGAAACGCACCCTGCGGGTCGGCGTCAGCCATCACATTGTCGGGGCCGATCTCACCCTGTGGCTGCGACGTATGGCGAACACCGACCCGGAGGTTATCGTCGCCTTCAGCCTGGGCACTTCCCGGGACATGCTGGAGAACTACGAGCAGGGCAAGCTGGATGTGGCCTTGATCCTGAGGCACGACAACCGACGCCAGGACGGCGAGGTGATTGGCGCGGCACGATTTAGCTGGATGGCTGCACGCGACTTCGAACTGCCGCCCGGAGCACCTTTACCCCTGGCGATACAACCGGCGCCCTGTGGCATGCGGAGCATGGTGATGGCGGTGCTACAAACACAGAATCGCCCTTGGGAAGAGGTCTTTGTCGGCAGCGGGATTCTGGCCATCGGCGCAGCCGTCGCCGCCGGCATCGGAATAGGCGCGATGGTCGGGCGCATGGCTCCCAACGGCTGCGTCGACGTGGCACAGCGGATCGACCTGCCGCCCCTGCCCTCTCGTGAAATCGTGCTCTACACCGCGCAACGCGACGCCCAGGCGCAAGCGCTGATCAGTACTTTGAGCGCAGACATTTCAACTGGTTGAGCTAGAAGAATAAGCGTCCAGTCAAGGCCATCATCATCGTCAGGCTCAGCAAGCCCAGGCTGACGAGGACGAATGCCGCGAGATGTACAAGTACGATCATGAGCGACCGCATTCGATACTGTTCCATATTGGCTTCCTTGGTGGGCTCCAGAAGCAGCAGTATGGGGAGGGGGATAGTGCGTGAAACAGACGTCGCGGGCTATTTCAGTGATAACCAAGTACTAAAAACGACTTACCGAAAGGTAGGCCGTTTTTATGCCTGGAGAAAAGTGATGAGCAAGGAAGGCAAAAACGAAAGGCCCGGAACGGGGCCTGGCTTGGCAAGGTTCAGGATTTATGGGTGAATGAATTTTGCTGCTGTGAAGGCAAGCCCCGCGAGAACAGCTGAGATTTGTACGAAGCGCCAAGTCGAGTCACCGACGACTTTTTGAACGTCAGTAGAGATTGAGCCGCGCAAAGCCTCCACATCCGACTTGGTTGCCATGTTTTTCTCAACGTTGTCGAGTTTTGTCTCGACGCGAGCAAGCCGTTCCCTGATCTCAGGGATTGCTTTCTCCAGTGCGGCTACGCGCGCTTCCATGGGGTGATCTCCAGGCGGTTCCTCACCACCAGTATTGCTCGAACCCTCTTTCTTGTCATCCCAGCGACCAGAAACGACATCACCCATTTTCTTTCTCCATGGCAGACAAGCCTTCCACAACTTTTTTAACGCTGGTGTAAGCCATGTAGCCGCAGCTTGGGCACTCCATCGAGAATGTTGGATGCGCCACTCGCTCAGAAAACAAATCCTCTGGTGACACCCCATCCATCCTGGTGATCATCATGCAGGACTCAACGCCCATTCCCAGGGACCTGTCGATATAGAAATTCCACTCTCCATCGTGGGGGCATACCGGACAAGAGCTTGAGCGGCCAACCTTTACCAGAAAGCTTATGAATTGGTTCAACGTGATCCGCCATTCCTTTGGTATAGAGTCGTTGTCTTCCAACCTTCACTCCTCAGTAAATCGCCTTATTTTTGACCACTTCACCGCAATGACTGGACGGATAGCCCTCATCCAACCAAGCGCTCTTACTCTATCCCCCGGCGCTTTTCCTCGACCAGCAAGACACATCTCTTTTCATCGTCTGAAATTTCCTAGAAACTTCCGACCTGTTGCGCCTGCCGATTTCGCTGGCTAGCCTTGAGTCGTCACTGCCAAATCAGTGGCCGGGTTTAGCAGCCTGGAATCTTTAACATTGGGCGCACAGCGCCACCCAAGTCGGGCGCAATTTTTTTGCCTCCGTTTTATGGTGGCTGTGCGCAGGGCACCTTCGGGTGCGCCGGGTTTCTCCAATGTTCCGGTCTGCTAACCTGCGTACAGCTGCCACCCTCCTTCGTTTAGCAGCGATAGCCGGCAGCTCCATTCAACATTGGGGATGCACAATCATGTTCAAGGTAACGCCCAATCCACCCGCCTCACTCGGCATGGAAACCATCGACCCACAAGCTGTCGACCGCGCCCTGGCTCACTACATACAGCCAGAAGGCCACGTACCAAGGCCTCGCAGCTCGATAGCACCGCACAAATGCCCAGCCACCTCCCAAAGCCGCGAAGACGCTCTGGTCAACGCCAGCTCGATCCTCGACTCCGCTGCCGCCACCGCCTATGAAAATGCCGACAACCTCACAGGTGCCAACCGCAAGGTGGCGATGGGTATCGTGCATCTGATCGAGCTGGCACAGCGGCAGGTAGACTCTGTGATTGAAGAAATAGCCGTGCCGGGCTGACAGAGCAGTGTGATGGGGGCACCAGGCTAAATGCCCTCTCCTTTTTGCCATCCAAAAGCCCTTGCTATTAGCCCCACAAAAAGCCCCGGGCGCCCGTAATGCTCTGGGGCTTTGACCTTGTCCCTGAAAAACGTATTCCTTGCCAGCGCCCAACGTCGCCGCAAGGATATGGCGTGGCTAAGCCCAAGGCAGATCGCGCAAAGCATGCGCTAGCGGCCTATTTGTCTAATTGATTTATCTATTTAAATGAGTTGGCCGCCTGTTTCCTGATTATTTAAATTATCGAATTCCCCGCACAGAAAACCAGCACCGACACCGCGCTGACACGGATCGTGGCGGTGTTCGGCGTGGTGAAGCGTTACTGTGTTTATCTGTTCACGAAGCGCCTGTCTAGCGAGGCAACCGTCCTATCTGTGTAGATTGAAGGAACCGAATAAAGAATTTGGTACAGATTTCAAAAAAAACCACCATACAGATGACCATCTGATTAGTTGTACGGTGAAAAAAACAACGGTCTGGATCTTAGTTTTTCGGTAAAAACGGTAAAAAATATCACGTCATGGATATTGACCACTCTCTAACAAAACACCAACAAGCCAATAAATAATGGCGAATTTATCACTATCTATAAGCACTCAAATACTTTAAACAAATCAAGTTATGAGCCCGCTAGCGTCGCTTTCAACCACCGTTCTTTTGAAAACGCCCACTCAATGGATGAGCTCGCCGTGAACAAAACAGCTGAATTCGACAACCGCCAGGATAATAAAGCCTCACAACTGAAAGCACGAAATGCGTCGAGAATGGCTGAAATAAGCCCTCCACATTTCGACGGCGCTTATGAAAAAAGCCTGATGGGCGTGTCTTGCAGAGTTTTCGAGAACCTACGCATCGAGATTGCCACCCGCGCAAGGGAGGTGATCGATTACACCCGATACGGCTACCTCAGCCTGGACAGTCATCCCAAAGTGCTCGCGATAGCGGTCGCCAACTTTGCCTCGGTCCTTCAGACATACAGGTGCTGAGCATGAATATCGCCAACTGGCTGGACCAAGCCGGCCTTCGCTACCCGAAGCATCCGGCCTTGTTCGAGGGCCGGCAGCAAGTCGCCAACTATGGCGACTTTGTCGCTCTGGTCCGGCACCGAGCTGCGTATCTGATCGACGAGCACGGCATTGCCCCCGGCGACCGTGTCGCGCTGTCCATGAAGAACTGTTGCGAATACCTCGAACTGCTCTACGCCATCTGGTGGGCCGGTGCCGTGGCGGTGCCGATCAACTGCAAGCTGCACCCAGTCGAAGTCGGCTGGATCGTGCGCAACTCGCAGTCTCGGCTGATTTTCACCGATGGCGGCCAGGTGTTCGCGCCCGGAGCCCTGCCCCAGGAGTGTCGAGAGCTGGATCGAGAGGACATGGGAGCACTCACATCAATCACTTCGCCACCGGACACGCCTTGTCCGCGTCAGGCCAATGACGTGGCCTGGTTATTCTACACCTGCAGCCCCACTGATCACTCCCAGGGGGTGATGCTGAGCCACGGTGACATGACGGCCATGTCGCAAGACTGTACGCCCGATGTCGATCCGATCGACGCCATGGTGTATGCCGCGACAATGTCTCACTGCGCCGGACTCTACAGCCTGATCCATGTGCGTCGGGGCGCTCGCCATGTCGTCCCGGAGTCTCGCGACTTCAAGGCCGACGAGCTGTTCGAACTGGCGAGCAGGTTCGGCAATATCACGTTGTTCGTGGCTCCCGCCATGTTCACAGACATGGTCGAACAGGCCCGCCGCCAAGGCTACGACGGCAAGGGAATCAAGACAATCATCTATGGCGACGCGCCCATCTACCCGATAGATCTGCGCAACGTACTGCTCAGGAACAACTACGGCGAGCTCCTCAAGACGGAGCTGAGCCTGTGGTTGAAGGTGAGCGCCAATGACGCCAGTGCTCCCTGAAGAACGTTTTCGCAGATAGCCGAACCTTCGGCGGGATCGACCCTACAGCAGTTTATCCAACTGGGGCTGGTACAGATCGTCATTGCCACATGGAGGGAGGGCTTACGTGAAAATAACGACCGTTATAACAAGGGCCATACTTCTCGTTCAGGAAACTTGAACGCTCACTGACACACGATGTCGGGCCGCCTACTCACTCATGTTCGCTTGCACCTGCACGCAGGATCAAAAGCAAGTTAAACAGTGTACAAAAACCCCCACACAGACCCGACATTACGCTGATAAAGCCGACAAAGTAGTGGTGTTAACCTCTGATCAGCTTCGGGACTTTCCCGCAGCCGGCCCCTCTGAATGGTCAAATAATTCAGAGACTACAAATGACTACCTGCGCCTCTCGTTCCGACTCACGCAGGCTTTCCCAGTATTCCGGAGGTCACGATGTCTATCGGTGCAATCTCAGCTTCGATTTCAACCCCCACCACCGCCACCACCCAGGCCGCGACAACCGCTGCGAACCAGGCCGCTACGCAATCCGCGACCACCAGCACCACCGCCAGCAGCACCGCGGCAACCCATAAGCACCATCACCGCCACGCCGCACAAAGCAGCACCAGCAGCGACAGCGAAAGCACAACCGCTTCGGCCAAACCGTCTGTAAGCGGCAGCGGGCAGAGCATCGGCGAGACCATCAGCGTCACCGCCTAAGCGCTGCTCAAGCCCGTCAAAACAACAAACCCCGCTTCGGCGGGGTTTGTCGTTATACAGCGCAATCCGAGTCATCACGCCAGTGGCCATGAGCCACGAGCCCCTATTGTTGCATCGGAACCGGTTGTGGCTGGTAGTAGTAGCCCGGCGGCGGAGGGGGTGGCGGTGCCTGGTAGTAAACCGGCTGCGGCTGCTGGACGTACACCGGCTGCGGCTGGACGTAGACCGGCTGTTGAACGTAAACCGGTGGCTGGGAGTTGGCGACGACCGTCCCCACTACCGCGGCGCCGACCACACCACCCAGTAAGGCCGCCCCCAAACCATACCCACCACGGGCCTCAGCCTGCCCCGCGACGGCGAGCACGCCCAGGAGCACGACGGCTATTTTTGCTCTTGAGAGCGGAGTCATCATGATAAATCCTCTTTTCTGCATCAAACCGGCTATTTTAATAAACGCTCCGGGAATACTGATCAGACCGTTTTTCCTGGGGAATACGTCACGCGCCAAAGTAAATACTTGGTAAATTCTGTATCCGTTTTGTTACCTTAAACTTTCCCCCGCCGCCCGGCAGTTCCAAAAATGCAGACCCCCCTCATAAATGGATTGAACTCACCGATCCAACACCAACTTCCGGCTATTTTTTGTGTATATAAAACGATACATGATATAAAAAACAGCGCGACATATTAAATGCAGCACGGCGATAGCAGTATGCCTGCACCCTCGCACCCGCCATTTTGACCACGCCTCGACGGCGCAAGAGTGTCAGCCGGGTCCTGCCTTTTGGCCGCGCAAACAAACAGGTCCCGTTTTCAGGTGGGACCTGCATCACTCAGAACATCACGGTGACCAGCGAGCACTTAACGCGGCGCCGGAACCGGTTGTGGCGCGTAGTAGTAGCCCGGAGGCGGTGCCTGGTAGTAGACCGGCGGCGGTTGCTGGATATACACCGGCTGCGGCTGGACGTAAACCGGCTGTTGAACGTAAACCGGTTGGGAGTTGGCGACAACCGAGCCCACTACGAGCCCGCCGACCACCGCACCCAACAGGGCCGGACCGCCCCAACCCCAGCCGTAACCGTGGCCGTAGCCATAGTGGCCGTAACCGTACCCACCCCGGGCATCAGCCTGCCCTGCAATGGCGAGTACGCCAACAAGCAAGACAGCTACTTTCATTTTTGAGAGTCGACTAATCATGATAAGTCCTCTGCATTTGCACCGAACCGGATTTAATAATATCCCCGGGCATACCTTTCAGACAGTTCTTTTTGATGAATTCGCAACGCGCCAAAGTAAAGACTAGGTAAAGTTTGTACCCCGTTCGTCACTTAACATCGAAACCGAATTAAACACCTGCTTTGGGCAGTTTCATGAATACGAAAATAAGCCCGCAAATGAATGGCTTCCGCCCTCCCCCTCTCAACTTTTGACACGTTTATATGTATATAAAACCATACTCGGCGGCGACGACTTCGATGCGCTGACGGCGGAACGCTATGGCTGGCTCAATCGTGCGTTACCGGATGTCGAGCTGGATGGTTTCGTCGACCGGCTTGCCAGACGAATCGCCTCGTTCGACGGTCAGGCCCGGGCGAACGCGCCGCCGGACTGGGCCTTGAGTTCGAGCTGCGCATGGGTCACCACCTAGGGTGGTTGTAGTGCCTTCTCTGATATGAAATTCTCTCAAGCATCACCTTTTTTGAACTCACCTCAATGTCTCGCTCCCAACGTCTCCTGGCCTTGATCCAGATTTTACGGTGCCACCGCTTTCCGGTGGCCGGTGCAGTGCTGGCCCAGGAGCTTGGCATCACCTTGCGCAGCCTCTACAGGGACATCGGGACCTTGAAGGAACAAGGCGCAAACATCGAGGGGGTAGCCGGACTGGGGTTTGTGCTGCACCCCGGCTTTCTACTTCCGCCACTGATGTTTTCAGAGGAGGAGATAGAGGCCCTCGTCCTGGGTTCGCGCTGGGTAGTCGAGCGTGCAGATGAACGCTTGGGCCGGGCAGCACGTAATGCCCTGGATAAAATTTCGGCGGTCCTTCCATCAGGCCTGAGGGACGAACTGGACGCCTCTGCGCTACTCATCGGGCCCAGCACCTCGCCGTTGCCGGTAGACATTGTGCAGCCGCTGATTCGCCAGGCGATCAGGGCAGAACTGAAAGTGGACATCGTCTACCAGGACTTGAAAGGCGAACAGTCCTGCCGAATCATCTGGCCGTTTGCTCTGGGTTATTTTGATGAAGCCCGCGTACTGGTGGCCTGGTGCGAACTGCGTGAGGGCTTTCGGCATTTCCGCAGTGACCGGATAACCGAATTCAAGGTGGCCCAGGAGCGATATCCGCGCCGACGCCAGGCACTGCTGAAGGCTTGGCGTCTACAGGAAGGAATCAGGCCCCAATAGGCGATGACTGCTGACAAAAATGGGTTGGGGCCTGCGTAGGATAGAAAGCGCCAGCCAGCACTGTGCTGATAGCACCACTTCCATCCCAGGCCAGGAGCCCTTCAATGATCAAGCCCAATTTTTTCATCTTGTATGTCGACAGCCCGGAAGCCAGCGCCCGCTTCTACGCCGATTTGTTCGGTAGCGCGGCGATAGAGGCTTCGGCCACGTTTGCGATGTTCGCCTTGGGCTCCGGGGTCATGTTGGGTCTTTGGTCGAAGCACACGGTGGAACCACGGGTCGCCGACATCGGGGTTGCAGGAGAAGTGGCGTTCTCCGTCGCGGAAAAATCGCTGGTTGAGTCAACCTATCAAGCGTGGCTCGCCAAGGGGCTGAGCATTCTCCAGACACCGGTAGAGATGGATTTCGGCTATACCTTTGTCGCCCTTGATCCGGACGGTCATCGACTGCGTGTGTTCGCTTCGTCGGACGCCTAGTGGCGGGCCAGGCGAGCACCTCCCCAGGTCGGCAATCCCACTCACCCGCAGTGTCGGCGGGCGAGTGGGGCCAACTCCCGCTCTCCGCCTTGTCAGTCGTCTTCTTCAAGCAGCAACAGCGCACTCAGCGTCTGGCGCTTCCTGATCAGACGATGCTCGCTACCCGTCACCAACACCTCCGCCGCCTGGGTACGGCTGTTGTAGTTGGAAGACATGGAGGCGCCGTAAGCGCCAGCGGTATGGAAAACCAGATAATCGCCGACCTCGGCACTGGGCAACAGGCGAGACTCGACGATCCCACCTTCAGACTGGGTGAAGACGTCGCCGGACTCGCAAAGAGGTCCGGCCACAACCGTCGCCCGCATAGGCAATGGCTGATCGCGCCGGGTCAGCAACGATATCTCGTGATAACTGCCGTACAGCGAGGGGCGCATCAGGTCATTGAAGCCGGCATCGACCAGGGTGAAATGGTTACCGCCCATTGGCTTGGTGGCACGCACTTCCGATACCAGCACACCGGCCTCTGCCACCAGGAAGCGCCCCGGCTCGATTTCCAGGCGAACCGGGTGGCCCAGATGGCGTTCAATCTGCTTGCGGGCGTGGTCCCATTGGGCAAAGTAATGATCGACATCCACAGGCTGTTCGCCCGCTCGGTAGGGCACTGACAATCCGCCACCGGCTGAAATGGCCTCGATATCCTGATCCAGGCCCACGACCAATTCCGCCATGGTGCTGCACACTTGCTGCAGATGCTGGTAATCCACCCCGGAGCCGATGTGCATATGTAGGCCCACCAGATGCAGGCCGTAGTCCCGAACCAGCCTCAGGGCTTCGTCCAACCGGGTGTGCCAGATCCCATGTTTACTGTTTTCGCCGCCGGTATTGGTCTTGCGGCTGTGCCCGTGACCGAAGCCCGGGTTGATCCGCAGCCATACGCGGTGGCCGGAGGAAAGCGGCCCCAGTTGATGCAGCATGTCAATGGAGCCGATATTGACCTCGACCTGCGTCTCCACTACTCGCTGCAAAGTGGCCCGATCAAACACATCGGCCGTAAACACGATACCTGCCGCTCCCGCCACAGAATCGGTACTGAATCCGGCCTGCAACGCCCGCTCGATCTCGCCGAGAGAAACCGCATCCACCCTCGCCCCGGCCTCGCGCATCAAACGCAAAATATGGAGGTTGGAACAGGCTTTCTGGGCAAAACGCACTGTGTCAAATGCGCAAAGCTGCCGGATGCGCTCTTGAATCAAGCGACCGTCATACACCCACAAAGGAGTGCCATGTTGCTCGGCCAGTTGCAACAGCAAGTTGTCAGCGAGGGTTTTCATATCAGCAGGTCTCAGGCAAGCAATGCGCGCGCAGCAAGGGGCTATCGCGCAGTCGGCGGCATGATGACGAAACAAGACTCAATCATAAAATATCAATATTCAGAAAGATCATTCATTTATGATATGGCTTTCGAAATCGGTGAGCAGATCCATGTCAGCCACGTTGCGCCATATAGAAGTGTTCAGGGCCGTGATGACCAGCGGCAGCGTGACGGAGGCCGCGGCCATGTTGCATACCTCCCAACCGACGGTCAGTCGCGAACTGGCGCGTTTTGAGCAACTGACTCAACTCAAACTGTTTGATCGCGTGCGCGGCCGCCTGCGACCGACGGCACAGGCCCTCTCGCTGTTCGAGGAGGTGCAACGGGCCTACTTCGGTTTGGGGCGGATTCTCAATACAGCGGCGTCATTGCGCGAGTTCGAGCAGGGCCAGCTATCGATTGCCTGCCTGCCGGTGTTCTCGCAATCCTTGCTGCCCAAGGCGTGCCAGCGTTTCGTTACGCAGTTCCCCAAAGCGAGCATGAGCATCACGCAGCAGGAATCACCGTTGCTGGAGGAGTGGCTGTCGGCGCAGCGCTACGACCTGGGGCTGACCGAAGTGGCGAATGCGCCGCCGGGGACAGAGCTGTCCCCCTTGATGACGGTGGATGAAGTCTGCGTCTTACCGACTGGCCATCCGCTTTTGGAAAAATCGGTTCTGGCACCTGAAGACTTTGCCTTGAAACCCTTTATCAGCTTGTCCAGCCTCGATAGCTACCGGCAACAGATAGACGAAATTTTCCGACAAGCCCAGGTCGAGCGACACAGGGTGCTGGAGACCCACAGTGCCGCTTCGGTCTGCGCTATGGTTCGCGAGCGTGTCGGCCTGGCCATCGTCAACCCGCTGACAGCCCTGGACTTCGTCGGGCAAGGCCTGGAGATCCGCCCCTTCACCGTTTCGATCCCCTTTACCGTCAGCCTGATCAAACCTTTGCACCGCCCGGCTTCCAGGCTGGTCAGCCTGTTTGAGGAAGCCTTGCGGGAAGAGGCTGCAGCAATTGAAGCCCGATTGGCGGCGATCAGTGCTCATTCAAGGGTGAACTTGTAGACTCCGGGCATTAGAGATGAAAAGCCTGCCGGCCAACCAGCAACCATTTGCCATGCTGCTTCTGCCAGACTTGGAAGTTCTCGATCTCAGTGGGAATCAACTCGCTGCCCTTGATCGCCTGTCCCGAAAAGTGATGGCGGACGAACGCCACGTCACCTGACAGGGTGATGGTCTGGTTCTGCATCTCCAGCGTCTTGAACGCGCTTTTCCCTGTTTCGATATCGCCGATAAAGTCCTTCTTGCCCTGCACCTTCCCGCTGGAATGCCCGTAGGTCAGGTTCTCGGAGGTCAGGGCTTTCAACTCAGGGATATCCCTGGTCAACATGGCCTGGGTCAGGTGATCCACTGCGGCGGCAACCTCCTTCTCTCCCGTCGAAGGGGCTGCGGCTACGTAGCCACTGAAGAGGCACAGGAAACCAATAAGCAGCTTGATTCTTGTCATGGGGTATTTCCTTGTTGTTATGGGCACGGGGGCGGTTTTAGCTGCCGACGATATCGTCAGTCATCGTACAACAAAACAGGCTTTTGCCGGGCAGACCGACGGACGAAGTGCTTGATGAATCCACCGCTCCGGCCTAGCTTCGTGACACGTGCCGTTGAACGCTTGGCCGTACCGCCAACCTACTCAAAAGGATTAACCCATGCCTTTAGTCAGAATCGATGTGGCCGCCGACACCGCGCCTGAAACCATTGCCACCATCAGCGATGTGGTTTACCTGGCCATGGTCCATACCGCCAATGTGCCTGAGCACGACAAATTTCAAGTTATCAACCGCCATGCCAAGGATGAGTTGGTCTATCCCGCTGACGGCTACCTCGGTATTACCTATACACCGAACATCGTGTTTATCCAGGTGACCTGGAATGCCGGACGAACGGTTGCGGTCAAGAAGGCGTTCTACAGGGCGATCGCCGAGGGGATTCATACCCGGACCGGGCTGCGTAAAGAGGACGTGTGGATCAACCTGATCGATGTAAAACGCGAGGACTGGTCGTTCGGCAACGGCGAGATGCAGTACGCGCCAACGGAATGAGATGACATTTTAAATATTGGGGTGGCGCGCTCAATACGACGCCCCATTGACGGCTACACTACAAGGCAAGGCCGCCTATCATTCGTTCAGTTGATAGTAACCATCAAGGAATGCAAGTTCAGTTTTTCTGTCAAAGGAGGAGGATAGCGTCATGCCGAACCGACTTCAGAAGGAAAACGCGCGATGAGAATTTCTACCTTGCTGGCTCTTGTCGCCGTATTGACCGGCGGCTTCGTCGCTACCGTCCCAGCCTACGCGGCGGACGATCAATCCTGCCATTTCCTGCCGGTGGCCGACAGTGCCGCCAGCCTCAAGCACGCCCAATCGGTGGGGGTGCTTTACAGTGAAAACACCGTCAGCACCCTCCAGTACCTTGAGCGCTACCATAGCGTTGCGCTGAGCGGTGCGAAGAATGCGGCACTGGACCCACGCATCAGCGACGCCTTCGTCAACAGCTCAGATCCGAAGCTGGCCATCGACTGGCTCATGGGCTCGCTGCAGAAACAGTTCAGCTCGGTGACCGTCTACGACAACCTCGACGCGCTGGTAAAGGCCCGTCCTGACGTGGTGGTGATGCTCGACACCTACAGCCGTCTGGTGACCAAGCGCAACAGCCAGTTCGAAGCGCGTTTCGTCGCCACGTTCTACGACTCGAACCTGCAGTACATCGGCAAGGCCGAAGGCTTCGGTGGCAAGGAACTGCCTTCGGTCTGGGTCCATGGCAAGGCCGCGCCGGAGATTGCCGCGCAAATCAACCAGCAACGCGATTTGCAGGTCAATGCCCTGAAGCAATTCGATGCCTCGCTCAAAGCCTTGGTGACCACCGGTGAAACCGATCGGGTCGCCACCAACTGATTCCATACATCGCCAGGGGAAGCCACGCTTCCCCTGCTATTTTCTACTCGCCAGCAATCAATATCCCGCCACTATTGGCGTCAATACAAGTGCCTTCGAACACGACACGATTAAACATTAAGATTCGCATTTAAGAACATAAGCAATATGCAGACGAAACAAATTTTCAATCGCCCTGATTATTTAAATAGCCTGTGTATCCCCTTCAACTTTTGAGTATGCTTTATCCCTTGAACTCGTCTGTTTCAAGGCGAACGCCAATGATTGCCAATGACCTCAGAACCCACACCTGGTTAGTCGACTAGCCTGGTGCGCCGCGGGCTGAGAGTCATTTGCAAATAAGGGAAGAAGTTTCTAATGAACGATGAACAGTTCTCCGACGAACACGAGGACGAACGCTACAGTCCTGCCGAACGTGCGGCAGCGGCGTCCCGTTGTACCTGGGTCAGTGTCGGGGTCAACCTGGCGTTGTCCTGCATTCAGATCATCGTCGGTATCCTGTCGAAATCCCAAGGCCTGATCGCCGACGGTATTCATTCCCTGTCGGATTTGATTGCCGACTTTGTGGTGTTGTTCGCCGGCCATAAAAGCAAGCAGGACGCCGACGAAGGCCATCCCTATGGGCACCTGCGCTTTGAAACCGCCGCCTCGATGATCCTCGGCCTGCTGCTGCTGGCCGTGGGCATCGGCATGATCGGTTCGGCCGTGCTCAAGCTGCAAACCCCGGAATCCATCCAGAAAGTACACATCACCGCGCTATGGGTGGCGGGCGCCGCGCTGGTGACCAAGGAGCTGCTGTTTCGCTACATGCTCGCCGTGGCGAAGAAGGTGAAGTCGAGCCTGTTGATTGCCAATGCCTGGCATGCACGCTCGGATGCGGCCTCGTCGCTGGTGGTCGGTGTCGGGATTGTCGGCAACCTGGCGGGCTACCCGATTCTTGATCCGATTGCCGCACTGGTGGTCGGCGGCATGATCGCCAGGATGGGCTGGTCGTTCGGCTGGAACGCCTTGAACGACCTGATGGACAGCGCCGCCGATGAAGAAGAGGTGGCGTCCATCCGCACCACGCTGCTGGAAACCCCCGGCATCAAGGGCGTGCACGATGTACGCACACGCAAGATGGGCGACATGCTCGCGGTCGATGCACATATCGAAGTCGAGGCTTCTATTTCCGTTGAAGAAGGGCATGCGATTGCCGTGGCCGCGCGTGAAAATGTCATGCTGCGCCATCGGGTACTGAACCTGATGACGCACATTGACCCCTGGCATCGGCCGGACCTGGACCATCTCGACCCGTCCAGATCCGGAGCCTGAAACCTGGGCTCTTCCACGGGCCTTTAACGGCTGTTCTTCAGACTCCTGCGCGCCGCATGCCGCTCCAGCGCCAGTTCGATCAGGCGGCTCACCAGCTCGCTATAGCTCATGCCCGCCGCCTGCCAGAGCTTGGGGTACATGCTGATGCGGGTAAAACCGGGCAACGAGTTGACCTCGTTGATCAGCACTTCGCCGCCAGTGGTAAGAAACACATCGACCCGCGCCAACCCGGCGCAGCCCAGCACCTGGAACGCCTCGATGGCCTGTGCGCGAATGCGCTCGCTGTCCTCTTCGCTGATCGCCGCCGGCACCACCACTTCGGCGGCCTGCTCATCAATGTATTTACTGTCGTAGGAGTAGAAGCCGCTGCGCACGACGATCTCGCCGCAACCGCTGGCAATCGGTTGGTCGTTGCCGAGGATCGCGCATTCGATCTCCCGCCCGCTGACCGCCGATTCGATCAAGACCTTTTCGTCAAAGCTCAGCGCCAGGGCCAAGGCGGCCTGATACTCCTCGGCGGTCTCCACCTTGCTCACGCCCACCGACGAGCCCTGGTTCGCCGGTTTGATAAACAGTGGCAGGCCCAGCTTCGCCTGTGCGGCCTCGAAGCCGAGCCGGGAGGCGGTGGCCCGGTTCACGCTGATAAAGGGGGTCACCGCCAGCCCGGCATCGCGCAACAGGCGCTTGCTCACGTCCTTGTCCATGCACACCGCCGAACCGAGTACATCGGAGCCGACAAAGGGCAGGTCGGTCATGCGCAGCAAGCCTTGCAGGCAACCATCTTCGCCGAGGGTGCCGTGGACGATGGGGAAGATCACATCGACCTGCTCCAGCAGCGCCTGGCTGCTGGTGTCCACCAACTGCTGGCTGGACTTGCCGGGTACCACGGCCAGTTCGCGATTGGATTGGTTCAAGGCGATAAGCGCCGGGTTTTCGGCGTTGATCAGGTAGTTGGAGCTGTCGTTGAGATGCCAGTGGCCCTGCTTGTCGATGCCGATCAGGATCGGTTCGAAACGCTCGCGGTCCAGTGCATCGACCACATTGCGCGCCGATTGCAGCGACACCTCATGCTCCGCCCCCAACCCACCGAAAATAATCCCGACTCGCAACTTGCCCATCTTCCGACCTCGTGTCCAAATCTGTGTTTCAGGGAGATTCCCTTTGTGCGCAGACTATTCCCAAGGCGCTGCTTTGGCATCCCCTGATTTACGCTTTTTTTTGAACACTACAGCACTGTAGGAGCCGGCTTGCTGGCGATTGCGGCGGTACGTATTGCATCGTAATTGCCAGTGACAACCGCGTTGCATCTTGCACCGCAATCGCCAACAAGCCGGCGCCTACAGAACTCGCATCATTCGTTTCGCCAATGCACATTCACCGTCTGGCCAGCCATACCATTGAGAACAACGCTCTGCCGGTCCTCGTGACCATTACGGCGGCTGACAACCTCATATTTGCCCTCGGGCAACTTGACGTAGACCATCGGTCCGACCTGAGTCAGCGACAACACCGACTCTCCGCCAGCCTTTTGGATCGTAATGTCCACATCGGGCAGGTACTCGCCCTTGGGTCCGACGGTCGAAACAATATGCAGGTTGTAACCACGGGTATGCAGCAATGCCTGGGTCTCATCCTCGCCGACCCCGCCCACCAGGTAAGACACGCCGTTCTGAGTCTGCGGCGATAGCTGTACCGCGTCCTGGTTGATCGGTTCACTGCCACCCACCGCCCAAGCGGTCGAGGACACGCCCAACAGCACAAGCCCGGACAAGGCACAGCCTAAAAGAACACGAATGGAGATCATGATGAACACTCCCTGGCTCCGATGGAGCCCGAGTCTCATCCTTCATGCGGGGCTGTCGCCCGATTTCGTTCGACAGTCGGGTGCGGGTCTCTGGATGGCGAGCAAGCGGCGCGGATGAGCGGGGGTTAACTTCACTTCTCGCAACGACTGCACTTTAAAGTCTAGTGCCGACCGACAGCCCGCTTAGATCAATTTCAAGCCATGGCGGAGGCCGGATAGGACAACCGGTTTCCAGAAATACGGGGGAAAACGCCCGATGGCTGGCATCGGGCGTGGGTCAGGCACGGCAGCGGCTCAAGCGGCGTTCAGCACACTCAGGTCCAGGCGCCCTTCGCGCAACGGCGGGCACCAGTAATAGCCGCCGGTAATCGGCCGGCTGAAGCGATACAAGCCGTCGACGATGCCATCGTCCAGGCCGCTCATGCGCCGCAGTTGCGCCTCGAACGCCTCTAAGGAATGGCCGAACGCCAGGAACATCAGGCCCGCACCCTGCTCGTTCGACCAGGGCATTGAGCGGCGCACCACGAAGGCCTCCGGGGCAAAGCTCTCCTGGGCGGTACGTTTGACGTGGGCGGACTCCGGTGCGTCGTCCAGCTCTTCATTGTCGCTCTTGCGCCGCCCCATGATGTTGTCCTGCTCATGGGCGGGCAGCGCGGCGAAACCATCCAGGTCATGCTGCCACTGCTGGATCGCGGCAAAGCTGCCACCGTCCGCGGCGATCCCCGCCGCCACCGCGGCCTCGTCCACCGGGTTCTCGGTGCCGTCTTCATAACCGGTCAGGTCGTGGCCGCTCTTGTGGCGGAAGGCCTCGGTCATCTGCACCAACTTCAGGGCCGGCGCCAGCGCCTGCTCCAGCGCACGACTGCGCAGCAGCAAATCGCCACGATCTTCACCCTGTAACCAGCACCACAGGGCATGCTGGGTCGACGGATTATCCACCCCTACGCCGGTGATAACGGGAAAGGCCCGCACCCCTTGGACATGGCCACCCAGCGCCTGCACCAACGACTCGCCAAAACCGACCACGGTATGCTTTACGTCCACCAGCCGGGTGAGATTGTCGAGTGCGGCCGGCAATGCTTCGGCGGATTCAAGGGCGAAAAACAGGTGGCGTGCCTGCAAGGGCACAGGCTTGGCAAGGATGCCGGGCTGGTAGTGACTCATGGGAGCTCCTTTGGCAAAGCACGGAGTTTACCTTTGTTGCGCTCGCTACGCTTGCGACTGAAGCGACGGCGCCCTCAGAGCTTCTGTGTCATATAACGACCGCGCCCGGTTTTCTTGGCCTGGTACATGACCCGATCAGCAGCCAGCAGCAACGCATCGGCGGAACTCTCGCCGTTGCCCAGGGCGATACCGATCGAGACCCCCACCTGGCAAACCGTGCCGGCAATCAGAAAGGGCGTACTCAGTGCCGCGATGCATTTGGTGGCCACGGTACTCACGGTGTCTTCGGCATCGGTCCCGAGATCGCTCAACAGGATCACGAACTCATCACCGCCGATGCGCGCCAGGGTATCGCTCAGCCGCACCACCGCGCCAAAGCGCTTCGCCACCTGACGCAAGACCTCGTCACCGGCCTCGTGCCCGAGGGTGTCATTGATTCGTTTGAAGCCATCGAGGTCCATGAACAACAAGCCGACCTGCGTGCCTTTGCGCTGGGCCTGCGCCAACACCTGACGCAAGCGGCCAGAGAGGTGATGGCGGTTGGGCAAGCCTGTCAGGGTGTCGTGATGGGCGATCTTCTCGAGCTCCGCCTGCTTCTCGTTGAGCTTGAGCAACAGGCGATTGAACGCCGAGATCAAGTGACCGACTTCATCGTTACGCACCACCGGCAGGGGCGCATGGGGCAGTTCGTCTCGGGTCATGCAGTCCGCCTGGGCAGCGGCATGGAACAATGGACGAAAGAAAAAATACAGCACGATGGAACAGATAATGCCGAACAGAAAAATCGAGGCGATGGCCCCCCTGATCAGGAAACGCTGGGTTCGCTCAACGGTTGAAAAGGCCTCGTGGCCAGGCAGGCTGGCCACAATGAACCAACCCGTGCTGGGTACGGAGACCATGGCGCGGAGCTCTTCCTTGCCCTCGGCGTTGAGCGTGATCCCGGTACCGCGAAAACCCGCCATGGCCTGGTCCATCAGGGCATCGAGGCCCGGCCGCGATACCGGCTTGAAACCGATCCCCTGCGTGGAAGATTCGATCTGCAGGCGACTTTCCGGAAAAACCAGCTGGAACTCGCCCGTTGTCGTTCCCCCGCGGCTCTGCAGCAAGGAATCAAGAAACCCGGGGGCGGCGAGCGACATCATGCCAACGATGACGCCCCGTACCTCGCCCTCTGCATTCATGATCGGCGCGGAGATCGGCAGCATCGGTTCCGCCTTCGACCGGCCCTCGATCGGCCGGCCGATAAAGGGCTTACCGGCCAACCCGGCCTGAACATAATCACGATCCGCATAATCGCTATCGGGCGAAGCTTCTTGATTGGGGTCGCCCGCCACCCGCTTGCCACGGGCGTCGACGATAAAGAGATCGGTCGAGATCAGGGCCTGGTAGGGAGATCGGTCCTTCAGCCAGCCGCGCAGTTGTTCAGGCTGCGCCAACAAGTCGAGGGGCATGCTGGCCGCAAGGCGCTCGATCAAGAGCCTGCGCCGAACAATCTTAATGTCGACATCGTGCGCGACATAAGTCGCCAACGCCAGTTGCTGGCCTTCCACGACGGCGCTCAGGTCCTCGCGCAGGAAGTGGGTCAATACGTAATAGCGCACGATAGCGCCAGACACGACAATGCACAGCGCCAACACCAGCAATCGGGTCAACACGCTGTTGTAGATTCGGGCGAAGGTCAAAACGGCATGATGTTTTTTTGACATTATCGAAGTGTAACCGACGACATTACACTTTTCGCTATTTTCCCCAACGCTGCACGCACGCCATAGCAAAGCCTTGCGTAGGCAGAATCGCGCTTAGCCCATATGCACTGAACATCACTTATCAGGAGCTGGACCATGTCAGACACCAGAAACGCCTCATTTGATGCCATCGCCCGGGAACTCGGCTACAGCTTCGAGGGTGAAATGAAGATCGGCGGCAACTACGTACCGGCGGTGCGGAACGATCTTGAAGTCTATGTCAGCGGGCAGATTCCGCGCGTCGATAATACCGTGATGGTGACGGGCCGAGTGGGCGCCGAAACCACACTGGAGCGGGCGCGGCACGGGGCGCAGATCAGCACCATGCGGGCCCTGGCGATTTTGCGCCAGCTGCTCGACGGCGACCTCGGACGGATCAGGAAAGTCCTGCGCATCAATGTGTACGTGCAGAGCGCGGCGGACTTCACTCAACAAAGTGAAGTCGCCGACGGGGCGTCCGAGGTACTGTATTCGGTATTCGGCGAGGCCGGAGTGCATACACGTACCTCGGTCGGGGTGTACCAACTGCCGAAAAACGCCTCGGTCGAGGTGGATATGGTAGTGGCGCTCAACTAGACAACTGGTTGGCGAACTGCCCGACCGCATTGACCACCTTCTGCGCGCCGTCCTGGATCTCGACGATCACCGTGCCCGCCTCTGCCGCCAGCGCAAGACCTTCCTCGGCCTGGGTCTTGCCGCTGTTCATCAGCGACACCGCGTCCCGCGCCATGTCCTGGTTCTGCCGGACCACACCGACGATCTCGTCCGTAGCCTGGCTGGTACGCGAGGCCAACTGCCGCACTTCGTCGGCCACCACCGCAAACCCACGACCCTGCTCACCCGCGCGCGCCGCCTCGATGGCCGCGTTGAGCGCCAGCAGGTTGGTCTGCTCGGCAATGCCGCTGATGGTCTTGACGATGGTGCCGATCACCTGGGACTGCGCATTCAAGGCTTCGATGCCGTCGCTGGCGGTTTGCATGTGCGCGGCCAGATCACGCATCACCTCCACCGCCTGGGTCACCACGGTGGTTCCGCGCTGGGCGGTGCTGTCGGTCTGCAACGAAGTGCTGTAGGCAATGTTCGCCGCCTCGGCCACCGCCTTCTCCTGGTTCACCTGGGCGGTGATCACGGTGGCGAACTTGACCACTTTGTAGAGCTTTTCGTTGGCATCGAGGACCGGGTTATAGGACGCCTCCAGCCAGACCTCGCGACCATGGCTGTCGACCCGCTTGAAGCGACCGGCGACGAACTCACCGGCATTCAGGCGCTTCCAGAACGCCTGGTATTCGGCGCTGCTGGATTCAGCCGGCTCACAGAAGACACGGTGATGCTTGCCCTGGATCTGCGGCAGGCTGTAACCCATGGCATTGAGGAAGCGGTCGTTGGCGGTGAGCACTTCACCGGCCAGGTTGAACTCGATCACCGCGGTGGAACGCAACAGCGCACCGATCAGGTTTTCGTGCTCGCGTGACGATTCGATGGTGCGGGTCAGATCGTTGGAGTAAATCGAAAAACTGCGGATACGTCCCAGGGAATCACGAATCGGCTGCAGGATCGAACGCAGCCAGGCTTCCTGGCCATTACCGCGCAGCAAGCGCACCGCACCGCTGAAATGCTCGCCCCGGGTCAAGGCATTCTTGAAACGCTGCTGAAAGTCAGAATGCTTGAGATAGTCCGGCACGAACTCATCCAGGCTGCGCCCCACCAGCGACGTGCTCGGGTAGAGCATTTCCTGGATGAAATTCTGGTTGGCCGATTCGATGCGACCGTCGGGGTCCAGGGTCAGCACGAGCATTTCCTGCTCCAGGCTATCCTTGACTTGCTGGACGCTGGAGAGTTCTTCACGAAGAGCCGAGAGCTCCTGCTTCAAGCCTTTGTTAAACATGGGTGGCACCGATGGGCAAATGAAAGCGCGGGTAATCAGTCATTGGCATCGGCTAGGGCAGTTTTTTCTGAAGGCGGATTCCGGGTTATTTCCAGCGAGCGGCCAGCGAACAATTCGACTGAATTTTTTCCGCCCCCCGGGATCACTTTAGAACGACAAGGACGTATCCCCAGGAGGATTCCCAGGTTTATGAGCACGGCAAAGCTTTTCGTTATCGACTACACCCTTAATGGCACGCCCAAGTCTTTCGTGATTCGCTTGGAGTACATGGACAATGCCGAGGCCTGGCACTGGGCCAGTTGTGATGCCGGCGTGGGCCGCATCGGCAAGTTCGGTCGCGAACGGGTGAAGAAAACCAGCAAACCCATGGCCGAGAAATTCGGCATCGACGCGGTGAGCTGGCGCCAGGCCTGAAACATTCCCACTGCGTGGCCGGGGGCCGTTCGTTGCCCCTGGCCGCGCCCTTATTCCGGCTTGAGCAACGCCTCATAATCCGGACTGATTTCCGCCAGGATCATCAAGGCCGCCGCCCCCAGCGCCACCGCGTCGTGCCCGGCAGTGCCGAGTTGCAGACGTGGGTACTCGCGGTCGCGACGACTGCTGATGGAACGGCTCAACGGTTCCAGCCCTTCCACCAGCCGATTCATGATCGCGGGCGGCAAGAAACCACTGATCAGGATGGTCTGCGGATCGAGCAGCGACTCGAGGATATTGATCGCCTGGCGCAAGGCCGGCACCGCCTCGTCGAGCCAGGCCTGGACACCAGCGGCAAAGCGCGGCTCGCTCATGTCCCAGGTGCTGATGTCCTGGTCGGCACGCTGGCCCAGGTGCTCAAGCAAGGCAGCAATGGAGATGTAGCGCTCCAGGCAACCGTGGTTGCCGCAATGACAGACCTTGCCGCCGGGCACCACAGTCATGTGGCCGATTTCCCCGGCGTTGTGCCAGTGCCCGGAATACAAGCGGTTACCCAGGTACAAGCCAGCCCCCAGGCCGCTGCCGATAAACAGGTGGACGAAGTGCTGCAGGTCGCTGGCAATGCCGTGCAGGCGCTCGCCCATGGTCGCCGCCGTGGCATCGTTTTCCAGCAGCACCGGCAGGCCGACGGCCTGTTGCAGGCGCAGGGCAATATCAGGCTCGTCCCAACCGGACATCGCGGTCGGCCCCACCGCGGTCATGCCCTCGACACTGAACGGTCCCGGCAGAGCCACGCCGACGCCGAGGAAGCGTCCGTGGGGCAGTTGCCCGCGAAACGCCGTTACCGTCTCGAGAATCAGCGGCAAAGCCTCTTCGAAGCTGGGGTAGTTCACCGTCAGGGTGACTTGGGCGCGGGTGTTGCCCAACAGGTCGAGCATCACGCCGATGATCGAGTGCTGCGCCACGTGAAAGCCGAGGGAAAAGCCACCCTCCGGATTGATCGACAACGGCACCGGCGGCTGGCCACGACCGATCTTCTCGGCCGCATGCACCAGCAGCATCCCCTCCTCTTGCAACTCGGCGACGATATTCGACACCGTCTGCGCCGTCAGCGAGGTCAGTCGCGTCAGGTCGGCACGGGTCAGGCGTCCGCCCAGGCGAATGGCTTCGAGGATCACCCGGCGGTTGTGCAGGCGGGCGTGTTCAGCGTTGGTGCCGGTGGTCACCGTGCGGGTGTTCTGGAGACTTTTCATCGGCGAATGATCGGCGCTGCCAATTAATTAAATCAAGTTGAATTAATAGTCGTGACGTGCTTTTCTATTCGTCAGGTCGCCGCTGTCCCAGGCGCCCGCAACCCATAACAATAACGATACCGAGTCGCTGCAAGGCGTCGCCGGCACGCAGCACCTTCGCTACCTGCCGCCACCTTCGGTTACTCGCGCAAGAGGACGTCACAGCATGAGCATCTCCAATCCCCCCGGGCAGAGCTCGTCCGGCAGCAAACGCAAGATCGGTCTGTTTCCCGCCACGGCCATCAACATGAGCCAGATGTGCGGCGTCGGCCCGTTCATCACCATTCCCACCATGATCGTCATCATGGGCGGCCCACAGGCTTACCTGGGCTGGATTCTCGGCGCACTGCTGGCCCTGTGCGACGGCCTGGTCTGGGCCGAGCTCGGCGCTTCGCTGCCCGGCGCCGGTGGTACCTACGTCTACCTGCGCGAAGCCTTCGGCAAGCGCACCGGCAAGCTGTTGCCGTTCCTGTTCGTGTGGACCGCAATGCTGTTTATCCCGCTGATCATGTCCACCGGGATCATCGGCTTCGTGCAGTACCTGACCTGGTTCTGGCCGGACATGAGCCAGACCACCGGCAACCTCATCGGCCTGGTGCTGATCTGGCTGATCATCGTGCTGCTCTGGCGCAAGATCGAATCCATCGCCCGCCTGAGCATCGTGCTCTGGGTGATCATGCTGGCGAGTATCGCGGCGCTGATCGCCGCGGCCTTTTCGCACTTCCATCCGGAACTGGCCTTCAGCTTTCCCGAAGGCGCCTTCAACCTCGGCGACAGCAGTTTCTGGCTCGGCATGGCCGGTGGCCTGACCATCGGCATCTACGACTACCTGGGCTACAACACCTCGGCCTACCTGGCCGGGGAAGTCGAACAACCGGGCCGGGTGATCCCCAAGTCGATCGTCTGGTCGGTGCTCGGCATGCTGGTGATCTACCTGTTGATGCAGGTCGGCGTGCTCGGGGTGGTGGACTGGCACCGCATGCTCGACCAGAAGTCGGCGGCCTACAACTCCGTGGCCTCAGTGCTGCTCAGTGAAACCTGGGGCGATACCGCCGCGGCCGTGGTCACCGTGCTGATCCTGATCACCGCCGTGGCCTCGGTGTTCGCCGGCCTGCTCGGTGGTTCGCGGGTGCCGTTCGAAGCGGCGAAGGACAAGGTGTTCTTCAACGCCTTCAGCGTCACCCACCCCAAGCACGACTTCCCGGTCTACGGCATCCTGAGCATGGGCGTGCTGACCTCCGGCGGTTTCATGATCGGACGCCTGACCGACCTCACTACCCTGATCCAGTTGCTGACCACGGTGATGATCCTGGTGCAGTCGGTGGCGCAGATCATTTCACTGTTCGTGCTGCGCAAGACCAAGCCGCACCTGAGCCGTCCCTACACCATGTGGCTGTACCCGGTGCCGGCGGTGATCGCCCTGCTCGGCTGGGTCTACATTTACCTGGCGTCCAACCACAACGCGCCTGGCGCCTACCCGATCCAGTGGTCGCTGGTGTGGGTCGCGGCCGGTTGCGTGGCCTACCTGTTCTGGGCGCGGGTGCAACAACTCTGGCCCTTCAACAAGACAAGCGATACCCACGATGCACGAGCCGTTGAATAACCCGGACGCCACGGCGTCCACCCAAGGTGTGCTGCTGGCGATCGACGTCGGCGGCACCAAGACCCAGATCGCCTGCTACGACCCGGTCAGCCAGCACCTGAGCACCCGCAGGCTGACCACCCATGCCGACGGCGCCCGTGGCGTACCGGCCTTCGAGCGCATCCTCGCGGCGGCACGGGCCTGTGTCGGCGACTTTGGTACCTCACGGGTGGCCAGCGTGGCCGCGGTGTTCCCCGGGGTCGTGCGTGGTCGCAGCCTGTTGATGGCACCGAACACGCCGGGGTTCGAAGAACTCGACCTGCCGTCGTTGCTGGGCGAAGGCCTGGACACCCAAGCCGTGATGCTCGACAACGACGTCAAGGCCGGCGCGCTGGCCGAGGCCCGCTGGGGAGCGCTGGCGGGCATCGACAACGCCATCTACCTCAACCTGGGCACCGGCCTGGCGGCGGCGGCCATCGCCAATGGCCGTTTGATTCGCGGGCAGAACGGCGCGGCCATGGAAATCGGCTACATGCTGGAGCCCTTTCTCGACCCGATGTACCCCGAGCTGTGGCGGACCCACGCACAAGGTGCCGCGCCACTGGAAGAGTTTTTCTCGGGCGCCGCGCTGACCCGCCTGGCCACGGAAATGCTCGGGCCGGGCCACCGCGCCCTGGACCTGTTTGCCAGCCGTGACCTGACGGTTCGCCAGGTGCTGGAACGGCGTATCGCCGGCATGGCGGTGCAGGTCGGCAATCTCGCCGTGGCCCTCGATGTCGAGCGCATCGCCATCGGCGGCGGACTGTTTCACCAGGCCTCGACCCTGGCACCGGCACTGAAACAACTGATCGGCCAGGTGGTGCCCTTCCCTCCGGAGATTGTCGCCGCCCACTTTACCCATGACGCGCCGCTGTGGGGCGCCTTGAGCATGGCCATGGACGCCGCCGGCCTGAGCTTCATCCCCGGCGATCTTCTTTGCGTACCCGACGGCCCACGGGGCTGACGGACATCCAGGTATTTACGTTATGTCACTGATGCTCCAGGAAACCCTGTCGATACTCGCCGTCGTGCAACACATGCTCGACGACGACCGCGCCATCGTCGCCCTCGGCGAGCAACTGGCCGCCGCGCCGCCGGAGCTGATCATCAGCGTCGCCCGTGGCAGCTCCGATCACGCGGCCGCTTACTTCGGCTATGCCATGATGAGCCAGGTGGGGATTCCCTGGCTGTCGATTCCGCTGTCACTGGTGAGCCTGCAACAGCCGCCACTGCGCCTGAAACACTGCTGGGTGGCCGCCCTGTCGCAATCGGGCAAGAGCCCGGACCTGATCGCCAGCGTGAACTACCTGAAACAACTGGGGGCCCGCGTGGCCGCGTTCGTCAACACCGCCGGGTCGCCATTGGCCGCCGCCAGCGATGCCGAGGTGCTGCTCCCGGCCGGGCTGGAACAGAGCGTGGCAGCAACCAAAAGCTATGTCGCCATGTTGATGGCCGGGGTGCAGACCGTGGCGGCGCTGAGCGCCAGGCTGGGGCAGGACAATGGCCTTGGTGTCGCCCTGCAAGGCTTGCCCGCCGCCCTGGCGCGGGCGGTCGACGAGGACTGGTCGCTGGCCCTTGAGGTTTTGCGCCCGGTCGACAAGATGGTGGTGATCGGACGCGGCCCGGCGCTGCCCATCGCCCAGGAAGCGGCGCTGAAACTCAAGGAAACCTCGGGGATCCAGGCCGAAGCCTTTTCCAGTGCCGAGGTCCGCCACGGACCGATGGAAATCATCGAGGCCGGTTATCCGGTCCTGCTCTTCGCCCCATCCGGGCCCGAGCAGGCCGGCACCCTGGCGTTCGCCGAGGACATGCGCCAGCGCGGCGCCCGGGTCTTGCTGGTGGCGCCACGAGGAACGCCCGGCGCCAACCTGGTCAGCGTGCCGACGGCCCACCCGTTGCTGGAGCCATTCACCATGATCCAGGGGTTTTACCTGATGGCCGCCAGACTGGCCGAGTTGCGTGGCCGCAATCCCGATCAGCCACGCTTCCTCAAGAAGGTGACCGAGACGCGCTGACTGCGCAAAACCGCCAGGGACGGACGCGGCTCAATAGCCGCGAACGCTCGAAGCCTCGGCCGTCGCAGAGGCACGCGGCCCGAAGTACAACGCGATCAGCACACCGACGCCGCCCATCACCGCGCAATAACCGACGCAGACCCAAGGACTCCAGGGCATCAGGCCGATCAGCAACAGCGGCGTGGTGCTGGCCCAGAGTGCGTAGGCGATATTGTAGGTAAAGGAAATACCGGAGACCCGGATGCGCGCCGGGAACAATCCCACCATCACTGAAGGCACCGCCCCTACAACACCACAGGCCAGGCCCGCCAGGGCATAGGCCAGGCCAACCCATTCAGCGCCATGGATCAGGCAGCTATAGAGCAGCGCGATGCCCAACGGCAGCAAGGCGCTGTAGAACAGCACCGCGCGCCAGGCACCGATCCGGTCCACCAGCCGGCCGGCCAGGACACAGCCGATGTTCAGGAACACGATCCCCAGGCTGCTGAGGGCGAATGTATGGCTGGCGCTCATACCGAAAACCTTCTGCATCACGGTCGGCGTGACCACCACCAGCACCACCACCGCCGAGGTCAGGACACAGGTCAGCAGCATCGCCGGCAGGATCGCCCGACGGTGAGTGCGCAGGACCGCCTGCAACGGCACCTCCTCGCCTTCTTCACGACGCGCCTGCAAGGCCATGAACACCGGGGTTTCGCTGAGCCAGCGACGCAGCCAGACACCAATCACGCCGAACACCCCACCCAGCAGGAACGGAAAGCGCCAGGCGAAATCGAGGATTTCGCCGGGGCTGTAGATCCGCGCCAGGGCGGTCGCGGTCAAGGCGCCCAGCAGATAACCGAAGGTCAACCCGGCCTGCAAAACCCCCAGGGCATAACCGCGGTGCCCGGCTGGCGCGTGCTCGGCAACAAAGACCCAGGCACTCGGCACCTCGCCGCCCACCGCGGCGCCTTGCAACACCCGCAGCAATAACAGCAGCAGCGGCGCCCAGTAACCGATCTGGGCATAGGTCGGCATGATCCCGATCAGCAGGCACGGCAGGGCCATCATCAGGATGCTCAGGCTGAAGACCCGCTTGCGCCCCAGGCGGTCGGCGAAGTGCGCCATCAGGATGCCGCCTAGCGGTCGCGCCAGATAGCCGGTGACGAAAATTCCGAAGCTTTGCAGCAAGCGCAACCATTCGGGCATTTGCGGAGGGAAGAACAACTCGCTGAGGGTCAGCGCGAAGAACATGAAAATAATGAAATCGTAGATTTCCAGCGCACCGCCCAACGCCGCCAGGCCCAGGGTCTTGTAATCGGACCGGGCAAAACGACGGGCGTGCGGAATGTGATCGGCAGTCATGAAAACATCCTGGCAACGTATTCAGGTACCGCATCGGCCGGTTTGCCGGCCGCTGCAAAAATCGGAGGATACCTGAGTTTGCCAAGGGCATTGGGACGACATCGCGGATACCCGTCAGGGGGCAATATCACTCTGCTACCAAAGAGAGTCAGAAAATCTTCCCGGATTGATTTATCGTGGGCACCTGCTTACAGATTGCGCTCCCGGAGCTTCGCCTGTAGCTCCCTAATAAGACCAAGAACAAGAGGACCTCTCCATGGCCGCTGCTATAGAAACCAGCCGCTACGCCCGCTTTGCCCTGCTCTGCTCGAACTGGGCCGAACGCTGGTTTCCCGACTCCTGGGTGTTTGCCGCACTGGCGGTGATCGTCGTCGCCCTGGCCACCCTGGCCATCGGCGCGAAGCCGAGCGAAGCCGCGATGGCCTTCGGCGACGGCTTCTGGAGCCTGATCCCCTTCACCATGCAGATGGCCTTCGTGGTGATCGGCGGTTATGTGGTCGCCAGTTCGCCACCGGCGGTGAAGCTGATCGACCGCCTGGCCCGGATCCCGAAGAACGGCCGTTCGGCGGTGGCCTGGGTCGCCCTGATTTCCATGGTCGCCTCGCTGCTGAACTGGGGGCTGTCCCTGGTCTTCGGCGGCTTGCTGGTCCGCGCCCTCGCGCGCCGCACCGATCTGCGCATGGACTACCGCGCCGCCGGTGCCGCCGCCTACCTGGGCCTGGGCGCCGTCTGGGCCCTGGGGCTGTCGTCGTCCGCCGCCCAGTTGCAGGCCAACCCGGCCAGCCTGCCACCGTCGATCCTGTCGATCACCGGGATGATTCCGTTCACCCAGACCATCTTTCTCTGGCAGTCCGGCGTGCTCTTGCTGGCGCTGATCGTGGTCTCGCTGGTGATCGCCTACGCCACCGCACCGGGCCCCGACTCGGCCCGGGACGCCAAGGCCTGCGGCGTCGATCCGAGCTTCAACCTGCCACCGCTGAGCCAGCGCTCGCGCCCCGGCGAATGGCTGGAATACAGCCCGCTGCTGATCATTCTGCTAGCCTTGCTGGCCGCCGGCTGGCTGTTCCATGAGTTCTCGACCAAACCGGCGATCAGCGCCATTTCCGGGCTGAACACCTACAACTTCCTGTTCCTGATGGCCGGTGCGCTGCTGCATTGGCGCCCGCGCAGTTTTCTCGACGCCGTGGCCCGTGCCGTGCCGACCACTACCGGCGTGCTGATCCAGTTCCCGCTGTACGGTTCCATCGCGGCGCTGATGACCACGGTCAAGGGCGGCGACGCGCTGACCCTGGCCCACCACATCTCGACCTTCTTTACCCAGATCGCTTCGCACGATACCTACGCGTTGCTGATGGGGGTGTACTCGGCGGTGCTCGGCTTCTTCATTCCCTCCGGTGGCGGCAAATGGATCATCGAGGCGCCCTATGTGATGCAGGTGGCCAATGACCTGAAATACCACCTGGGCTGGGCAGTCCAGATCTACAACGCGGCCGAGGCGCTGCCGAACCTGATCAACCCTTTCTACATGCTGCCGCTGCTGGGCGTACTGGGATTGAAGGCACGGGACCTGATCGGCTTCTCCTTCGTACAACTGCTGGTGCACGCACCGTTGGTGCTGTTCCTGCTGTGGGCGCTGGGGACCACCCTGGCCTACAACGCCCCCGTCATGCCATAGCGATTGCTACAAACTTCAAACCGCTGCAAGAGCGCTGTTATCCGCGCTCTTGTGGCTCGCCGCCCCCAAGTAAAGTAACAAGTAAGTGACAATTTCAAAAACGACGACGCTAATCGCAACAATGCTGAATTGATGCTGAATAAGTACGCAAGAACACAAATTCCGTGAGTCAGTGATCCGCGTCATGTATTACGCTGTCCGGACAAACCGGCACGATCGTACCATCACGTTTTTTTTCCGAGCGTGCCCCGCCCCACCCGTCGTGCTTCAAGGTGGATGAATCATGGACCAATGGAAAGAAGAGCAATTGCGGCTTCTGGGTTCGGCGCAAGACGAGCAGGAATTGTTCGAACTCTTGCCCGGTCTGGTCAGGCAACTAGGCTATCCCTATTACCGCTATATCAGACTGAACCCCGGTGCCTCCCCCTGGATAAAGAACAACTATCCCGAGGAGTGGAACCAGTACTATCAGGACCACAACCTCTACGAGATCGACCCGGCGCTGACCCGTGCCCGGCATTCCCATATGCCTGTGCTCTGGTCGCCGGAAATTTTTGCCAAAGCCCCAGCGTTCTGGACCCAAAAGCAATCGTTTGGCATGCGTCATGGCTGGTCACAGACGGTACAGCATGTTCAGGGCCACCAGAGCATTCTGTGCGTCGCCCGCCCCAAGGGCGAAATCGATCGCCGCGAGTTCTACCAAAAAGCCGGGCATATTCTGTGGCTGTGTAATGTCCTGCATTCAGCAGCCATCCGCGACCTGTCCAGCACGCCCACGTATCTGCTGTCTCCTCGGGAAGTCGAGGTATTGAAGTGGTCGGGCGAAGGCAAGACAGCACCGGAAATCGCCCGGTTGCTTGAGCTCAACGTGCGCACGGTGAACTTCCATATCGCCAACGCGATCACCAAGACCGGCACCACCAACAAAGTCGCGGCGATGGTCGCGGCGATTCAGTCCGGGGCCCTGTAAGGCCCCCGGCAAAATTCCGTCACGCAATCCCTGCCCCATCCCCCTCGACAATTGGCATACTGCCCGGCGGCAGAATGGATCTGTCGTTGTTCCGTCATATTGCATTGCTAAGTTTCGATGCGAAATATTTTGATACGTCAAACCCAGCCAGCAGGAACCCAGGATGAGTGACGAGAAAGACCTCGACCAGTCGCAAGCGCCCGAAAACGATAACCCCACCGACACCAGTCGTCGCCGCTTTCTCGGTGGCGTGGCGGTGCTGGGTGTTGGCGCGACGCTGACCGCCTGCGGTTCCCCGAGCGAACCCGGCAAGCCGGACACCCGCGAGCTGTCGGGGGCCGAGCTGGACAAGGCGCTGCACGACCAGGTGAAAACCGTGGTGGTGATCTACGCCGAGAACCGCAGTTTCAATAACCTGTTCGCCGACTTTCCCGGCCTCGAGAAACCCTTGTCAGCCCTTGCGGCGGCGGACTACCAGCAACGCGACCGTGATGGCAGCCTGCTGCAGACCCTGCCGCCGGCCTGGGGCGGTGTGCTGCAGATCGGCCCGCAAAGCGTCGACGGCGTGACCTATCCGGCGGAAACCCAGTTCCAGCAGAACCTGCCCAACGCTCCGTACGCCCTCAAGGGCCCGAACGGCGAGGACCTGCCCCTGAGCCTGGTCACCCGCGACCTGTGGCACGTGTTCTACCAGAACCAGATGCAGATCAACGGCGGCAAGAACGACCAGTTCGTCGCCTGGGCCGACTCCGGCGGCCTGACCATGGGTCACTACGCCCAGAACCGTTACTCGTTGCGCCTGTGGGACGTGGCGAAGGAATTCGTGCTCTGCGACAACTTCTTCCAGGGTGC
Source organism: Pseudomonas sp. MWU12-2037 (assembly GCF_023242345.1). Classification (NCBI taxonomy): domain Bacteria; kingdom Pseudomonadati; phylum Pseudomonadota; class Gammaproteobacteria; order Pseudomonadales; family Pseudomonadaceae; genus Pseudomonas; species Pseudomonas sp. MWU12-2037. The sequence goes on along the minus strand of NZ_JALLIZ010000010.1, from coordinate 16,859 downwards.
CTTCGGTGGTTCGTTCCTCAACCACCAATACCTGATCAGCGCGACCGTGCCCTTCTACCCGGACGCCGCCAACTCGGTGGCCAAGCCGCAGATCGCCACGCTGCAGAGCGACGACCCGCTCGGCACGCGCCTCAAACCCCTGGAGAAATCCCCGGCCAGCGCCATGACCGGCGCGCCGCAGTTCGGCCCCAGTGCGTTGACTCCAGATGGCTACGCGGTGAACACCATGGCCCCGCCTTACTGGCCGACCTGGATCCGCGACCCCGATCATCCGGACTATGCCAAGCCGGGCTTGCCCACTGTTCTGGTGCCCCAGGGCCACGAACACATCGGCGACAAGCTGTCGAAGAAGAACGTCGACTGGGCCTGGTACGCCGGTGCCTGGCAGGTCACCCTGGACCAGTTCAAGGACTCGGCCGGCATTCCGAAGATCCCGAATTTCCAGTACCACCACCAGCCGTTCAACTACTTCAAGCAGCAGGGTCCGGAAAACCCTGGCGAGCGTGCCAAGCGCCTGCGCGATGGCGGACTGGGCGAGGATCCGAGCAGCAACAAATTCCTCGCCGATGCCCAGGCCGGCAAGTTGCCAGCGGTGACCTTCTACAAGCCCCAGGGCAACCTGAACATGCACGCCGGTTACGCCGACGTGGCGTCCGGCGACCGGCATATCGACCGTATCCTGAAAGTACTGCAAGAAAGCCCGCAATGGAAAAACATGGTGGTGATCGTCACCGTCGATGAAAACGGCGGCTGGTGGGACCACGTGGCGCCACCGCAAGGCGATCGCTGGGGGCCGGGCACACGGGTTCCGGCCCTGGTGGTCTCGCCTTTCGCCCGCAAGGGCACGGTGGATCACACGGTGTATGACACCGCCTCGATCCTGCGCTTGATCACCCGGGTATTCCAGCTGGAGAAGCTCGACGGTCTCAAGCAGCGTGATGACGCAATGGTCGCCCGCGGCCAGAAGCCGATGGGCGATCTGACCAACGCGCTACGATTTACCGTCTGAGACAGGCACGCGGAGGAGCCAGTAGCTGGCTCCTCTTCTCGCCCCCGTAGAAGCCGGCTTCTGCAGATTCCTCATGTATCGGCGCCGACCAAATAATAGCCCAGAGCCACTATCCGCTTTACCCCCTCCGTACTCCGGTAATATCCTTGCCCGCTAGTATTCTGTTTCAGAATTTTGCCGAGCGAAAAGGGAGTTCGTCGTAATGATCGTAGGGATTGACCTGGGGACCACCAACAGCCTCGTTGCCGTCTGGCGTGGGGAAACCAGCGAGTTGGTACCCAATGCCCTCGGCCAGTTCCTGACCCCCAGCGTGGTCGGCCTGGACGATGAAGGCCGGGTACTGGTCGGCCAGGCGGCGAAAGAACGGCTGCACACCCACTCCCAGACCACCACGTCACTGTTCAAGCGCCATATGGGCAGCGCCCAGGAAGTACGCCTGGGCGATCGCCTTTTCCGTCCGGAGGAACTCTCCGCCCTGGTGCTCAAGAGCCTCAAGGAAGACGTCGAACGTGCCTACGGTGAAACCGTGCACGAAGCCGTGATCAGCGTCCCGGCCTACTTCAGCGATGCCCAGCGCAAAGCCACCCGGATCGCCGGTGAGTTGGCGGGACTGAAAGTCGAAAAACTGATCAACGAACCCACCGCCGCCGCTCTCGCCTATGGCCTGCACCAGCGCGACAAGGAAACCTCGTTCCTGGTCTTCGACCTCGGCGGCGGCACGTTCGACGTGTCGATCCTTGAGCTCTTCGACGGTGTCATGGAAGTCCGCGCCAGCGCGGGTGACAACTTCCTCGGCGGTGAGGATTTCGACAGCGTATTGCTCGAATACTTTGTCGACAGTCAACGCGGGGCCGCGGACTTCCCGGCCCCGGCCAGCGTCAGCCAGGTACTGCGGCGCGAAGCCGAACGTGTGCGCAAGGCGCTGGGCCAGGATGCCAGCGCCGAGTTCAGCCTGCGTGTCGACGGCCGGCAGTGGAGTCGGACCGTTACCCAACAGCAATTGGCCGAACTCTACGCTCCGCTGCTGGAACGTCTGCGCGGCCCGATCGAACGGGCCCTGCGCGATGCACGGATTCGGGTCAACGACCTGGACGAAATCCTGCTGGTGGGTGGCACCACACGCATGCCGCTGGTGCGCAAGCTGGCCGCCGGCCTTTTCGGACGCTTCCCCTCCATCAGCCTCAATCCGGACGAAGTCGTGGCCCACGGTGCCGCCATTCAAGCCGCACTGAAAGCGCGCTCCGCCGCACTGGAAGAAGTGGTGCTGACCGATGTCTGCTCCTACACCCTTGGGATCGAAACCTCCCATCAGTTCGGCCAACAGATCGACAGCGGACACTACCTGCCCATCATCGAGCGCAACAGTATCGTGCCGGTCAGCCGGGTCAAGACCGTGTATACCCTGCAAGACAACCAGGCCGTGGTGCTGCTGAAAATCTACCAGGGAGAAAGCCGCCTGGTACGCGACAACGTCTTTCTCGGCCAGCTGGAAATGCCGGTGCCCAAGCGCAAGGCCGGCGAGGTCTCGCTGGATGTGCGCTTCACCTACGACAACAACGGTCTGCTCGAAGCCCAGGTCAATATTCCGCTGACCGGCGAACAGCACTCGCTGATCATCGAGAACAACCCCGGGGTGCTGTCACCGGAAGAGATCCAACAGCGCTTGCAGGCCCTGACCTTGCTCAAGGTGCACCCACGCGATCAGCAGGTGAACACGGTGCTGAGCGCACGCCTGGAACGTCTTTACCAGGAAAGCCTGGGCGAGTTGCGCGAACGTATCGGCCAATGGGCCGGGCAGTTCCAGCAAGTGCTCGAGGGACAGGACGAACGACGCATTCGCGAGATCCGTCAGGAACTGATCGAACAGCTGGATAAACTGGACAACGGTATCTGGCACTGACAGGAGTCGCGACATGAATTGCTGGACGCTCTTGCAACTGCCGGAAGACGCCGATGAACGCAGCATCAAGCGCAGCTACGCACGACTGCTGAAAAGCAATCGCCCGGATGAAGACGCCGAGGGTTTTCAACGCCTGCGCGAAGCCTATGAGCATGCGCTCGAGATTGCTCGCTGGCGGGACGATGACTCGCCAGAAGAAGCGCCTCCCCTGCCCATGGCCGTCCTGACAGCCGACGCGATGGAACACGCCCAAACGTATGAATGGTCCTGGCCCGCGGATATTCAACCGCTGAACACGCGCCCCGCTGCGCCAGTCCGCGATGATCCGATCCCGTCCCTCCTGGCCGACCTCACCGAACAGAACTTGCCGGAGCGTTGGCAGCAGGCACGACAACAGCAATGCGCCGACGCGTTTCAACAGGCGCTGTTGAACCTGTGCTTCGAACAACCGGGGCTGCGTCGTTCAATTGCCGCTTGGGCCGTTCAGCAGTTGGAATGGTTGACGCCCTGGCAAACCGTGCGCATGACACCCTGGCAAGCTGAAGCCTTGTCCAGTGGATTGCTGCAGGAATATCGGCAGGCACTGCAGGACCTGCTGGAGGCCGGACAGGAACGGCCATTCCTCCAGCAATTGAAACATTACTCGCAACAGCCCTGGATGAAGATTTTCGACCGAAACCAGGAATGGCAACGGATCGTGCTGCAGTTGTTGAACGATACCCAATGGAGCGTGCCGTTATTCGACCGGGTCTGCCAGGCGTTCGGCTGGGACGATCAGGCAGGCGTAACCCCTGAACCGCTGTGGATCTGGCAATCGCTGAACAGACGCTGCAAGCGCGAAGCCTTCTATGGGGAACTACAAACCAGAGCCTTGAACCATTTCGAGGGGGAGCCGGTGCAAAAAGCAGCCTTTGTGCTGCTGACGCCCCTGTCTCTCTGGCAACTGGGCCTGGAATTCAAGGGCTTTACCCATAGCCATTGGCAGGCCTGCCAGGACCTTGCAGACCAACTCACCCACAGGTACCCGGAACTTATCGAGCGCCTGCCCAATCCCGACGTTTTTTTCTGGCGCAAGTTCCTACCCCGCGCCGTCCCCACCTCCAGTTGGCGGTGGCTATGGGCCGGCTGCTCGTTGGCGCTGATACTGTCGGCGATTCCCGCATGGCAAACCTGGCAAGCCAAAGGCGAGCTAGGGACCAATTTGCTTGTTTCGCTGCTGACGGGTCTGGTCCCGGTGATTGTCGGCACCTATGCAATGAATGTCTGGCAGGCCATCTCCAGGCAACTGCTGACGATCGATTTATGGCTGAGCGAATACCTGCTGCCCAAACGCATCAACCCGAACCGATATTGGCTGGTCATTCGTCACGGCGTGCCGCAAGCAGTAATCGCGCTGCTGTTTCTGGCCTGGTCCGGCGGACTGGGCATGGCGACATTCATCGGCATCGGCGCAATCGGCCTCTTCGACAGCAAGCGCCAGGGCGGCGAGCGCCCCGAATCGATCTGGCGACACCCCTGGCAGGCCATCCTGCACTTCACCCACTGGAGCCCCCTGCAACTGGGATTCTTCCTGCTGATGTTGTGCATCACGATCACATGTTTGCTGGTGGTCCCTGGCTATCCACTGACCGCGGACAGCAGGCGATGAAGTCCGGGGGAACGCCTACGCTTGGTCAGGGATATCAAGTACAAGAAAAATCACAGTTTCCCCATAACGGGAAAATACCACCTGCAGCAGTATGAGCAGTCACCTCACCCAATGGTCAACGCTGAAAAGGATCTGAGCATGTCAAAACTCGCTGTATTGACGAGTACCTTAGCCGCACTCACCCTGAGCACCCTTGCCCACGCCGATGTCGAAATGAAACTGGGTAGCCGGGAACGCGTCACCCAGCTTTTCGCCTATCCCAACAACTGCAGTGTCATCTGCTTTCGCAACTGGACCCTGGAACAGACCGCCGAGCACTACCTGAACCAGAGCGTGCAGCGCGACGGCTACACCAACGCCAAGGTGACGGTGAAAGCCGAAGCCGGCCAACTCTATGCCCACTTCAGCGGCGTGCCGAACGGTTATGACAAACCGCTGGCGCAACTGCTCAATGCCGGCGAACTGGCCTACAAAGGCGCCTCGAAACTGAATGCCGACAATAAATGGGCCTACAACTGGTACCTGTTCCTGCCGCTGGGCCTGGCCCTGGACAACCGCAAGAGTGTCGAACTGCTGCACTTCCCGCCGGATTACTCGTTGACCCAGGCCCAGGACTACCTGGAGTCGGCCACCACCGACCGCTGGGCCGAGCTCCTGACCGACAACGGTATTCCCAAAGAGCAGACACCGGGTTACCAGACCATCATCGACATCGCCCCGATTGCCGCGCCGTCCAACGCCGGCAGTACCCTGGAAACCGTCTACAGCTACTTCACCGACTACCAGACCACCATGGTCAAGGAAGTCAGTGTCACGTCCAAGGGCACGGCGTTGCCGATGGTGGCCTTCGGTGCACCGGTGCGCAACTGGATCAAGCAGCAATATGGCGCGGACGTCGGTGTGCTACAGCTGGGTCTCATCCGCCCGGCAGCGGGGACGATAGTACCGGTGCTGGGCTCCAATCACCCGAGCTATATCTGGTACGCAGCGGACCCGGCCAGCTATGGCGGCGATCAGGCGAAGGCCGATGCGGCGGGCTTGAAGGTCATGGGGCAGGACTTGAGTGCCGCCTGCTGGCAGGCCGGCATGGGCCAGAAACCGGGCAGCGATCCGGCGGCGCAGCTGAAAAGCTGTACCGACAACTGGCAGGTGACCAACACCCAGAAAACCTGCGTGCTGTTCTATGAGTCGATACGCAAGCTGTCGCCAGCCGATGCCGAGAAGCAATGCTCGACCACGGCGATCAAGACACAGCTCAACGAGCTGAAGAAACCGGCGCCGGCACCAGTGACGGCGATGCCGGTTATCTGACCGCGTAAGGTTCAAGGGCCTATTCGCGGGCAAGCCCTGCTCCTACAGGTTTGTGTCGTACACAAAATCGGTGACCGACAGAGGACTGTAGGAGCAGGGCTTGCCCGCGAAGACGTCAGCTCAAACGACGCAAGCCTTAAGAACCTCCGCCTACAAAGCTCGCGGTATCAGCAGGACTTCAGAGCGCATCCACCGGCCGTAACCGGTACTGCGGCGGCAACTGCTCGATGCCGCTGATGGTGGCGTTCAGACTCTTCCAGCGCCCATCTTTGATCCCGTAGATGCAGCCATGGATCGACAGGCTCTGCCCACGGTGCCAGGCATTCTGCACAATGGTGGTATGCCCGACGTTGGCCACCTGCTGGATCACGTTCAACTCGCACAAGCGGTCGACCCGCTCTTCCTCGGTCGGCAACTGCGCCAGCACTTCGCGGTTCTCGTAGTACAGGTCGCGAATCGACCGCAGCCAGCCATCGATCAGGCCCAACTGGCGATCCTGCATCGAAGCCCGCACACCGCCGCAACCGTAGTGGCCGGTAACCAGGATATGCTTGACCTTGAGCACATCCACCGCGTACTGGATCACCGACAGGCAATTGAGGTCGGTGTGCAGTACCACGTTGGCCACGTTACGGTGCACGAACAGGTCGCCCGGCAGCATGCCGACGATCTCGTTGGCCGGAACCCGCGCATCGGAGCAGCCGATCCAGAGGAATTCCGGGGTCTGCTGGCGCGCGAGCTTGGCGAAAAACTCCGGGTCTTCTTCCTTGATCGCAGCAGCCCAGCGCTCGTTGTTATCAATCAGATCCTGTAGTTCGTTCATGCTCTGCCGCCTCAAGATAGTCCGAAGTTATGACACCCGACCCCGGCTCGGGGTCACGTGGAAAATCTTCAGTCAACCAACGTACACGCCATCACCACCGCGTCTTCGCGTCCACCCACCGCAGGGTAGTAATCGCGACGGCGTCCGACCTCATTGAAACCATAACGCTCATACAGGCGGAAGGCCGCCCGATTGCTGTCGCGCACTTCAAGGAAACATTCCCGGGCCTCGGCCGCATGGGCCCGCGACATCAGGTGTTCGAGCAGGCGCAAACCCAGGCCACGGCCCTGGCTCTCCGGCTTGACCGTGATATTGAGCAGGTGCGCCTCATCGAGAATGATCTGCACCACGCCATGCCCGACCTGCTGGCTGCCTTCGAACATCAACCAGATCTGGTACTTGCCCAGGCCATCGAGGAAAATCCCGCGGGTCCAGGGATGGCTGAACGCCGCGTATTCGATCTTCAGGACCGCATCCAGGTCCGCCTCAGTCATCGGGCGAAAACTTACCGCATCACTCATCGTTACTTTTCCATCGCGCCATCAGCCGGCGCATGGCTTGCCAGACATCAGCCTTGCGCTGTGGCTCATCCATCAATAATTCCAGACCGGGCAACGCCCAGGCCGATCCCAGGCCTTCGACCTGCAGTTCACGGTTATACGATTGGGCATTGGCTTCACCGGCAAAACGCACCGCCGGCAGGCCGATCAGCCACAGGCAGGCGCACTCGCCCTCTTCCCGACGGGCCTGGACAAAGCCCTGGACAAAGTCCCGCGCCGCATCCGGGCCCTGGTCGAGGTTCCCGCGCACCAGCAGCGGCCAGCGCACCGGCTCGCCGACAATCTGCGGGCTGTCCGGCAGCCCGGCGGCGCGCAGCATGTCCTTGAGCAACAGGTAGGCCGGGTCGCGACTCTGGAACGCCTCGCCTGTGGGTAACTCCACCAGCACCAGGCAACGCCCGGCGCGCAACAATTGCAGGGCGAAACGCGGCGGCGGGACCTGAACCGCCTTGACCGGGGCCGGCGCCTCTTCAACAGCGACCGCCGGCTTGCTTTCGGCGCGCTGGATCGGCGAGGGCCGTGGCACTTCGATCTTCGGCCGCTCGACGGACCTGGCCACCGGTTCAGCGGCCTTGCTCGCCTCAGGCACGGGAGCCTGGACCTCGACCAACGGCTCCGGCTCGACAAACAACTCCGGCCGCGACGGCGCGGCGAACGGCAGTTCGGTGCGGGGCAACCAGTGGACCACCTGCATGGCGGTCAGATAAGCGCGGCGGCGGGACTCGATAAGCAAAGGTCGGCCATCTGTGGATAAGTTGAAGCAGGGATTCTACCGCCCTTCGGCGAAGATCGCCCGCAGTTGATCGCAAGAACGCCAAGCCTCCGATCACCTGCGGGTCAATCAGGTGCTTGATGCAGTACAATCGCTCCTTTTAATTTGCCAACCAGCCGGCCTCTCCCATGATCGAACCCAAGCGCGTCTTGCGCGCCCTCGCCGAGCACTGGGCCCTTCTGGAGCCTCTGTGCGAACACTTCGACCAAGGCACCCTGAGCCTCGGTGAACTGCGCCAGCAACTGGCTGCCCAGCAGCTGGACAGCACGCCCCAGGACATCACCAGCCTGCTGGACGTGTGGATTCGCCTCGATATCCTGGTGCCCGTGGCGAAAAGCCCGAACCGTTTCGAGCTCAATGCCCAGATCCACGACTTCCTCGCCTACCTGCGCCGCGAACACCGCCTGGGCCTGTGCCTGGAGATCGAAGCCTACCTGCGCCACCTCGAGCGCCTGGCCGGTTACATCCAGGATGCCTTCGATATCCGCGACGGCAACGACCTGGCCCGCCAGCTGCGCCTGCTCGACATGCGTGTGCGCGATGTACTGAAAAAGCTCGCCAACGACGAACAGGCCCTGGTGGCCGTTGCCGAACGGGCCAAGACCAGCGACCGGCAGATCCCGCTGCGCCAGCGTTACGCCGAGGTCCTGGCGACCTGGGACGAATACGTCGAGCCGATGATCCAGCTGGTGAACGCCGACGGCGCCTTCGAACAGGGCGTGCGCAAGGTCGAGAACGTGCTGTTGCGCATGCTCAGCGAACAGCAACGTCTTGGCCACCTGGTGGACGACGACATGCTGCTGCGCACCCATGCGCGGATCCTGGAAATGCAGACCAGCGCCCAGTTGACCCTGCGCCATGCCCGCGAACTGCTGCTGCCGCTGCGTGAAGAAGCCCGCCGGCACAACGCCGTGACCCGTGGCGCGGCCCTGGCCCTGTCGGTGATCCGCCGCAAAGGGCTGGACGCCGTGCCGCAAGCGGCGATGCCGATGTTCACCCGCCCGCAAAGCACCTTTCTCGGCAGCTCCGGCCAGGTCGAGGCCTATGTCTACGCCCTGGCCCGCTTCGAAGCCAAGCCGTCGCGTTTCCCCAAGGCGCACAAGTCGTCCAAGGGCGGCGAGTCGCCACGGGCGCCGCGCACGGTCAAGGAAATGCTCGAACGCTGCAGCGACGCCCTGCCGATGCCGGACCTGATGAGCTGGCTGCTGGAGCAGGAGCCGGACGGCGCCACCGACGAATTGCTCTACTGGTTCTCGCGCCTGTCGCGGGAAAAACGTTTCCAGCGCGAGCGCCTCGAACGCCGCGACTACCACACCCAGGAGCACCAGGTCAGCCTGCGCTCCTTCGCCCTGCTCTCGCGTGTCGAAGAAGCCGGCGAAAATTCCGCGAGCACAGCCCATGCATCTTGATCTTTCCGAACTGTCCCAGCTGGCGCCGATCTTTCGCGAGCTGTTCAAGGGTTACCACATCAGCCGCCGCGACCCGGAGCTGTACGCCCAACTGTCCAACTGCCAGGACCAGTACCGCACCCTGTTCAAGGCCCTGGGCTTCGAGCTGGTCTGCGACACCCGCGGTTTCTACTACTTCGTCCCGGACAATGCCGCCGCCCAGGTGAACAAGACCGCCCAGCGCCTGGCGCTGTTCACCTTCATCCTGGTGGAACACCTCGCCGACCAGGGCCGCGACCCGGTGGCCGTGCTCGATGGCGGCAGCCTCGGTCGTGACGAACTGCCGTCGCTGCTGGAGAAATACCGCGACCTGTTCGTCCAGGCCGAAGTCACCACCCAGGAAGAGCTGGAAGAGAAGATCATGCGCCGCATGACCCAGCTCGGCTTCGCCCTCGAAGAACCCGGCCTGTTCCGCTTCCTGCCACCGATGCACCGCTTCCTCGACGTCTGCCTGTCGGTCCAGCAGGACCGCGACATGGCCGCCAGCCTGCACAGCGTGCTGCCGTTGCCGACGCCGGTGCTGGTGGATGACGACAGCGACGAAAAATTGCTGGAAACCGATGACCCGCTGGACCTCAGCGAATTCGTCGAGCCCACCGAAGAAAGTGAAGAAGACGCGCTGGCCCGGGCCATTGCCGCCGAGCAACAGGAGATGGACGCATGAGCCAGGAACGCTACGGTATTCGCCGCTTCGCCCTGCTGAACACCGCCGGCTACAGCCTCGGCCTGTTTCCCCTGGAACATCCGCTGTCGGTGTACGGCGCGAACAACCTGGGTAAATCGGCCTCGATCAACGCCTTGCAGTTCCCGATCCTGGCGCGCATGTCGGACATGAGCTTCGGCAAGTACAGCCTGGAACAGTCGCGGCGCTTCTACTTCGCCAGCGACACCAGCTACATCCTCGTCGAAGTCGCCCTGCCCCACGGTCCCCACGTGATCGGTGTGGTCGGACGCGGCCCGGGCGGCGGTTTCGGCCACCAGTTCTTCGCCTATGCCGGACGCCTGGACCTGGCGCATTACCAGAAGGACGACACCTGCCTGCGCCAGAAGGAACTGTTCAACAACCTTGAGCGCAACGGCCTGAAAGCCTACGAGCTCAAGCCCGATGAACTGCGTCGGCTGCTGGTCGGCGGTCATACTTCGATTCCGCTGGACCTGACGCTGATCCCGCTGCGCTCCACCAGCGAACAGAGCCTGAAGACCTTCCGCGCCTTGTTCATCAACCTGCTGCATATGCGCGAGATCACCGCCGCCAAGCTCAAGCAGCTGTTCCTCGATGCCTTCGAGCACAGCCTGCGTTCCGGCAGCGTCGACTATATCGCCGCCTGCGAGGAAGCCTTCCGCGATGTGCGGCGCATGGAGCAGGACTACAACGCCATGGTGGCCGCCGGCCCCCTGGTCGAGGCGCTGGCCGCGGGGGTACGCCAGCGCGATGTGCTGCGCGGCAAACTGCACCGTATTTCACCGCTGCTGGACTCGTTGCTCGGTACCTGGTCGGACTATGCCGGTGCGCGCAAGGAAGAGCTGGTCATCCAGTCCGAGCATTACCGTAATGAACAGGACGCCTTGCAGAACGACCAGCGCAGCAGCACCCAGGAGCTGATGCGCCTGGAGCGGGAAATCAGCGACCTGCAACGCTGGCTCGGCGAGCTGTCGGTACTCAAGAATCGCTTCGCCCTGGTCAACGATGTGAAGGTGCTGGAGCAGCAACTGCTGGCGGCCAAGGATGCCCACGACGAACTGGCCGGCGCCCTGGCCCAGTCCCGGCAGTTCAGCGCCGAGGACCTGGAAGAACGTCTGCGCGACCTGGAAAAACGCCTGAAGTCGGTGAAACAGCAACTCGATCACGCCGACAACAACAGCTATGCACGGCTGCGCGAAGAGTTCTCGCAACAGGATGTCGAGCGCCTGATGCGCCTGTTCAATAGCGCCCTGTTCAGCCTGCCCCTGGGCGAGCACGGCATTGCCCTGGACGAGGAAGGCGAGTGGGTCAAGTCCATGGAACTGATCCTCGACGGCTTCAAGGGCGAGCGTTTCGAAGTGCCGGGCCTGTCCATCGACCTGTCCCATATCGAGCCGCCGGCGCTACAAGCTCTGGCCGATCGTGCTGCATTGCGTGACCAGAAAGAGCGCCTGGAGAAAGAGCTCAAGCAACTGAAAACCCAGCAGGCCGTCGCCGCCGACCGGGCCGCGAGCAAGACCCAGACCGAAGCGCTGTACCAGCAGGTGCTGGACGCGCAGAAAGCCCTGGAAGACTTCCGTCGCGCCCAGACCCTGAGCGCCGAGGAAGGCGACAAGCTGGAACAGTTGGCCCAACTGGAAGCCGCGCAGGATGAACTGAAGCGCTCCAGCGATGCCTTCACCGAACGCGTCCAGCAACTGTCGGCCAAGCTGCAATTGGTGGGCCGGCAGATCGGCGATATGGAAGCCAAGCAGCGCACCCTCGACGACGCCCTGCGCCGTCGCCAGCTGCTGCCGGCCGACCTGCCGTTCGGCACGCCGTTCATGGATCCGATCGACGACTCCATGGACAACCTGCTGCCGCTGCTCAACGACTACCAGGACAGCTGGCAGGGCTTGCAGCGGGCCGACGGGCAGATCGATGCGCTGTACGCCCAGGTGCGCCTCAAGGGCGTGGCCAAGTTCGACAGCGAGGACGACATCGAGCGTCGCCTGCAACTGCTGATCAACGCCTATGACCACCGCACCGACGAAGCCCTGACCCTGGGCAAGGCCCGCCGTGCGGCGGTGACCGATATCGCCCGGACCCTGCGTAATATCCGCAGCGACTACGACAGCCTGGAACACCAGCTGGCGCTGTTCAACCGCGAGATCAACAAGCGCCAGGTCTCCAACCTGCAGAGCTTCCGTATCGTGCTGGCGCCGAACAAGGACGCGCTCAAGCATATCGACCAGATCATCCACAGTGCCGGCCAGTACGAGGAAGGCGAAACCCTGTCGGTGTTCGACCTGAGCCAGAGTGCCGATCAGGACAACAAGAACGAAGAGGCCAAGGAATACCTGGCGCGGCTGGTGGCGGCAAACCACAACCAGCTGGGCTTGAAGGACCTGTTCGAGCTGGCGTTCGAGATCACCAAGGTCAACGGCCAGCCGGTGATCCACACCGATATCGACGGCGCGGCGTCCAACGGGACGACCATGACCATCAAGGCGCTGACCAACATGTACCTGTTGCTGCACCTGATGGACCGCGACCAGGCCGGGCGCGTGCGTCTGCCGTACTACCTCGACGAGGCCGCGGACATCGACGAACGCAACCAGGCGGCGTTGCTGGAGACCAGCCTGCAACTGGGCTTCGTGCCGATCCTGGCGAGCGTGAAGCCGCAGGTGTCGGCCCACGTAGCCATCGACCTTGAAGGCGGCAGCGGACCGAACGGGATCTATATCGACGAAGCGGACTGGAAGTACATCCGCCGGCACGATGAGGTCCGGGCAACGGTGCCGAGCGAAGCGGCGGAACCGGAGCTGGACGAGGTCTGACTCCAGAGGCTGTAAAGCAAAAGGCCGCGATCATTGATCGCGGCCTTTTCATTTTGGCGGGAGAAATACTGTCGCCCCCTGTAGGAGCCAGCTTGCTGGCGATGAGGCCAGTGAGCCTTGCATCGCCTGACCAGCCGTCATCGCCAGCAAGCCCTACAAAGGCGATGCTATTTACCGAGGCTGATCTTCGGTGCCCAGGTCAGCCATTCATCCTCGAACTTGTCGAACAGCGGGAAGGTCTGCAACGGCCGCGCCGCCGCGCCCATGCGCTCGCCATCCGGCGTGGCAAAGGCGATCCCGCCCTGGATCAGCGTCTCCAGCGATTCGGTACGCACCGTCGCGCCTTTGAACAAGCCGAAGTCGACACCAAACCCGCTGGTGTTCCAGAACCGGCTGCCGGTGTGCACCAGCGAAGCATAACGGGGCTCGATCAGGATATGGATCAACACCCGGTCGGCGGTCGCTCCCAGCTCATACCCGGTCACCTTGCCCACCGTCACCTCGCGGTAGGTCACCGGCACGCCTTCCTTCAGCGAACCACGTCGCGCGGCGCTCAGGGTCAGGCTCAACCCGGCTTGCGGCACCGCCGCATCCGGCGGTTCCTTGAGCGCGACAAAATCCTTCTGCACCCCGAGTTTCTTCGTTGCCGGCTGCACTTCGAGGTACTGCCCGGTAACCAGGGTTTCCAGGTTGGCGGTCTTGATCAGGCCCAACTCCGGTTTCACCACCCAGAACTGGCTGCCAACCCGGGCGATACGCTCCGGCACTTCGGTAATCCGCGCCGACAGCAACACCGATTGCAGGTCATCGCTCAGGTCGACACTTTCGATCTTGCCCACATCCAGGCCTTTGAAGCGGATCGGCGTGCCACTGCGCAGGCCGTCGGCGCGATCGACCCGAATGGTGATCAGGGTGCCTTGCTGCTGCGCCTCGTCATGGTTGGGGAACAGGCGGAAACGCGGAATGCGTTTTTGCAACGGGGCTTTGTCCAGTGGGGTCTCGAAGGCGATACCACCGGCCATCAGGCTTTGCAGGGACTCACTCTTCACCTGGATGCCACCGGTCAGGCCACCGCTGAGGGTGATGCCACTGGCGTTCCAGAAACGGCTCGAAGCGTTGACCAGGTTTTCATATTCCTTCTCGATATGGACGCCGATAATCACTTGCTTGCGCGTGCGGGAGAACTGGTAGCTCTGTACCGAACCGACTTTCACCTGGCGGTAGAGCACCGGGCTGCCGACATCCAGGGAACCCAGGTTGTCGGTAAAGAGCACCATGTGCAGCCCCGGGGAGCGCAGATCCAGTGGCGGCGCCTTGGCCCGGGCCTCGAACTCACGCTGCGGGTGACCGCCTTTGTCGCCGGGGCGAATGGCGATGTAGTTGCCTTTGACCAGGGCCTCGATCCCGGTGATACCGGCCAGGGAAATCGACGGCTTGACCACCCAGAACTGGGTACCGTCCACCAGGTAATCCTCGGCCAGCGGATCGAGGGTCAACTCGGCGTTGGCGCTGGTCAGGTCGGGGTCGATCTTCAGGGTTTTCAGGCTGCCGACCTGGATACCTTTGTACATCACCGGCGTACGCCCGGCCTGCAACCCCTCGAAGTCGCTGAGTTTCACCTTGACGCGGATCCCGGCCTGGGCGGCGTCGAAATCCTCATAAAGGCGGAACGGCAGGCTCGGGTCGGTGGGCGGGCTGTCCTTGCGATTCTCCGGCGTGGCGAAGGCGATACCACCGGCGACGATGCTCGCCAGGGACTCGCTGCGCACCTTCACCCCGGACAAATTGGCGTCGATGCTGATGCCGCTGGCGTTCCAGAAACGCGTGTGTTTACGCACCAGGTTGGCGTAGGTCGGCTCGATAAAGACCTTGAGCTCGACCATGTTCTGGTCCGCCGAGAGTGCATAACTCTTGATCTGGCCGACCTGGATCTGCTTGTAGAACACCGGGCTGCCACGGTTCAGGGAGCCCAGGCGGTCGGCCCTGATGGTGATATGCAGGCCCGGCTTGAGGTCCGACAGCGGCGGTTCCTGGTTCAACGCCTTGAACTTGCGCTCCGGTTCGCCATCCCCGGGGCTGACCGCGATGTAGTTGCCGGACACCAGGGTATCCAGGCCGGTGATCCCCGCCAGGGTCACGCTCGGCTTGACCAGCCAGAAGCGGGTATTGGTGCGCAGGGACGACTCGACATCCTTGTTCATCTCGATGGTGGCGACGACCCCCTTGGTGGAGCCTTCGACATCCAGGCTCAGGCCCTTGACCTTGCCGATGGGCATGCCCTTGTAGACGATCTCGGTCTTGTTGGCCTGGATGCCCTCGCCGCTTTCGAAGCGCACCTGGATTTCAATGCCGGTCTGGTTATAGGCACGCCAGCCGAGCCAGCCGCCGATGATCAGGGCAATCAGCGGCAGGACCCAGACGGCCGACCAGTTCGAGGCCGGACGGGTTTTGGCTTTTGGCAAATCACTCATGGTCGTCGTCCGACTCCGTGTTGTCCCAGATGAGTCGGGGATCGAAGGTTACTGCGGCAAGCATCGTCAAGATCACCACACTGGCAAAGGCTATCGCGCCGAGATTGGCTTCGACGCTGGCAATTCTTCCAAAGTTCACGACCGCCACCAGAATGGCGATCACAAAGATATCCAACATTGACCAGCGGCCAATGAACTCGATAAAGCGGTACATGATGATCCGCTGCCGGGCCGACAGCGGCTGGTGGCGCTGCACCGAGAACAAGAGCAGGGCGATGCCCACCAGTTTGAACGTCGGTACCAGAATACTGGCGACAAAAACCACGGCGGCAATGGGAAACATACCGTGCTGCACCAGGGTGATGACACCGGACATGATGGTACTGGGATCGCCCTTGCCCAGGGAACTGACGGTCATGATCGGCAACATATTGGCCGGGATATAGAGAATCGCCGAGGTCAGCAACAAGGCCCAGGTACGCATCAGGCTGTTGGGGCGCCGTGGGTGCACAGCCGCACCGCAGCGGGTACAGACCTGCTCGTCGCTGTCCTCTTCCTGGCGGTTCAACTCGTGGCATTCCGTACAGATCAGGATGCCTGCATCAATCGCCCGCATGTTCGTCCTCTCCCGATAACGCCTGCCAGATCTGGTGGGGCGACATGACCACCTCCAGCATTACTTGGACCAACAGCAAACCGACAAAGCAGGCCAGGCCCAATCCGAGGCTCAGCTCCGCCAGGTCGGCGAGTTTGACAATCGCCACCAGCACGCCCATGAGATAGACCTCAAGCATGCCCCAATCGCGCAGGTGGTGGTAAATGCGGTACAGCAACAAGCCATAGCTGCGCCCGATATCCCAGCGAATGCTCAACAGCACGGCCAACTGGCAGAGCAGCTTGAGCAAAGGGATACCCATGCTGCACAGGAACACCACCACGGCGATGCCGGACATGCCGGTATGGTAAAGGCCCAGTACGCCGCTCCAGACCGTATCGTCGGAGGTCCGGCCCAGAAGATTGAGCTGCATGATGGGTAAAAAGTTCGCCGGGATGTACAACAGCAGTGCGGCGAGTACCAGGGCCAGGCTACGTTCGACGACATTGTGCCGATGGGCGTAGAGCTCGTAGCCGCAGCGTGGGCACTGGGCTTTTTCGCCAAGGCCGAGCTGGGGCTTGCGCATCAGCAGGTCGCACTCGTGACAGGCCACCAGCGTGTCCAGGGGAAGTTCCGACACCTTTGAAGGGTCAACCGGATCCGGCATAAATGGGCTCAGGTTCTGTAAAAGACGGGGGCTATTCTAGTGTTCCGGCTCAAAAATAACCTTGTCAATTTGTCAGGAAACGGTCTGCATTCTCGTATGCTCCCGGCTTGCCGGCGATGAGGCCCGCGAGTCTTGCGACATTTCCGGCGCCAGA